>NZ_JACHML010000001.1:3048006-3372009 GCF_014208045.1 Microbacterium thalassium
CCGGGCCGAGCTCCTGCCGGGCCAGAAGGTCCTGCTGGCGGCGCAGCTGCGACCGCGGCCCGTCCTCATGGTGGGCGACGGCGTCAACGACGCTCCGGTGCTCGCGGCGGCCGACGTCGGCATCGCGATGGGCGCCAAGGGCGCGACCGCAGCCGGGGACGCCGCGTCCGCCGTCATCCTCCAGGACTCGCTGGCCAAGGTCGCCGATGCCGTGGCCATCGGCCGGCACACGCTGCGGGTGGCGTTCGCGGCGATCTGGATCGGCATCGGACTGAGCATCGGGCTCATGCTGATCGCGACGACCGGGCTGATCCCGGCGGTCGCGGGCGCGCTCACGCAGGAGTTCGTCGACCTCGCGGCGATCCTCTACGCGCTGCGCGCGCTGACCGGACCGGCGGTCACGTTGCCGGCCGTGGCCGGGCCGGAGGGATCCGTCCCGGCGACCCCGGCGCAGACGTCGGGCTGAACGTCGTCAGCTCTGCTCGACGAGGGCGAGGATGTTGCCCTCGCTGTCGGTGAACCACGCCGTGCGCCCGGCTTCGAGCTCGGCGACGCCGTTCACCGTCGTCAGCTCCGCGAAGTCGTACTCCGCGAAGGAGACTCCCTTCTCACGCAGCGCGGCCATGTCGCCGTCGAGGTCCTTCGTGCCGATTCCGAACACGGTGTTCTGCGCGGTGCCCGCGAAGCTCGTCTCGTACACCAGCAGCGGGGTGCCTCCGACGTCGTAGACGACGCTGCCGTCGCCGGCCTGCTCCTCCGTCGGCGTGAGCCCCAGCACGCCCTCGTAGAACTCCCGTGCGCGCGCCAGATCCCCGGCGGCGATGATGGCCCAGCCCTGTGCTCCTTCGAACATGACTGCCTCCCTTTCTGTCTTCCCCCCCTCCAGGGCCGACGGTACTCCGCGCGCGCGTGCCGCGGCAGGGGGTGTGCGTGCCCGCGGGCTCCCAATCCGCTCCGAGTGCATGCCTTCTCACCCGCTCGTGAGGCAGAATGTTCACGGACGCCGCACAGCCGCGGCATCCGCACAGAGCTCAGCCCACAAGGCCGGCCGAAGGAAGACCGCGATGACGCACACCCTGCCCCTGCCCGATTTCACCCACGAGCGCGTGGAGGTGATCACAGGCCGACGCAGTGGACTGTTCATCGCCGTCGCGCTGCACTCCTCGGTCCTCGGCTCCGCCCTCGGCGGCGCGCGGCTGTGGACCTACCCGCACTGGAGCGACGCCCTCGGCGACGCGCTGCGGCTCTCGGCCGCGATGACCCTGAAGAACGCCGCCGCGGGGCTCGACGCCGGCGGCGGCAAGGCCGTCATCGGTCTGGAGCCGGGCACGGTGCTGGACGCCGAGCGCCGCCGCGCCGCGTTCCTCGACCTCGGCGACGCCGTGGAGTCCATGCACGGCCTGTACCGGACCGCGGAGGACGTGGGGTCGACGACGGAGGACATGCTCGTCGTGAGCGAGCGCACCGAGCACGTCGTGGGTCTGCCCGACGCGGTCGGCGGTTCCGGCGAGCCCGCGGGCCCGACCAGCCTCGGCGTGTACGAGTCGCTGCGGGCGACGCTCGAGCGGGTGACCGGCTCGCCCGAGGTCGAGGGCCGCCGCGTCACCATCTCGGGCCTGGGCCAGGTCGGCAGCCGCCTCGCCGTGCGTCTCGCCGCAGAGGGGGCCCGCCTGACCGTGACCGACGTCAACGCCGTCAAGCGCGACCTCGCGCTCGAGCTCGGCGCCGAATGGGCACTGCCCGGCACCGAGCATCTCGCACCGTCGGACGTGTTCGTCCCGGCCGGCATCGGCGGACTCCTCACCGACGGCGTGATCGACGCCCTCGACACGCGCGCCGTGTGCGGCCCGGCCAACAACCCGCTCGCCGAGCACGCCGGCGCTCAGCGTCTCGCCGACCGCGGCATCCTGTACGCGCCCGACTTCGTCGTCAACGCCGGCGGCGTGATCTACCTCGACCTCGAGGCCAAGCGCCTGGGGACCCGCAGCGAGATCATGGCGCGCGTGGGCGGCATCGGCGACACGCTGCGCCGCATCTACGACGAGTCCGAGCGTCGCGGAGTCACGCCGCTGACCGCGGCCGAAGAACTCGCCGCCGAGCGCCTCTCGTCCGGCGCGGGGACTCCCGAGGGAGCGCTCGCCGGCTGAGCGTCTGCCGTGGACCGAGTCCCATCCCATACGGAACTCGATCCCACCGTGGCAGGATGGACGGCGACCGGCGGAGCCGCCGGTCGCCGACACACGAAGAGTCAAGGGAGAAGTCTCGTGTTCACCAGCCCGTTCCCCGATGTGGACATCCCGAACGTCAGCATCTACGACTACCTGTTCGGCGGACTCACCTCCGAAGACCTCGCCACGGTCGCGATGATCGACCCGGCGACCGGCGCCGAGACGACGTACGGCGCACTCAAGGGGCAGGTCGACGCGTTCGCCGGCGCGCTCGCCGCCCGCGGCGTCGTGCTCGGCACCACGGTCGCGGTCCTCTGCCCCAACATCCCCGCGTTCGCGACGGTCTTCCACGGCGCCCTCCGCGCGGGCGCGACGGTCACCACCGTCAACTCGCTCTCCACCGCCGGCGAGATCGAGAAGCAGCTGCGGGATGCGGGCGCGACGTGGTTCGTCACCGTCAGCCCGCTGCTCCCCCAGGCCGTCGCCGCCGCCACGGCGGTCGGCATCCCCCACAACCGCCTCATCGTCCTCGACGGCGCGCCCGGGCACCCGAATCTGCGCGAGCTGCTGACCGAGGGCTCGGCTCCCCCCGAGGTGAGCTTCGACCCGGCGACGCACCTCGCGGTCATGCCCTACTCGTCGGGCACGACCGGCATCCCCAAGGGCGTCATGCTCACGCACCGGAACCTCGTCGCCAACGTCCAGCAGTGCCGCGACGTCATCGACCTCACCGCCGACGACCGTGTGCTCGCCGTGCTGCCGTTCTTCCACATCTACGGGATGACCGTGCTCCTGAACCTCGCGCTGCAGCGCCGCGCGAGCATGGTGACGATGCCGAAGTTCGACCTGGTCGAGTTCCTGCGTCTCATCCAGACCCACAGCTGCACCTACCTCTACATCGCCCCGCCGATCGCCGTGGCGCTGGCCAAGCACCCGATCGTCGACGAGTTCGACATCTCGAGCGTGCGCACCCTCTTCTCCGGCGCCGCGCCCCTCGACGGCGAGACGGCGGAGCTGGCCGCCACGCGCATCAACGCGCACGTCGTGCAGGGCTACGGCCTGAGCGAGACGAGTCCCGCCGCCCTCGTCATCCCGTTCGACCGTCCCGACATCCCCGCCTCCTCCGCCGGCGTCGTGCTCGCGAACGAGGTCGTCAAGCTCATCGACCCCGAGACCGGCGAGGAGATCACCGAGGTCGGCGAGGACGGCGTCACACGGCCGGGCGAGCTGTGGGTGAAGGGCCCGAACATCATGCTGGGCTACCTCGACAAGCCTGAAGCGACCGCCGACACGATCGACGCCGACGGGTTCCTGCACACCGGCGACGTCGCGGTCTACCACGAGGGCGGCTGGTTCTCGATCGTCGACCGCCTCAAGGAGCTCATCAAGTACAAGGGCTACCAGATCGCCCCCGCCGAGCTCGAGGCGCTGCTGCTGAGCCACCCGAAGGTGATGGATGCCGCCGTCATCGGCGTCCTCGACGAGGAGAAGCAGGAGATCCCGAAGGCCTTCGTCGTCGCAGCGCCCGACTCGGGCCTGACCGCCGAGGATGTCATGGCGTTCGTCGCCGAGCACGTCGCGCCCTACAAGAAGGTGCGTCGCGTGGAGTTCATCGAGGCGATCCCCAAGTCGACGTCGGGCAAGATCCTCCGCAAGGACCTGCGCGCCCGGGATCACGCACCGGTCCACTGACCCGAACCGACGAGAAGAGCGGATGCCGGCCATCGGCCGCATCCGCTCTTCTGTTCCCTCTCCATTGTCCCAGAGGAGGGGGGCCTTGCGGCAAGACCCCCGTCGCGATGAATAATCACTCGTCGCGATCGAAATCGGGGCCGCCGCCCCGAGCGCGTCGAGACCGGAGTGGAATGACCCCCACCGCCTTCGATCTGCCGCCGGACCTGGCGGCCAAAGCCGCCCCCGCCATGATCGACGCAGACGAGCGGCAGTTCGCACGCGTCGCCGACGCGCTGACGCGCCAGACGGCGCGGCTCTCCGACCGCCTCGACGCCGTGCGACGCGCCCCCGGCGGCAGCGGACAGCAGGCGCTGGAGCGGGATCTCGAGATCCACCGGCTCAGTGCGCGCCTGCGGGCACTGGGCCGTTTCGGGCTGGACCTGTGCCTGGGACGCATCGCGCCCGAGGACGGCGAGCCGCTCTATATCGGGCGATTCGGGCTGACCGACGACGACGGCGGGCGGCTCCTCGTCGATTGGCGCACCCCGGCGGCCGAGCCGTACTTCGCGGCGACCTACTCGAACCCGATGGGTCTGACGAGCAGACGGCGCTACCGGTGGGCCGGCGGGCGGATCCGGGACTACTGGGACGAGGTCTTCACCGCCGAGGGACTCGAGACCGACGTCGCGCTCGACGCCGAGTCGGCGTTCATCGCGAGCCTCGGCGCCTCCCGCTCGCCGCGCATGCGGGATGTGCTGAGCACCATCCAGGCCGACCAGGATGCGATCGTCCGCGCCGGCTCGGCCGGAGCGCTCGTGGTCGACGGCGGGCCCGGCACCGGCAAGACCGTCGTGGCGCTGCACCGCGCCGCCTACCTGCTGTACGCCGATCCGCATCTGGGCGAAGGGCGCGGCGGCGTCCTGTTCGTCGGACCGCACGAGGGCTATCTCGCGTACGTCGCCGACGTCCTGCCGAGCCTCGGCGAGGAGAGCGTGCGGACGTGCACCGTGCGCGACCTCGTCCCCGAGGGGCGGGATGCCGGGCTCGAGGCCGACCCGGGTGCGGCGCGCCTGAAGGCCGACGTGCGGATGGTCGAGGCGATCGAACCGGCCGTCGCGCTCTTCGAGGAGCCGCCCACGCGCATGCTCGTCGTCGAGACGGCGTGGGGAGACCTGGTGCTGACACCGGACGATTGGGACGAGGCCTTCACGTCCGCCGAGCCGGGCCTGGCGCACAACGAGGCGCGCGACCAGGTGTGGGACCGCGTGCTCGAGATCCTGCTGGACCAGGTCGACGACGACGACGCGCCCCTGCACCAGGTGCGCCGGTCGCTGGCGCGCGATGAGGGGCTCCGCCACGTGTTCGCCCGCGCGTGGCCGCTCGTGGAGGCATCCGACCTCGTCGCGGATCTGTGGTCGGTTCCGGCCTACCTGCGCCGCTGCGCGCCGTGGCTCGGAGCGGATGACGTGCGGCGCCTGCAGCGACCCCTGGGGTCGACGTGGACGCAGTCGGATCTTCCGCTCCTGGATGCCGCGCGGCGGCGGCTCGGCGACCCCGAGGCATCCGCCCGCCGCCGTCGCCGCGAAGCCCGGCTCGCCACCGAGCGCGAGTACATGGGCGAGGTCGTCGAGCAGCTGAGCCGGTCGGTCGCCCTGCTGCGGTGGATGGACGGCGACGACCTGCGCAACAGCCTCGTCGACGAGGCCGTCGCGCCGGACGCCGACCCCGACGTGCTCGAGGGGCCGTTCGCCCACGTCATCGTCGACGAGGCGCAGGAGCTCACCGACGCGCAGTGGCGGATGCTGATCGCGCGGTGCCCGTCGCACAGCTTCACGATCGTCGGCGACCGCGCGCAGGCGCGGCGCGGGTTCACCGAGTCGTGGCCCGAGCGCCTCGCGCGCGTCGGCCTCCCGCACGTGCGCGAGGCGACGCTGCGGGTGAACTACCGGACGCCCGCGGAGGTCATGGACGCCGCGGCGCCGGTGATCCGCGCGGCCATCGCCGACGCGAACGTCCCGCGGTCGATCCGCGAGAGCGGAGTGGCCGTGCGCCACGGCGCGCGCGCCGAGCGGGATGCCGTGCTGCGGGAATGGCTCGATGCCCACCCGGACGGCGTCGCGTGCGTGATCGGCGACGAGTCGTTTCCGGGCAGGCCGCGGGTGCGATCCCTCACCCCTGTCACGGCGAAAGGGCTCGAATTCGATCTGGTCGTGCTCGTGGATCCGGAGGCCTTCGGCCCGGGCATCGCCGGAGCGGTCGACGAGTACGTCTCGATGACGCGTGCGACGCAGCAGCTCGTGATCCTCTCGTCGCGCACGGCGTGATCCCGCGGACCGCGGCGCGATCGCGCGCGGCCGCGCCCGCCCGGAACGATAGGCTCGCGCCATGCGTGTGCCGGATGCGTCCTCGGGTCGCCTGCCGTTCGACCGCCCCGACGACCCGCTCGACGAGGGGCGCGACACCGAGCACGCGCCGTGAGCGCGGGCGCCTCGCCCCGGCGCGTCGCCGTGCTCGGCGCGGGCATCGCCGGATGCTGCCTCGCACTCGAACTCGCCCGCCGCGGCGCCGACGTGACCGTGATCGACCGACGTGCGGCGCCGATGTCGGAGGCCAGCCGGTTCAACGAGGGCAAGATCCACCTGGGGTACCTGTACGGCGCCGATCCGTCGCTGCGCACGGCTCGCCACATCCTGCCCGGAGGCCTGGCGTTCGCGCCGATCATGTCGGAGCTGCTCGACGCCGACCTCGCCCCGCACGCGACCGGGGGCGACGACGTGTACCTCATCGACCGCGACTCGGTCGTCGATGCACCCGCGGTAGGCGACCACTTCGACAGGGTGAGCGCGCTCGTGCGGGAACAGCCGGACGCGCACCGGTACCTGGTCGACGTATCCGGAGCACGCGCCACGCCGCTCAGCGCGGCCGAGCTGTCCGCCATCGCGTCGCCCCGTGTCGTGGCCGGCTACCGCGTGCCCGAGCGCTCGGTGGACACCGGGTGGGTCGCCGACCGGCTCGCCGAGCGGGTGCTGTCGGACGACGCGATCGCCTTCGTGCCCGGCGTCACCGTGTCGGGCGTCGACGTCGATCCGGACGGGGCCGAGGTGACGGTGCGCGGTGAGCCCGGCTTCGGCGAGGGCTACGACGTCGTCGTCAACGCCCTGTGGGGCGGCCGGCTCGCCGTCGACCGCGAAGCCGGTCTCGAGCTGCCCCCGACGTGGACCCACCGTGTGCGCTGGTCGCTGTTCGTGCGCACCCGCGAACCCGTCGACGCGCCCAGCGCCATCGTCGCGATCGGACCGTTCGGCGATGTCAAGAACTACGACGGGCGGTCGTTCTATCTGTCGTGGTACCCGGCGGGTCTGGTCGCCCAGGGGTCGGCGGTCGAGCTCGCCGAGCCCGAGCTGCCCACCGCCGCGGCGCGCGAGTCCTTCATCGCCGACGTGCGAGCGGGGCTCGAGACGGCGCTCCCCTGGATCGACGACGTCTTCGCCGCCGCCGAGGAGATCCGCATCGGCGGCGGGCACGTGTTCGCCGAGGGCACCGGATCGCTCGCCGATCCCGCCTCGGGCCTGCACCGGCGCGACCGCTACGGCGTCTCGCGTCGGGGAGCGTACTGGTCGGTCGACACCGGCAAGTACTCGACCGCGCCCTGGACGGCCCGGCGGCTGGCCGCTGAGATCATGGAGAGCCGATGACGCCTGCGCCGCCCGGAGCGACGCATCCCGTCGTGACCGCGATCGTCCCCACGTACAACGGGGCCGAGACCATCGGCCGCACCCTCGAGAGTCTCGCGGCGCAGACGTGGCCGGCGCTCGAGATCCTGATCGGCGACGACGGGTCGACCGACGCGACACCTCGGATCATCGCGGAGTTCGCCGCGACGAGGGACGACGTGCGCATCGTGCACCGCCCCGAGAACCTGGGGTGGCTCGGCAACTCGAACGATCTCATGAGCCGCGCTTCGGGAGAGTTCAGCTTCTTCGCGTTCCACGACGACGTCGTCGAGCCGACGTACGTCGAACGTCTCGCCCGCGCGCTGATGGACGACGACGCGGCGATCCTGGCGTTCAGCGACATGACGGTCGCCGACACCGACGGGACCGTCCGGACGCACACGTTCGATCTCCTCGAGGGCGTCGAATCGCCCGCCGACCGCGGCACAGTGATGGCGGATCGCCCGTTCGACTGGTGGGTGCCCAACCGGGGCCTGTTCCGCACCGCGGCGTACGAGCGCACCGGCGGCATCCATCGCAACAGGAGCGGCGAGTACTCTGCGGACTGGACGTGGCTGCTGCACCTGTCGCTGCTGGGCGGCTTCGTGCGCGTTCCCGAGGTGCTGTGCCACAAGCACTACACGAAGAAGAGCCTCAGCAAGAGCTGGCCGCACGACCCCGTCCAGCAGGCGCACCTGCTGCGCGCCGGCATCGACGAGGTGCTGGGCAGCTCGGCGTCGATGCGCACCAAGGCGATCGTCGGCGGGCGGCTGATCCGGCGCATCCTGCGCGCGAAGAGGCGGGCGATGCGCGGAGCGCGCTAGTGTCGCGACCGTGACCATCGCGTTCGGCGTCGTCCTGCTGCTGGCGATCCTCATCTCGGGGATCGCCCATCGCACCGTCCTGTCCACGGCCGTGCTGTTCCTGGTCGCCGGCTTCGTGCTCGGCAGCGGCGTGACCGATGTCATCCCGATCCAGGCGGGCGACCCGACGGTCAGCCTGATCGCCGAACTCGCGCTGTTCATCGTGCTGTTCACCGATGGCCAGCGCATCGCCGTGCGGGACCTGACGCGGGCGTGGAAGCTGCCCGGGCGGGCGCTCCTGCTCGGCATGCCGCTGACCTTCGCGATCACGGCTGTGCTCGGCGTCGTCCTGCTGCAGCTGTCGTGGCCGCAGGCGCTGCTGATCGCCGCCGTGCTCGCCCCGACCGACCCCGTGCTCTCGAGCGCCATCGTCGGGCGCGGCGAGATCCCGGGACGCGTGCGGCACCTGCTGAGTGTGGAGTCCGGACTCAACGACGGCCTGGCGCTGCCGATCGTGCTGGTCTTCCTGACGATCCTCAGCGGCGAGCAGACCGACTTCGGCCTGCTCGCGCTCGAGCTGGTCGGCGGCATCGCGCTCGGCGTCGTCGTGCCGCTGCTGGTCGCCGGGCTCGTCCGCATCAAATTCCTCTCCTCGACGCCTCTGTACGCGGCGCTCACGCCCGTGGCGATCGGATGCCTCATCTTCGGCATCGCGCACCTGACCGGCGCGAACCCGTACCTCGCGGCCTTCGCGGCCGGCATGACGATCGCGAGCACCATGCCCGCCGTGCGCGACGCCTTCATCGAGTTCGGCGACTACGTGGCCGAGATCGTCAAGCTCCTCGCACTCTTCGTGTTCGGCGCGCTGATCTCCCCCGCCGTGCTCGCCGACGTCTCGGCGCTCGGCTACGTCTACGCCGTGCTGGCGCTGGTCCTGGCGCGGCCCGTGGCCGTGTGGATCGCGCTGCTGGGCAGCAAGCTGCCGTGGGAGGAGCAGGCCACCGCCGCCTGGTTCGGCCCGAAGGGCTTCGCCTCGGTGCTGTACGGCCTGCTCGTGCTCGAGAGCGGCATCGTGGACGCCGAGCACCTGTTCCACATCATCGTGGTCGTGATCTCGCTGTCGATCATCGCCCACTCGTCCACCGACGTGCCCATTGCGCGGTGGTTCGCGCGCATGGAGCAGCGCGACCGCGAAGCCGCGCGCCTCGACACCGGATGAACCGTCAGGAGTGAACATGACCGACCGACTCGTCACGGGAGCCTCGGGCCGCCGCCTCGGCATCACGGTGCTGGGCGATCCCGCCGCCGACCGCACGATCGCTCTGTTCGCCCCCATGCCGGGCGCCGCGGGGTTCGATCCCGATCCCCTCGAGACCCGCCGCGCGGGCGTTCGCGTCGTCACCGTCGATCGCCCCGGCTACGGCGGCTCGGAGCCGCTCGAGCTGGGTGAGCTGGCGTCGTTCGGCCGCCATGCGGACGACGTCGCGACCCAGCTGCGCACGGCGGTCGGGCCGGGCGGCGTCGTCGGCGTCGTCGGCTGGGGCGTGGGCGGTCTCGCCGCCGCGGCGCTGGCGGGCCGCCATCCCGATCTGGTCGACCGCCTCGTCCTGGTCGACGTGCCGGCGGGCGCGCGTCCCGGCGACGTCGAGGCGCCGTACGCACCGGGCGATCTGTGCATCGAACCCGACGAGCCGGCGCTGACGCTGCGCGCCGGACTCGGCCGACGCGTGGAGCGGATGCTGGAGGACGCCGCCGAGCAGGACGGCGCCGGGTTCGCATTCGACCGCAGCGCGCTGCGCAGCCGCGACTGGGCCGAGACACTCGGGCGCATCCAGGCCGACACGGTGCTGCTCTACGGCGACGGTCACCCGCTCGTCTCGGCGGCCGTCGACGGCGCGCGCCTGAACCGCCGCATCCCGTTCTCGCGCGTCGTGCGCGTTCCGGATGCGACCGGGCTCGCCATCGGCGCGGTGTGGGGACGCATCCTCGCGCACGTCGCGCACTGAGGAGAATGCAGGAAGCCCCCGGCGAACCGGGGGCTTCTTCGGTGGACCTGAGGGGAATCGAACCCCTGACCTTCTCATTGCGAACGAGACGCGCTACCAACTGCGCCACAGGCCCGTGAACCTCCGTTACACTACCACGGTCGCCGAGCGTCCCCGAATCGGTGCGACCCTCCCGGGCGCGTCACTGACCGGCCGCGCGGCGGGCGAGAAGCCCCCGCACATGCGCCTCGATCTCGGCGTCGTCGACATAGCCCATGCGGGCGTAGTCGGAGCCCTCGCGGGCCACGCGCGCGGTGTCGATCGACGGCGGACGCTGCGCCTCGGCGCGCTGGCGCATCGCCTCGTCGAGCGCCGCCTGCCGCAGCGCATCCTGCTCCGCGGTGGCGTCGAGGACGGCGGACGCGCGGGAACCCGCGGATGCCGTGAGCGGCCGCGGCAGCTCGCGCGGCGCCCAGGCCCGCTCCACCGTCGGCAGCGCGACATCCTGCACGGCCGCGGTCGTCGTGCGCCCGGCGGAGCGCTCCGCCTCGTTCTGCGAGCGCAGCGCCTCACGGGCGCCCACGGCTGCCATGCGCTGCAGCAGCAGAGTCGCCACGACCACGGTGGCCCCGCCCGCCCACAGCGCGATCTGCGATCCGGTCGACAGCAGATCCCATACGCCCCACGCGGCCAGGCCCAGCCCCACCACGCCCGACAGCGTGATCGCGAACCGCGTGCGCCGGCGGGCGCGGGCGCGGCGCGCGTCGGGGTGCGCGCGCAGGGCGGCGCGCTCGGCTCGAGCCTGCTCGAGGTCGACGCGGGCCTGCTCGAGCGCCGCGTTCTCGCGTTCGGCGAGCGCCTGGCGGGCCAGCCGCTGCTGCGCCATCGCGGTGCGCGCCGACAGCTCGAGGCGCACCTCCTCGGGCGTCTCACTCGTCTCGGCGAGGACGCGCAGCGCCTGGTTCAATCGAACGGCGTTGCGCTCGGCCGCGTCGTACTGGCGGCGGCTGTGCACCGACGGCAGCAGATAGACCAGCCACAGCAGGGTCGCCACGAGGACGATCACCCCGCCGCCCAGCACCTGCCCGCCCATGTGCTCAACGGTAGGGGACGCGCGACCCCGCTCCCGGCATCCGCGCGCGTGTCGTGCTACGCGTGGAGGCGGTCGGCCGGCGGCACGGTCGCCGCGTCCTGGGGCGCGCGCCCGGCCAGCCACCGCTGGAGCACGCCCTCGGGCACGTCCTCACGCACGAGCGCGAACGCGTAGTGGTCGCGCCAGTCTCCGTCGATATGGATGTAGCGGCGACGCAGCCCCTCGTAGCGGAAGCCGAGCTTGGCGACCACGCGCAGGCTCGCGCTGTTCTCGGGCCGGATGCAGATCTCCATGCGGTGAAGACCCATCTCCGCGAAGCACAGATCGGTCGCCATCGCCACGGCGGTCGGCGTGATCCCGCGCCCCGCGAACCGCTCGCTGACCCAGTAGCCGATCGTCGCCGACGCCAGCGATCCCCGCGCGATGCCCCACACGTTCAACTGGCCGACGATGTCCTCGTCGTACTCCATGACGAAGGGCACGCCCACGCCGTCACGGTACTGCTGGAGCAGACGGCGCACGCCGATCCGCATGTCGAACGACACGGGACCGTCGGGGCTGGTCGCCTCCCACGGGCGCAGCCACGCCCGGTTGGCGAGCAGCTCGTTCTGGAGCGCGCGCGCGTCGCGCTGGCGCACCAGCCGGATCGACACCGGCCCGTGCCGACGCGGAGGCGTCGTGTCCACGTCGACCCCCTCGAACGGGCGGCGCTACAGGGTCGCCGCGTACTCCTTGAACCAGGGACGCAGGTCGGGACCGAGGTCTTCACGGTCGGCCGCGAGCTGCACGATGGCCTTGATGTAGTCCACCTTATCGCCGGTGTCGTACCGGCGGCCGCGGAAGATGACGCCGTACACGCCGGGGCCCTCGGGGTCGGCGGCCTGCTCCTCCATCGCGTCGGTGAGCTGGATCTCGCCGCCCTTGCCGGGCGCGGTGTGCTCGAGGACGTCGAAGATCGACGGGTCCAGCACGTAGCGGCCGATGATGGCGAGGTTGGAGGGCGCGTCCTCCTTCTTGGGCTTCTCGACCAGGCCGGTGATCTTCACGACGTCGTCGGAATCGGTCGCCTCGACCGTCGCGACGCCGTACATGTGGATGTGCTCGGGGTCGACCTCCATGAGGGCGACGATCGTCGCGCCGCGCTTGTCGTACTCGGCGAGCATCTTCGTCAGCAGCGGGTCGCGCTCGTCGATCAGGTCGTCGCCCAGCATGACGGCGAACGGGTGGTCGCCCACGTGGGCGCGGGAGCGCAGCACCGCGTGTCCGAGTCCCTTGGGCTCGCCCTGGCGGACGAAGTGGATGTCTGCCAGGTCGCTCGAATGCTGGACCTTCGCGAGCTTGGCGTCGTCGCCCTTCTGGCGCAGGTTGTGCTCCAGCTCGGGCACCGAGTCGAAGTGGTTGGAGAGGTTGTTCTTGTTGCGGCCGATGATGATCAGCACATCCTCGATGCCGGCGGCGGTCGCCTCCTCGACGACGTACTGGATCGCCGGCTTGTCGACGACGGGAAGCATCTCCTTCGGCATCGCCTTGGTGGCGGGCAGGAATCGCGTTCCGAGCCCGGCGGCGGGGATGACGGCCTTGAATGACTTGTGCGGCATGCGCCAAGTCTACTGAGCCCCTGACCGCGCCTAGAATCGAGGGCATGTCCGACGAGATCGCCGACGCGAAGCGCGCCCTGCGAGCGGAGCTGCGCGAACGCCGGCAGCAGCTCTCCGAGCGCGCGCGGGACGCCGCCGCCGCAGGCGTGCGCGCCCAGCTCGACGCCCTCGTCGCGCAGTTCGGCGCGCGTTCGGTGTCGTGCTTCCTCTCGACGCCGACCGAGCCCGGCACCCACGAGTTCGTCGAGGCCGCCGTCGAGCGCGGCATCCGCGTGCTGCTCCCCATCACACGGACCGACGGACTGCTCGACTGGGCGGTCGCGACCGGCGGCGCGGACATCGCCGAGGGCCTGTTCGGGATCCCCGAGCCCACCGGAGACGTCCTCGGGCCGATCGCCCTCGACGACGTCGACCTGCTCATCATCCCGGCCGCCGCGGTCGCGCGCGACGGCATGCGCCTGGGCTGGGGCCGCGGCTACTTCGACAAGACGCTCGGCTCGATGGAGCACTGCCCGCCGGTGTACGCCGTCGTGTTCGACTCCGAGATCCTCGACGACGTCCCGCGCGATCTCCACGACCAGCCCGTCACCGGCGTCGTCACCCCCACCCAGACCCGAACCTTCGCGCCCGCGGCGCGCTGACAGACCGAGAGAACCCATGCCCACCTACGCCTACGCCTGCAAGCAGTGCTCGCACCGCTTCGACGCCGTCCAGTCCTTCGCCGAACCCGCGCTCACCGAGTGCCCCGAGTGCGGCGGCGCGCTGCGCAAGGAGTACGGCTCGATCGGCATCACGTTCAACGGCTCGGGGTTCTACCGCACCGACTCCCGGGCGTCGACCGGCGGCGACGCGAAGGCGGGCTCGAGTGGCGGCGACGCGGGATCTTCGACATCATCGACGTCTGGGACGAAGAGCTCGTCCGGCAGCACGACACCCGCATAGCGCGGATCTCAGGGGGGGAACAGCACGTGATCAAGGGCTTCAAGGAGTTCATCCTTCGCGGCAATGTGATCGATCTGGCCGTGGCCGTCGTCATCGGCGCGGCGTTCACCGGCATCGTCACCGCGCTCGTCGACGGCTTCGTCAATCCGCTCATCGGTGCGGTCTTCCAGGTGGGAGACCTGTCGGGCTGGGTCATCGAGATCCCGACGCTCACCGGTGCCACCTCGACGATCGCGATCGGCTCGATCTTCGGCGCGATCGTCAACTTCCTCGCCGTGGCCGTCGTGGTCTACTTCGTCCTCGTCTACCCGATGAACCGCATCAAGGAGCGGGCGGAGGCCAGGGCCGGCGTCGAAACGTCCCCCGAGGAGCCCGGGCTCCCCACCGAGCAGCAGCTGCTGGTGGAGATCCGCGACCTGCTCGCGCAGCGCGAGGACGCGCGCGAGCGCTGACCCGCGGCGCCAGGCGCCCCGTCCGCTACCAGTGCGGCGGGACGTCGCGGCGGAGCCGTTCGTCGTTCGGCCCCGCCTTCTGATCGGATGCGGCGGCCGCGGCATCCGTCTCGCGCTCGTCCTCCGGCACCGGCTCGGGGCGCGTCCCGGGCGCGGGCGTGAGCCTGGCGCGCCGCGAGCCCGGCACCCTCTCGACGCGCTGCCTATTCGTGGACATCGATGGGCTGCGTGTCGCCGTCGGCGGCCGCCTGCTCGGCGGGCACGCCGAGCAGGCCCGCGATGCGAGCGGCGACCCCGGCGGGATCGCTGTACAGGTCGAACGAGTGCACGCGCACATAGTGCCACCCGAGCCTGCGCAGGATCTGCGGCCGTAGCCGCAGCGACTCCCGCAGCGATTCGCCGATCGTCTCCGGGTCGCTCTCGACGACGACGGCCCGCCCGTCCGCCTGAGCGACCAGGGGCAGCAGTCCGCGGTAGTGCACGTCGACCGAGACGCCCAGGCGCCGCAGCTCCCGTGCGAGGGCGAGCGTGAGCGGGTCGGCGAGGTCTTCCAGTCGCGCATCCCGGGCGCGGGCGGCGAGTCCGCCGAGGATCGACATGAGGGTCGCCGCGCCGTACTCGAGGCGTCCGTCGTCGAACGCGGAGGGCCGGATGGACGACACGATCACCATGGACCGGCGCGCGCGGGTCATCCCCACCGTCAGCAGCCGCTCGCCGTCCGGCGTCGACAGGTCGCCGAAGTCGCTGAGGACGCGGCCGTGGCGTGTGAGCCCGTAGCCGAGCGAGAACACCACGCGGTCGCGGCTCTCGGCCACCGACTCCTCGAGGGTCAGCACGGCGAACGGCTCCGCGGTCGCGCGCGAGACGAAGTCGGCGACGTCGGAGCGTCCGGCGAACGCCGACTCGATGGCCGCGCGTATCCGGTGCGCGTGACGCGCGCTCGCGGTGACGACCATCAGCGACTCGGAGCCGCGGTTGACGGCGTGCTCCACGACGAGCGTCACCACGCGCGCCACCTCGGCGTCGGGGCTCTCGACGGCCCCCGTCACCGGGTCGGGGACGCCGCTGCCGCCTTCGACGTAGTCGACGCTCAGGCTGCCGCGCCCGAGGTACGAGCCCGCCCACGGCAGCGACACCAGCTCGCCGCCGTAGAACGCCTCGTTGACGAGTTCGGCGAGGTCCTCTCCCCCGGCGCGATAGCTGCGCGTGAGCGTCTCGACCGGCAGCAGCTCGGCGAGGCGCTCGAACACGCTCGTGCTGTCGAACGGGACGTCCTCCTCGGCGTCTTCGGCCGGGCGGGTGCGCGAATGCGCGGGCGCGACCTCGAAGGGCGTCGGCTTCTGGGTGACGGGGTCTCCGAAGGCGACGACCTGGCGGGCGCGGCGGAGCGCCGGCGCGGCCTCGGCGAGGCAGATCGCGGCGGCGTCCGCGATGATCACGACGTCGAACTCGGGGTCGTCGGGAATCCTCGGGACGTCGTACGGCGAGGCCAGCCACACCGGCGCGAGGGTCCGCATGAGCGTCGGCGCGACGTGCGCGAGCTGCCGCGGGTCGCTCCCGCCGGCCTTGAGCGCGGCCTTGAGGGCTTCGGCTTCGCCGGGCTCGTCGACGATCCCGATGCGCCACTGCGTCGCCAGCTGGTTGGCCAGCAGCGGTCCCGACGCGGCGGCGTGCGCCTCGTCGACGAGCCGGAAGTCGCGTTCGAGCCGGTCGACCACCGAGGTGTTCGCCCCCAGCAGGGCACGGTCGGTGTGCAGCAGGTGCTCCAGCGCCGACTGCCACCACGCGAACTCGAGCTCGTCGGCGACGGCCTCTTCGGGCACGTGGCGCACCGACAGCTCGGTCAGCAGGTGCTCGAGCCCGAGCCCGGCGAGCTCGGTGCGCAGCGCGGCTCGCTCGCGGAGGTTGGTGAAGACGTCCGAGTCGGCGGCGAGCGCCGCGAGGGTCCGGACGAGCTCGGCGACCGGCAGGTGGGCGAGGCGGTCGGGGCCGGATCGCCCGAGCACGCGGTCGAGCTCGGCGAGCTCGGCGTCGACGCGCTGCCACGCCACGTGCACATCGGCGAGGCCGATCGGCACCTCGGGGGCGACGCCGGCGTCGACGTAGCGCTGCCACTGCGTGCGCTGGTGCTGGACGCGCAGGAGCGCCTCGTGCATGTCGGAGATGTGCACGCCCGGCCGGATGTACTCGCGCGTGAGGCGCCGCAGCCGGCGGCGGTTCGCGCCCGTCATCGACGGCGCATCGCGACGCGGACCGTTGGCCTGGATGAGCTCGGCGAGGGGCCGCTCGAACACCGTGAGGCTGAAGCGGTCGAGCGAGTCGCGCACACCCTGGAGGAGCGCGATGTACTCGCCCATCTCGGCGATCGTGCCGAACGGCCGCATGCGCGTCTGACCGACCAGCTCGTAGCCGCGCTCGAGCAGCGTCGGCACCGCCGAGCGGTGGAGCTTGCCCGCGAGGGCGTGGGTCTCGCGCGCCTGCTCGGTCGTCGAGAACGACACGCCGTACCAGGGCGAGTCGTCGGGGCCGAAGCGGAACTCGCCGAGGCGGGCCGCCTGACGCAGCTTCTCGGCGGCGTCCGCGCGGATGGCGGCGAGCTTCTGCAGCGTCCCCGCGTCGAAGCGCGCCGTCGTGCTCGGCGCCGGTGAAGCCCCGGCCAGTCGTGACAGCGCCGCGAGGACGTCGAGCATCGAGACGTCGAGGTCCGGATGCCGCGCCGTGACGGCGCTTCGGTAGTCGCGCAGCACGGTCCGCAGGCGCACGAGCGCGTCGTCGATCTCGGCGACCTTCGGCGCCGTCGCCTTCTCGTTGCGGCCGATCGCGCGGATGAGGTCGCGCTGCACTTGCCGGGGCGAGACCGCCAGACCCGGGAGGCCGATCCCGCTCAGGCGGTGCCGCACGCCCTCGAGCGTCGAGCGACGGGCGCTGACGACGAGCACGCGCTTGCCCTCGCGCACGAGCGAGCCGATGGCGTTGATGACGGTCTGGGTTCCGCCCGTGCCGGGGAGGGTGTGGACGAGCAGGGACTGGCCGGCGGCGATGCGCGCGAGGACGCGCTCCTGCTCGGCGTCGGCGTCCAGCAGCAGGGTGTCGGCGGCGGGAGGCCTGCTGTCGGCGTCGGGCGCGGTCGGCGCATTGCGGCGGATCGCGAAGGTCTCCCGATCGCGGTGGTGCCCGGCGAGCGCGTTGAGCACCGGGTGGTCGAGGTCGCCCGCGTCGCGCGACATCCCCGCCGCGATGTCGGCGAAGCTCGACACCAGCAGGCGCGGGCGGACCGAGTAGCTGTCGATCCCCGCCGTCACGGCGCGCAGCCGATCGATCACGGGCTGCGGCTGGAACACGCCGCGGGAGTGCGCGAGGGCGGCGAGCGCGGCGCCGTCCAGCTCGATCCCGAATTGCTCGCGCAGCGCCCGCACGAGCTCGGGGTTGACGGCGAACGAGCCCTGGAGCATCAGCTCGAAGTCGGCGTGGTGGCGGCGGATCGCGAGCGGGCGCAGCAGCACCGGCGCGGTGGACGTCGCCTCTCCGGCCTGCCAGGACGCCAGGCCCACAGCCAGGTGCACCGCCTCGAGCCCGCGGGTGGTGCGCAGCTCGACGTTCTTGGCCGTGATGCGCTCGGCGGCCAGGCGCGCGTTGCGCAGCGCCACCTCGTCGCGGAACAGATTCGACAGCAGCGTCGATCGGCCCGTCAGGAACTGCGGCAGGCTGCCGGGGTGGGCGTGGGTGATGTCGATGGCCGCGTCGTCGCGCTCCGAGAAGCGGACGAGGGTCGAGCGGCCGCCCAGCATCGCCGTCTCGCGCCGGATGCGATCGCGTTCGGCGTCGGCGACGTGCACCACCACGGCATCGCCCTCGGCGAGTCCGAGGGTGCCGGGCGTCACCTCGGCGCCGTCCTGCGCGCCGGCCACGACGCTTCCCTCTGCTCGCCACACACGTGCCACAGTAAGCGCCGACCCGTCACCGGCCTCGCAGGCGGGCCGAGTTTCGCGGGATTGCGGACTCGTGCGCTGATCAGCCGTTCCTCCCCAGCCGGCCCGGGGGGGAGCCAGCGTGCACAGGCCGCTCGACCGGGCGACGTCCGACGCCGCGGCACTCCAGGATGGACGCATGGAATCCGCGATGCAGTTCAGCACGGCCCGCTCGCCCATCGGCGACATCGTCATCGTGACGGCCGAGGACCACGTCGTGTGGCTGCATCCGGCGCACGGGTCCGTCGAGGACGACCTCGCCCACGTCGCGCAGACGTTCCGGGCCGACATCCGGCACGAGAGGACGGATGCGGCCGCCGCCGCGATCGACCAGCTGGACGGCTACTTCGCCGGCGACGTGCGCGAATTCGACGTGCCGCTGGACTGGCGGCTGGTGAAGGGGTTCACGCGGGAGGCGCTTCAGGCGGTGTGCGGGATCCCGTACGGCGAGACCGCGGGCTACGGCGAGGTGGCGATCCTCGCCGGGCGGCCGCGAGCCGCGCGGGCGGTGGGTACGGCGTGCGCGAACACGCCGTTCTCGCTCGTGGTCCCGGTGCACCGCGTCGTGCGGGCGGACGGCACGCTCGGCGAATACGGGGGACGGCCGGAGCTCAAGCGGTACCTCATCGACCTGGAGCAGGGCGCGGATCCCCGCCTCGGCGGCTGACGAGGCGGCCCCGCACGCGGAGCCGCGGCCCGGGAAGGAGCGCTCCCCGGGCCGCGGCGTGACGGATCCCCCTAGTGATGCGTCGCCTTCTCGGCGCCGAAGCCGGTGAGCGAGCGCACCTCCATCTCCGCCGCCTTGCGCGGGTCCTCTCCCTTGTGGGAGATGATCGACCCGAGCCAGCCCAGGAAGAACCCGAGCGGGATCGACACGATGCCCGGGTTGTTCAGCGGCCAGATCGCCGTGCCGACGTCTCGGAAGACGCTCGTGGGCGTGCCCCAGAACACCGGCGACAGCACGATGAGGATGATGGCGGCCGCGAGACCCCCGTACATGCTCCACACCGCGCCGCGCGTGGTGAAGCGGCGCCAGAACAGCGAGTAGATGATCGTCGGCAGGTTGGCCGAGGCGGCGACCGCGAAGGCCAGCGCGACGAGGAACGCCACGTTCTGACCCTGCACCCCGATGCCGCCGAGGATCGCCAGCACACCGATCACGATCACCGTGCGACGGGCGACCTTGACCTCGCCGTCCGGCTTGACGTTCCCCTTCTTCCACACGTTCGCGTAGATGTCATGGGCGAACGAGGCCGCCGCCGTGATCGTGAGGCCGGCGACGACCGCGAGGATCGTCGCGAACGCGACCGCCGAGATGAACCCGAGCAGGAGCGGTCCGCCGAGCGCGTTGGCCAGCAGAGGTGCGGCGGCGTTGACGCCGCCGGGCGCCGCGAGGATGGTGTCCGCGCCCACGAGCGAGCCGGCCCCGTAGCCGAGGACGAGCGTGAGCAGGTAGAACAGGCCGATCAGCCAGATCGCCCACACCACCGAGCGACGCGCCTCCTTGGCCGTGGGCACGGTGTAGAAGCGCATCAGCACGTGCGGCAGACCCGCGGTGCCGAGCACCAGCGCGATCGCGAGCGAGATGAAGTCCCACGGGTTCGAGCCGTACTTCAGGCCCGGCGCGAGGATCGCGTCGGCCGGGTCGCTCGTCGAGGCGGCCACCGCGCTCTCGAGCAGCGTGTTGAGGCTGAACCCGTTGAGCGCGAGCACCCACACCGTCATCGCCAGCGCACCGCCGATGAGCAGGAACGCCTTGACGATCTGCACCCACGTGGTGCCCTTCATGCCGCCGATGAGCACGTAGACGATCATGAGGACGCCGACGACGGCGACGACGATGGACTGCCCGAGCTGGTCGTTGATCCCCAGCAGCAGAGCCACGAGTCCGCCGGCGCCCGCCATCTGCGCGAGCAGGTAGAACAGGCACACCGCGAGGGTGGTGATCGCCGCCGCCATGCGCACGGGGCGCTCCTTGAGACGGAACGACAGGACGTCGGCCATCGTGAACTTGCCCGTGTTGCGCATCAGCTCGGCCACGAGCAGCAGCGCGACCAGCCACGCCACGAGGAAGCCGATGGAGTAGAGGAATCCGTCGTAGCCGTTGACGGCGATCGCGCCGACGATCCCGAGGAAGGACGCCGCCGACAGGTAGTCGCCCGAGATGGCGAAGCCGTTCTGCGGCCCGGTGAAGCTGCGGCCGGCCGCGTAGTAGTCCGCGGCCGACTTGTTGTTGCGGCTGGCCCGGAGCACGATGAACAGCGTCACGGCGACGAACGCCGCGAAGATGGAGATGTTCAGGATCGGATTGTTCTCGACCGTCTGCACGGCGGCATCGACGGCGGCGAAGACGTCGTTCACTTCGATCCCTCCAGCTGCTGCTCGAGCTCGTCGCGGATCTCCTCGGAGAGCGGGTCGAGCTTCCGGTTCGCGAACGACACGTAGCCCATCGTGATCGCGAACGTCGTCACGAACTGGCCGAGTCCGAGGAGGAGCCCGACATTGATCAGGCCCCACACGGGCTGCGCCATGAACTCCGGCGCGAAGGACGACAGCAGGACGTAGGCGAAGTACCAGACGAGGAAC
This sequence comes from Microbacterium thalassium, assembly GCF_014208045.1. Taxonomy (NCBI): domain Bacteria; kingdom Bacillati; phylum Actinomycetota; class Actinomycetes; order Micrococcales; family Microbacteriaceae; genus Microbacterium; species Microbacterium thalassium. The sequence continues at coordinate 3,068,989 of NZ_JACHML010000001.1, forward strand.
GCGATCGCCATCGGGAAGACGAACCCGCGCTGGCGGCGCTTGAGTTCGATGAACCGCGGCGAGGACTCCTCCGCGACGTAGTCGACCTCGCCCGGCGGGACGGGTTCGATGCGTGTTTCGGACATGTGGCCTCCTTGCCAGCTGCCGGAGTGCACCGTCGCACTCTCGGGGTATTCCCGGGTCGGCGCTGCCTGCCCCGGTGGTATGGTCGACGCTACGAAAGGCGGCGAAGAGGCCGTCACCCCCGGAAGTAGGTAGTGCGTGGACGCGCAGGCCGGCAAGGACGAGGACGCACAGGCGGTGGCCGATGCGGTGGCGGAGCTCGCCCGGCGCACCCGCTTCCCCGTCGCCTTCGGCGGTCTCGCGCGGGGTGACGCCATCACCGTGACCAGCGTCCAGGGCGCCCGCACGCACCACCTCGACGGCCTGGTCGTCGAGGCCACCCGCGGACTCGGCGGACGCGCGTTCGTCGAGAAGCGACCCCGGCTCGCCGTCGACTACCGCACGTCGCGCTCCATCACGCACGACTACGACCGTCCCGTGCTCTCGGAGGGCATCTCCACCCTGTTCGCGGTGCCGGTCATCGTCGCGGGGCGATCACGCGGCGTGCTCTACTGCGGTTCGTGGGGCCAGTCCACCGTCGGCGACGTCGTCGCCCGGCCCGCCTTCGCCGTCGCGCAGGAGCTCGCCACCGAGCTGCGCGTGCGCGACGAGGTCCGCCGCCGGCTCGCCGCGATGCCGCCTGCTCCGGCATCGGTCGCACCGCTGGCGCCGGCCGTGCAGGAGGAGCTGCGTGAGAGCTTCGCCGAGCTGCGCAGCCTCGCGGCCGCCGTCACCGACGCCTCCCTGCGCGACCGGCTCGCCCAGCTCGAGCAGCGGCTCACCTCGATCTCGCGTCCCGCGGACGCGCTCGCGCCGGACGGAGCCGGCGTGAGGCTGTCGCCGCGCGAGACGGACGTGCTGGCGTGCGCCGCCCTCGGCTCGACGAACGGCGAGATCGCCGCGACGCTCCAGCTCAAAGAGGTGACGGTCAAGTCGTACCTGCAGTCGGCGATGGCCAAGCTCGACGCATCGACGCGGCACGCCGCCGTCGCGAAGGCGCGCCGCGCCGGCATCCTGCCCTGACCCCGAGGCCGCGGGTTCGCTTCACAGCGCCCGCATAGGATCGGGCGGATTCCTCAGGCTGCCCATAGGCCGCGGCGACGGCCCGGACAGGCGCGGCGCGTAGCCATGGATGCATGGACCGCTCGCATCGCCCTCGCCGCCGCCGTCGGCGCACCGTCATCCTGTCCTCGACCCTCGCCCTGCTGCTGACCGTCGGCGGGACCGCCGCCTGGGCGGCGGACCGCTACCTCGTCGAACACGTCGAGATCGCGGACGTGTCGGCCTACGAAGCGGCGAACGCCGGCGCCGAGTCGGCCTCGGCCGACTCGGATGCCGACGACGGCACGGCGGCCGATGCGAGCACGGATGCCGCGGCCGAGGTGGTCGTGACCGACACGAGCTACACCGACGGATCGACGACGATCACGCTGTCGACGGTGACGTCGGGCTCGGGCGATTCCACGGTGACGTACTACGTCGCCGACGTCGTGCTCTCGGATGCGACGGCTCTGCGGAGCGCTTTCGCGAAGGACCAGTTCGGCGAGAACATCACCGAGCTGACCAGTGAGATCGCCGAGGACAACGGCGCGATCCTGGCGATCAACGGCGACTACTACGGCTTCCGCGACACCGGGATCGTGATCCGCAACGGTGTCGTGTATCGCGACGAACCGGCGCGCGAGGGTCTCGTCTTCTACGCCGACGGCACCGTGGCGGTGTACGACGAGACCGAGACCTCGGCGGAGGAGCTGCTCGCCGACGGAGCCTGGAACACCCTCAGCTTCGGTCCGGCGATCGTCGAGGACGGCGCGGTCGTCTCGGGCATCGACCAGGTCGAGATCGACACCAACTTCGGCAATCACTCGATCCAGGGCGATCAGCCCCGCACCGCGGTCGGTGTGATCGACGAGAACCACCTCGTGTTCGTGGTCGTCGACGGACGCCAGTCGGGATACAGCGCGGGAGTGACGCTGCCCGAGCTGGCCGAGATCATGGTCTCGCTCGGCGCCTCGACCGCCTACAACCTCGACGGCGGCGGCTCGTCCACCATGTACTTCAACGGCGAGGTCGTGAACTCCCCGTCCAATGGCGGCGAGCGCGCGACCAGCGACATCCTCTACATCGCGGGGGCCGACTCGTGATCGTCGTCATCCCGGCCCTCGAACCGGGCCCGGCGCTGCCGCAGATCGTCCGGGAGCTGGCCGCGTCCGACCCGGACGTCGACGTGCTGATCGTCGACGACGGCAGCGGCCCGGCGTACGCCTCCGTCTTCCGCGCGTGCCGGCAGGCCGGCGCCCGCGTGCTCCACCACCCCGCCAACCGCGGCAAGGGGGCCGCGCTGAAGACCGCGTTCGCCGACGTCCTCAGCACGCGGCCGGGCGAGGACGTCGTCACGGCCGACGCCGACGGCCAGCACCGCATCGCCGACATCCTGCGCGTCGCCGACGGGCTGCGCGAGGACGCGGCATCCGAGACGCGGGCGATGATCCTGGGCTGCCGCGCCTTCACGGGCGCCGTTCCGGCGCGCAGCCGCGTCGGCAACGCGGCATCCCGCGGGCTGTTCCGCCTGGCCGCCGGGTGGCGTCTCAGCGACACCCAGACGGGGCTGCGGGGCCTGCCGGCATCCGTCCTCGCCTGGCTGCTGGAGGTGCCCGGCGACCGGTTCGAATACGAGCAGAACGTGCTGCTGCGCGCGCACCGCGCGGGTGTCGCCACGCGCGAGATCCCCATCGAGACGGTCTACCTCGACGACAACGCGTCCAGTCACTTCCGGCCCGTCGCCGACTCGCTGCGCGTCGTCCTGCCGCTCGTGCTGTTCGGCGGCTCGTCCCTGCTGGCGTTCTTCATCGACACGCTGGCGCTGCTGGCGATGACGGCGCTCACGGGTTCTCTCGTGCTGTCGATCGTCGTCGCGAGGCTGGTCAGCGCCTCGGTGAACTTCCTCGTCAACCGCCGCGTCGTCTTCGGCCGGCGAGGCGCCGGCAGGTGGCGCCAGGCGGTGCGATACGCGCTGCTGGCCGGGCTGCTGCTGGCCTCCAACATCGTGTGGATGCAGGCGCTGACGACGTTCGGCGTACCGCTGCTGGCCGCCAAGATCGCGACCGAGGCGGTGCTGTTCGTCACCAGCTACGGCGTGCAGCGCTCGCTCGTCTTCGGCCGCCCGGAATTGGAATCCCCGTCAAAGGCGCGTCATAGGAACCGCATAGGCGCCCCGACTCGAATGGAATCACACCCGCTCCACACCGGAAGAAGCTCATGACCACCAGCGCCCTCCTCCTCATCGCGGTCGACCTGATCGCCGCCGTCATCCTCAGCCTCGGCCTGTACTACCGCCGGCACCAGCGCCGCGACCTCGTCGTCGCGTTCCTGGGCGTCAACGTCGGGGTCCTCGCCGTCGCGTCCGTGCTCGGCACGGCCGAGGTGGCGCTGGGCCTGGGCCTGGGACTGTTCGGCGTGCTGTCGATCATCCGCCTGCGCTCGTCCGAGATCTCGCAGCGCGAGGTCGCCTACTACTTCTCCGCCCTCGCGATGGGCCTGATCGCCGGCCTTCCCCAGACCGACCCGCTCCTGCCGATCGGGCTCATCGCGCTCATCCTCACCGTGATGTGGGCCGCCGACCACCCGCGGCTCCTCGCCCGCAGCCGCAACCAGCGGGTGCGCCTGGACCGGGCCATCACCGACGAGGGCGAGCTGCACGACGAGCTCACCGAGCGCCTGGGCGCCCCCGTGATGCGCGTCACGGTGACCGACCTCGACCTGGTCAACGACACCACGACGGTCGACGTCCGCTACAAGGCCGTCGCGAGCACGCACGCCCCCGCCCGCCGCGGCGCGATGACGGGAGCGGGACGATGACCGACCTCGCGCGCTTCTCCCCCGTCACCCTCGACGACCTCGTCGCCGAGGCGGCGCTGCTGACCCGCATCGACCGCAAGTACGTGCTCGGCCGCGCAGAGCTCGACGCTCTCCTGGACGACATGGACGCCGCGACCCGCGTGCTCGAGATCGACGGCGCCCGCGAGTTCTCCTACGAGTCGGTGTACTTCGACACCCCCGACCTGCTGAGCTTCCACATGGCCGCCCAGCCGCGCCGGCGCCGCTTCAAGCTCCGCACGCGCAGCTACCTCGACACCGGATCGGCGTTCCTCGAGATCAAGACGCGCGGCGCCCGCGGCGCGACCGTCAAGGAGCGCGAGGCGTACGACCCCGACCTGACCGCCGAACTGACCGACCAGGCCCGCGACGAGATCGCCGGCGTGTTCCAGACGATCGGCGTCGACTCCGAGCGTGCCGAGGAGCTCGACGCGACGCTCGTCACCCGCTACCGCCGCGCGACGCTGCTCGCCCCCGACGGCGTCGGGCGTGCGACCGTCGACACCGACCTGACGTGGCTCGACACCGACGGCGAGGGATTCTCGATCCCCGACCTCGTGATCGTCGAGACGAAGTCCGGCTCGGCGCCGTCGCTGGTCGACCGGACGCTGTGGCGTCACGGCATCCGCCCCGCCACCGTGAGCAAGTACGCCACGGGGCTCGCGGCGATGCATCCCGAACTCCCCCACAACCGCTGGGCCCGGCTCCTGCGCGGCCCGTTCTCACCCGACAACCGCATCGAGGAGGCATCATGCTCCGCCGCCGCCTGACCCTGGCCGCGATCCCGTTCGCCCTGTCCGCCGTCGTCCTCGCCGGCTGCGCCACTGTCGCGACCGAGGAGTCGTCCGACACGAGCGCGGCGCCCTCGACCGAGACCACCACCGAGACCACGACGGCCGCCGTGATCGACTCCGACCTCGACGCGGATGCCGTCATCGCGGCGAACGCCGACTACACCGTCGTGAACGACGACGAGTGGTCCGAGGCGGATGCCGTCGACATCACGCTCAGCGGCACGACGGCCTCGTCGTCGTCGGACGCCGTGACGGTCGACGGCTCCACCGTGACGATCACCGCCGAGGGCGTGTACCGCCTGTCGGGCTCGCTCGACGGCTCGGTCGTCGTCGACGCCGGCGACGAGGCGCAGGTCGTGCTGATCCTCGACGACGCCGACATCGCCGACACCGAGGGTTCCGCGATCACGGTGACCACGGCCGACGACGTCGCGATCTCGCTCGCGGCCGGCAGCGACAACTCCGTGTCGGACGCGTCGTCGTACGCCGACGACGCCGAGGCGAACGCCGCGATCTACAGCGACGCCGACCTGACGATCTCGGGCACGGGCTCTCTCGAGGTCACCGCGAACGGCAACGACGGCATCACGTCCAAGGACGACCTGGTCGTCCTCTCGGGCGACATCACCGTGAACGCCGTCGACGACGGCCTGCGCGGCAAGGACTCGCTCGTCATCTCGGGCGGCACCGTCACGGTGGACGCCGGAGGCGACGCGCTCAAGAGCGACCAGGACTCCGATGCGACGCAGGGCTACATCCTCGTGCTGGACGGCGAGGTGTCGCTCGCCGGCGGCGACGACGGGTTCGCGGCGGTGACCGATGTGGTCGTGACCGGGGGCACGGTCGATGTCACCGCGGGCGCCGGCACGGCGTCGGACTCCGGCGCGAAGGGCATCACGGCGGGCGTGGTCGTCGCGCTCGACGGCGGCGAGATCACGATGGACGCCGCGGACGACGCGATCCACTCCGACGGCTCCGTCGGCATCGGCGGCGCCGCGCTGACCCTCGCCACCGGCGACGACGGCGTCCACGCCGAGCAGACCCTCGAGATCCGCGACGGCGAGGTGACCGTCACGTCGTCCTACGAAGGACTCGAAGCCACGGATGTGGACATCTCCGGCGGCACGATCGACGTGGTCTCGAGCGACGACGGCATCAACGCCGCCGGCGCGACCAGCGGCGGCGAGGCCGACACCGGCGAGACGCTCGTCATCTCGGGCGGCAGCGTCACGATCTCGGCCGGCGGCGACGGACTCGACTCCAACGGCTCGATCACGCTCAGCGGCGGCGAGCTGGCCATCACCGGACCAGCCGGCGGCGGCGAGACGACCATCGACTCGAACGGCGGCGTCACCGTCGACGGCATGGCGCTGGTCTCGGCCACGCTGACCGGCTCGAACGGATCGTCGGTGCAGGTGACCGCGGCCGACGGCACGGTGGTGGCGTCCTTCGACGCCGGGGTGTCCTTCGGCGGGGTGGTCTTCGGCAGCTCGGCACTGACGAACGGCGAGACGTACACCGTCACGGTCGACGGCTCCTCCGCGAGCGCGACCGCCTCGACCACCGTGTCGACCGGCATGGGCGGCGGCGGAATGGGCGGCGGCCCCGGCGGCGGTGGCGGCGGCCCCGGCGGCGGTGGCGGCGGCCCCGGCGGCGGCGGCCGGCCCTGATCACGGGCGACAATTCGCCGGACGAATGAGCGGAATTGTCGCACGCCCCGGAATTTCCCGGCGGCGTGCGACAATTCCGCGTTCCGGGGCGTATTGTGACAGTCATGGCCCGCAGAATCGTGCATCAACTGGTCGACGACATCGACGGCACCGTCCTCGAAGTCGGAGAGGGCGAGACGGTCACCTTCTCGCTGGACGGCGTCGCGTACGAGATCGACGTGACCGACGCCCATGCGGGCGAGCTGCGCGACGCGCTCGCCCCGTTCATCGCGGCGGCGCGGACGGTCTCCTCGCGCACCACCGTGGCAGCCGCCCCCCGCAAGCGACGCCGCTCGGGCCAGCAGGACTACAGCGTCGTCCGCGAGTGGGCGAAGGCGAACGGCTACACGGTGTCCGAGCGCGGCCGCGTGCCGGCGGCCGTTCTCGAGGCCTACGAAGCAGCGCACTGACATGGTGGCCGACGCGGTCATCGACATCGCGGGGCTCACCAAGAATTTCGGAAAAGTCCGCGCGCTCGACGGTTTCGATCTGACCCTCCACGAGGGTGAAGTCCTCGGTTTTCTCGGACCCAATGGCGCGGGGAAATCGACCACCATCAGGATCGTCCTGGGACTGATGCGCCGCTCCGGCGGCCACGTGTCGCTCTTCGGCCGGGATCCGTTCACGCACGCGGTGGCACTGCATCGCCGCGTCGCGTACGTGCCCGGCGACGTCGCGCTGTGGCCGCAGCTGACCGGCGGGCAGTGCATCGACCTGCTCGGGTCGAGCGGGGCCCCGCTGGATCAGGCGCGGCGCGCGGACCTGATCGAGCGCTTCGATCTCGATCCGACCAAGCGCATCCGCGACTACTCGAAGGGAAACCGGCAGAAGGTGGCGCTCGTCGCCGCCCTCGCCGCCGAGACGGACCTCCTGATCCTCGACGAGCCGACGTCGGGCCTGGATCCGCTCATGGAGGAGGTCTTCCGCGAGTGCGTCGGCGAGCGCGCCGCGGACGGCGCGTCCGTGCTGCTGTCGAGCCACATCCTCAGCGAAGTCGAGGCGCTGTGCGAGTCGGTGACGATCATCCGCCACGGCAAGGTCGTGCAGTCGGGCAGCGTCGCCGAGCTCCGGCGGCTGTCGCGCACGACGGTGCACGCCGTCACCCGGTCACGGATCGCCGCACCCGAGGATCCGGCGATCACGGACGTGCACGCCGTCGGTTCCGGCGACGGCACCGATCTGACCTTCACGGTCGAGCCGGATGCCCTCGATCGCGTGCTGCCGCCGCTGCTCGCAGTGGGCGTGTCGACCCTGACGGTGCGGCCGCCGAGCCTCGACGAACTCTTCCTGAGCGCCTACGAAGGCGCCGCGTGAGCTCGCGAGCTCCCGGCAGCGGGTTCGCCGCGGTCCTGCGCGTCCAGCTGCGCACGGGATGGAAGGCGCTCGTCATCTGGATCGGCGCGCTGCTCGGCGGCTACATCGCCACCGTCGGCGCGATCGACGGCCTCTACTCCACGCCCGAGCAGCTCGCGACCTACGACGCGACCGTCGCCGGCGACCCCGCCATGGCGGCGATCAACGGCACCCCCTATGGCGCCGACACGCTCGGGGGCGTCACCTCGAACGAGTTCGGCTTCATCTCGGCGATCGCGATCCCGCTGATGGGGCTGCTGCTGGTCGTCCGCCACACGCGTGCGCAGGAGGAGAACGGGATGCTGGAGCTGCTGCGCTCGCGCGGCGTCGGCGCCCGTGCCCCGTGGTCGGCCGCCGCGACGGTGGCCGTGCTGGCCCTCGTGATCGTGGGGGCCGGCATGGCGCTCACGCTGATCGCCTACGGCGAGGACGCCGAAGGCGCCGTGCTCTACGGCGCGTCGATCGCCGGACTGGGGATCGTGTTCGTCGGCATCGCGACGTTCGTGGGTCAGCTGCTGCGCCGAGCCGGCACCGTCACGGGGATCGGCATCCTGATCCTCGGCGGCGCGTACATCACGCGCGCCATCGGCGACGTTCGCGACAACGCATGGAAGTGGCTGTCGCCGCTGGCATGGCAGCAGGAGACGCGCCCGTTCACCGACGAGCCGCGGGTGTGGCCGCTGCTGCTCGCGCTCGGCGTCGGGGCGGTGCTCATCGCGGCCGGTCTCGTGCTCGTCGGCGGACGCGACCTCGGCGCCTCGATGGTGTCGACCCGCTCCGGCCCTGCGCGCGCGAGCGCGCTGCTGCGCACGTCTCCCGGGCTCGCACTGCGGATGCACGCGCCGTCCGGCGTCGCGTGGATCGCCGGGGCGTTCGTGGTCGCGGTCGTGTTCGGCGCGTTCACCGACGACATCGCCGACGCGATCGGCGCCAATCCCGCGATGGAGGCGTTCTTCGGCGGAGCAACGAGCGTCAACGAAGCGTATGTGGGGCTCTCGCTCGTGCTCGTCGTGCTCATGGCGATCGGCGCCGTCGGGCAGGCGATCTGGCGCGTGCGCTCCGAAGAGACCGGGGGCCGTCTCGAGCCGACCCTGGCACGCTCGATCCCGCGCCCGTGGTGGCTCGCGTCTCACACGATCGTGATGGCGGTGTTCGCCGCCGCGACCCTGCTGGCCGGGGCCGCCGGGCTCGAGTGGACCGCCGGGTCCGAGGTCGAGGGCATCTTCGCCGCCGGGGCGGCGTACCTTCCGGCGCTGCTGGTGGTGCTCGGGCTCGCGGTCGCGGTGTTCGGCGCGCTTCCACGGTCGACGGCCGTCATCTGGATCGCGCTCGGCTACATCGCCTTCGTCGCGATCCTGGGCGACACCGTGTCGCTGCCGGACTGGGCCATGGCGATCTCGCCGGTCGACGCCGTCGGCCGCGTGCCGTCGGAGGATGTCTCGGCTGCCGCCGAGTGGATCCTCAGCGGCATCGGCGTGGCGCTGCTGGCGGTCGGCTTCACCGGATTCCGGGTGCGGAACATCCCACGCTGACGTGGATGCGTGAATGAGCGGGATGTCGCGGCGCCCGCTCGACCCGAACCTCCGTATCCGGTGAGAGTCCCCTCATCTGCGGCCGTTCGGGTTGCAGAGCCCGAGGATTCTCGGCATCGTGGCCGACTCAGTTGCCAAACGGAAGGAGACAGCATGCTCACGCTGACCCACACCGCCGCCGAGGCAGTGAAGAACATCGTCGCCAGCACCCCCGACGCCGCCGACGGCGGCGTCCGCATCCGGGAGACCGACCCCGCCTCGGGGTTCGAGCTCTCGATCGCGAAGGAGCCGCAGCCCGAGGACACCGTCGTGGTGACCGAAGGCGCTCGCGTGTTCCTCGACGGCGGCGCCACGCAGGCGCTGGAGGACCGCGTCCTCGACGCCGAGATGGGACAGGACGGCTCGGTGCGCTTCGCGCTCGCCGCGCAGGGCTGACACCCGCTCACGGCTTTCCGGGGCTCTCGCGCTCATGCGCGGGAGCCCCGCGTCGCGTCTGTAGACTTGACCGGCCAGCCTCTGTAGCTCAATGGAAGAGCAGTTCCGTCCTAAGGAAACGGTTGGGGGTTCGAGTCCCTCCAGGGGCGCCACACCAGGTCGATCCATCGGAGGCGTCCCCATTCAGCTGCCTCCGGGCGCTGCGGCGATCATCTCTCCGACGCTGCCGACTCCCCCGACATCGAGTCGTGGCGCCGCGCGTCCCGCGCGGCCCGGGTCATGGATGCGATGACAGCGGCCGCCAGCGCCAAGACCGCGAGGACGACCGCAGCGGCGGCGAGGTTCGCCGCGCCGATCCACCCGGCGAGCGGATACGTCACCAGGAAGCATGCGTGCGACAGGGCGAACTGGGCCGTGTAGACGAGGTTGCGGTTCGCTGATGTGGACGCGTCGGCGAGCAGCCGCGCCGACGGTGTCAGGATGAGCGAGCTGCCGGCGCCGAGGACGGCCCAGGCGACGATCACGGCCCACCAGCCGATGCCGGTCGCGAGCGTGAAGAGCGTGATGACGGATGTCGCGGCCAGCCCGATCACGACCACCACGAGGCCTGCGCGCATGGTGCGGATGACCCCGAATCGATCCACCAGCCTCGGGATGTTCAGCGCCACGGCCAGCGACCCCACGCCGTAGGCGCCCAGCGTGAGGGCGAGGGCTGCGTCGTCCAGCCCGAGCACGGCCTTGACGTAGACGACCGAGTTCACCAGCACGAGCGCGGTGCCCGCGGCGACCACGACGTTCGCGAGCGCGAGGAACCGCAGAGTGGGCGTGCGTGCGAAGACCCTCACCCCCTCCGGCAGGCGCTGCCAGAACGTGGACTGCGGGGATCCGCCGGGATGCGCAGGAATCGCGGCGATCAGCACGAGCGTCGCGGAGGCGGCGAAGCCGACCGCGGTTCCCAAGAAGAGGTTGTTGTACGCGACCACCGTCAGCAGCGCGGCGGCGAGGATGGGACTGAGAAGAGCCTCGAGGTCATACGCCAGACGTGAGAGCGCGAGTGCACGCGTGTAGTCACGGGAATCGGGGAGCACCGTGGGGATGAGCGACTGGAACGCCGGGGTGAAGGTCGCCGAGGCGGACTGCAGCACGAACACCAGCACGTAGATCTGCCACGTCTCGGTGACGAACGGGAGTGTCACCGCGATCGCCAGGCGGAGGACGTCCGCGCCGACCAGCACGGCCTTCTTCGGCAGCCGGTCCACCAGCGCCGCCATCAGCGGGGCCACGCCGACATAGGCGACCATCTTGATCGTCAGCGCGGTCCCCAGCACCGACCCCGCCGCCTCCCCGGCCAGATCGAACGCGAGCAGCCCGAGGGCGACCGTCAGCAGACCGGTGCCGACCAGCGCGATCACCTGCGCGCCGAACAGCGCACGGTACGTGCGATTGCGGAGGACCTCGATCATGCGTGATCACGCGCAGACGCGGACCCTGCGCCCCTCGAAGGTGACGATGTCGCCGAGCTGCAGCTGCCGGCCACGGCGTCGGTCGACCTCGCCGTTGACGAGCACGAGGCCGTCGATGATGGCCTCTTTCACGTCTCCGCCGGAGTCGAGGAGCCCCGCGAACTTGACGAACTGGCCGAGACGGATGGCCTCGCCGCCGATCGGGACGTCTTCGATCGGATCCTCAGTCGCCATCCCCGAATGGTAACGGACCTCGCGTGGCGTCGACGTCTCAGAGGATCTCGGTCAGCCGTGCCTCGGACACGCGGCCGCCGACCTCGATCTGCTGGCCGACGTAGCGCATGTGCGTGAAGAGCTCGGATCCCTCCCCCTGCCGGATCTTCAGGTCGCAGCCGAGCGCGGTCGTGAGCCGCATCGCGCCGGCGCCCGTGGCCTCGTCCTCGCGGATGCCGAGCTCAGGCGCGAACATGCGGGCGCGGATGCGGTGCTCCTCGCGGTCGCTCCACGCCCACACGTAGTGCATCCCCATGCCGTACGCCTCGGGGTCGACGAGCTCGACGTCTTCGGGGCTGGGAAGCTCTTCGAGCGTGAAGTCGGGCGCCCAGTCGACCATGGCGTTGACGTACACACGGTCGCCGTCCACGCGGACGCGGCAGACGCCCGCCGGGACCGTGACGGTGTGGATGTCGTCGCCCGAGGCGACGAGCCACCCCGCGAGCCCCACCACCGGATGCCCGGCGAACGGCAGCTCCTGCATCGACGTGAAGATCCGCGCCCGCACCTCGGTGTCGGTGAGCTCGTCGATGAACACCGTCTCGCTGAACCCGAGGTCGGCCGAGATCTCCTCCTCGCGCCCCTTGGTCGAACTCGACGCCCACACGATCCCGAGCGGGTTTCCGTGCGCGCCGTCGGCATCCACGAACACGTTCACGACGTTCACCAGGACGCTCATGGGTCGATCATGTCAGCGGCCCGCCTCCAACCTCCACCATCACCGCAGGTATGCGTCGACCAGGAGCGGGCCGCGGATGTCGCGGAGCACGTCCAGCATCCGCCCCATCGCCCGACCGTTCCACGCCGACAGCTGGATGTCGTGGGGGCCGAGGGCTTCGAGCTTGCCCGTGCGCAGGCGCACGACCTCCCAGTGCGCGGATCGCAGAGCGCGGTCCTTGCGGCGGTCGACGTCCTCGCGCCCGCCGACGTGCTCGAGACCGTGACGACCGGTGCTGTCGTACTCGATCGCGATACGGAGTTCGGGCAGCAGGATGTCGGGCCACACCTCGACGTGGTCGAAGAACGGGCGGGCGACGCGCACGGCGTTCAGCCCGGGAGTGACGGCGAGACGCTCGAACAGGTCGGCGCGCAGGCGCGCCTCGACGGCGGATGCCGGCACCGGCGCGCACTCGCTGAAGAACGGCTCGCCGACGGGCAGATCGGGGGTCTTCGGGCACAGCTCGCGCGCCGAGCGCGGGCGGCTCGTGCGCCGCGGGCGGTTCGGGCCCGAGGGGGATCTGGGCGCGACCGTGGGCGCCGGAGCGGCGAGCGGATGCCGCAGGGCGGCGAGTTCGGCCTCGTCCGGCATCCGGATCCGCGGCGGGTTCGCCAGGGCCGCGCACTCGGGGCACCACACCGACCGCCGGCGCTCGCGGGTGGGGCGGGACCGCTGCTCGGTCGGCGTCGCGACGAACAGGTGCCCCGCGTCGCACTGCCACAGCAGCAGCACGTCGGCGGCCGGCGGGATCTGCGTGAGGGTGATGCCGGCGTTCAGATCCGGGTGGTACTGACGGATCAGCGCCGGATACGGCGCCCATGCCTCGCGGTAGGTGCCGACCTCGTACGGGACGTCCCGGCCGCGGGAGAACTGCCTCCTCGCCCACCAGTCCTGCACCCGCTCCGGCATGCCGGGAACGCTACCCGGGGCCTCCCCCATCGACCCGGGAGCCGTCGGCCATCGCCCTGGCGAAGGCCGACACCGTCGCCTTCCCGGCGTGGACCCGCGGGATCCTCGACCCGATCCGCGCGGGATCCCTAGCGCCGGGGGAGCACCGGCGCCGACGTGGCGCTCGCGGTGTAGGTCGTGTACCCCGACAGCGAACCGGTGATCGTCAGCGTCACAGGCTTGCCGACGGCCCAGTCCGGGATGTCCGCGTACAGCTTCGGGAAGGATCCTGTCGTCGTGGCGCTGTCGACGAGCGTTCCGTCGACGTAGACCCGGAAGGTCTTCTTCGCGCCGGACGTCCAGTCACCCCAGCCGTAGTTCGAGAGCGGCGAGCCGGCGTAGACCGGTCCCATGAAGGTCGGAGTGCCGATCTGCGCGATGCGGGTGGTCGTGGGGGCGGTGCGTGTGACGGTCGCGTACCCGTCCTTCTTCGCGGTCACCTTGACCGTGATCCGCTTGCCGACGTCGTCGACCCGCAGCGTGTACGACGTCCCGTTCGCACCCGAGATCGCGGCTCCGTCCGCATACCACTGGTACGTCACCGTCGCACCCGACGTCCAGGTGCCGCGCGCGACGCTCAGCGTGTATCGGGTGTACTCCGAGTACACGTCCTGCGCGATCGCACGCTTCCCCGTGATCTTGATCGTCGTGGTCAACATCACCTTCGGGGTGGATGCCGAGATCGCCGACGACGACAGCGCATGCGGGTTCGTCCCGGTGACCCGCACGGTGATGCGCTTGTGCTCGTGCGCGCTCGTGAGCTTCAGCGTCGCGCTCTTCGCACCCGCGATCGCCGCATCGTCGGCGTACCACTGGTACGCGTAGGAACTCGTCGACGCCGTCTTGTGCGTCGCCTTCAGCGTGATCCCCACCGTCGGCGTGCCGCTGATCGACACCGTGCCGAGATCGACCCGTGGGCGGAGCTCGGCGTCCGCCGCGACGATGTCGCCCGCTGCGAGCCGGAGAGCACTGGCGGCCTCGAAGCTCTGCGTGTGATTCCACCATTCCCCCACGAAGGACGGTGAGGGGGAGGTGTACTCGAGGATGTACGAGCCCGGAGGAAGCTGCGCGAACGCATAGGCGCCGGCATCCGTCGTCTGCCTGCCGACGCGCGAGAACGTCTCCACACCGGTGCCGGGGTCGACGCCGTCACCGCCCCACACCGTGACCTCGATGCCGCTCAGCGGACCACCCGAGTACTCGTTCGTCACGGTTCCCTGGATCTGCGCGGCCGGCGTCAACGCGTGCACTCCCAGCTCGACCGGCCCGACGGCGACCTGGACCGGCGCGTCGACGGACGGCTCGATCCCGCCTCCGAGCCAACCCCACGCCAGATCGGGCGCATCGATCGGGTGGAAGAAGAGGTCGTAGGCGCCGCTCGGCGGCTCCCCGAAGCCGTACGCGCCGCTGCTGTCGGTGCGCACGGTGGCCACGTGCTCGAAGAGCCGGCCTGATTCCTCGGCGGTCACCGCGAAAGCGGACACGGCGACGTTCGCCGCGGGAGCTCCCTGCGCGTCGACGACGCTGCCGCGCAGGACGCCGTCCGACGGCGCGCCTGCGGACGGCTGACCTTCGGCGAGCGCGAGGGCGGCTTCGGTCACTCCCTCGACCCGCTCGCGCGCCCCCCACATCGCCGACGGCCGCTCGCGAAGGCCGCCGTCCGACTGTGCGGCCGCCGGTACGCCCGACGCGAGGAGGGCTCCGATCACGGAGGCGATGAACAGCGCGCGAAGCGTCGTCCGGGGTCGTGAAGCGCTCGTCACGGGCGTTCTCCAGGCGGGGCGAGGTCGGGTGGGGCGGCGCGCGCGGCATCGCGCGCTCGCGGCAGGCTACCCCAGCCGGAACCGCTGATCAGCGTTGTCCACAGGTCTCGAGAGACCGGGACCGCCACCCGGGGCCTCCCCGATCAGCCCCGCGTGCGGTGCACCTGCCGCTCGCCGGCTCACCGGAAGTCCCGCGACTGGTGCTGCACCCCCACCCGGAGGTCCTCGAACCGGTCGGCGAGCAGGTTCGTCACACCCTCGACCGAGCGCTCCAGCATCCCGCGCACGATGAGGGCGGGCGCGTCGCGCACGACGCGGCGATAGCGGTTCCACACACCGACCGAGCAGATGACGTTGACGAGTCCGTGCTCGTCCTCGAGGTTGAGGAACGTGACCCCGGATGCCGTCGCCGGCCGCTGCCGATGCGTCACGAGCCCCGCGACCTCGACGCGCCGGCCGGTTTCGTGGGAGCGCAGCTCGCGCGACGTGAGGACGCCGCGCGCATCGAGTCCCGAGCGGTAGTGGGTCATGGGGTGATCGTCGGTGGAGATGCCGGTCGCCCACAGGTCGGAGGCCAGCAGCTCGTACGACGTGGGGTCGGTGAACAGCGGCGGCTGCACCGATACGAGCGAGTCCGGCAGGAACTCCGGCCGGTCCTGCGCAGCCGCCCCCGCGAGCCAGATGCCCTCGCGCCGCGTGATGCCGAGGCACTCGAATGCGCCGGCGGTGGCGAGCGCCTCGACCTGCACGGTCGTGATGCTCGTGCGGCGCACGAGGTCGCGCAGGTCCCGGAACGCGCCGTCTGCCTCGCGTGCGGCGACGATGCGCTGCGCCACCGTCTTGCCGACGCCCTTCACCCCCGCGAGCCCCAGTCGCACCGCGAACCGGCCGTCGCGGCGGTGGGCGGCGGACTCGTCCGGCGCGTCGATGTCGAACGGGCCGACCGGGGGCTGGGTGCGGTGGGTGCAGGAGTCCCGCCCGGTGGCGACACGCGCAGCATCCGTCTCATCCACCGGCTCCAGCACCGCCTCCGCGCCCGAGGCATGCAGATCCGGGCGGCGCACCTCGACGCCGTGGCGGCGGGCGTCGCCTGTGAGGGTCGCGGGCGAGTAGAAGCCCATCGGCTGGGCGCGCAGCAGACCCGCGAGGAAGGCCGCCGGATAGTGCAGCTTGATCCACGACGACGCGTAGACCAGCAGCGCGAACGACAGCGAGTGGGACTCGGCGAAGCCGAAGTTCGCGAACGCCTGGATCTTGGCGTAGATGGCATCCGCCTCCTCGCCGACGAGTCCGTTCGAGGCCATGCCCTCGTACAGCTTCTGCTTGAGCGACTCGATGCGCTCGACCCCGCGCTTGGAGCCCATCGCGCGCCGCAGCAGGTCGGCGTCCTCGCCCGTGCACTCCCCCACGGCCATCGCCATCTGCATCAGCTGCTCCTGGAACACCGGCACCCCGAGCGTGCGCTCGAGCACGGGCTCGAGCTTGGGGTGGGCGTAGGTCACCTTCTCGTGCCCGAGCTTGCGCCGCACGAACGGGTGCACCGCACCGCCCTGGATGGGGCCCGGGCGGATGAGGGCGATCTCGATCACGAGGTCGTAGAAGCGCCGGGGCTGCAGCCGCGGCAGCAGTCCCATCTGCGCGCGCGACTCCACCTGGAACACGCCGATGGAATCCGCCCGGCACAGCATGTCGTAGACCGCCTGCTCCTCCTTCGGCAGCGTCGACAGCTCCCAGTCCTCACCCGTCGAGACGCGGATCATGTCGAAGCAGTACTGCAGCGCGGCCAGCATCCCGAGGCCCAGCAGGTCGAACTTGACCAGCCCCATCCACGCGGCGTCGTCCTTGTCCCACTGGATGACGGTGCGGTCCTCCATGCGCGCGTGCTCGATGGGCACGACCTCGCCGACGGGCCGGTCTGTGAGCACCATGCCGCCGGAGTGGATGCCGAGGTGCCGCGGCGCCTTCAGCAGCTCGGTGGCGTACTCGAGCACGCGGCTCGGGATGTCGTGCTCGCCGGGCGTCTCGAGCTTCGCCCCCCACCCCTCGACCTGCTTCGACCAGGCGTCCTGCTGTCCGGGCGAGTGCCCGAGCGCCTTCGCCATGTCGCGGATGGCGTTCTTGGGGCGGTACTGGATGACGTTCGCCACCTGCGCCGCACGCTCGCGCCCGTAGGTCTGGTACACCCACTGGATGATCTCCTCGCGGCGGTCGGAGTCGAAGTCGACGTCGATGTCGGGCTCCTCGTCGCGCAGGCTCGACAGGAACCGCTCGAAGGGCAGGTCGTACGCGATGGCGTCGACGGCGGTGATGTCGAGCAGGTAGCAGATGGCGCTGTTCGCCGCCGACCCGCGACCCTGGCACAGGATGCCGCGACGACGCGCCTCCTGCACGATGCCGTGCACGATGAGGAAGTACCCCGGGAAGTCCTTCAGCTCGATGACCCCGAGCTCCTTCTCGATGCGAGCGCGGTTCTCGGGGGTGAGATCCGGATACTTTCGCGGAACGGCTTCCCACACCAGGTGCCGCAGCCACGACATCGGGGTATGTCCCGCGGGCACCTCCTGCTTCGGCAGGGCCGGCTTGGCGCGGCGAAGCGGGAACGCGAGCTCGTCGGCGAGCGCGACCGTGCGGGCGATGGCATCCGGATGCCGCACGAAGCGCTCGGCCATCTCGGCGCCCGAGCGCAGGTGCGCGCCGGCGTGCGACGGCAGCCATCCGTCGAGCTCGTCGAGCCCGCGGTTCGCGCGCACTGCGGCGACGGCGGCGGCCAGCAGCTGCCGCTCAGGCACGGCGTAGTGGACGTTGTTGGTGGCCAGCAGGGGAAGCCCGCGCTCGCGCGCGAGCCCCGCGAGCACGTCGTTGTGGCGCGTGTCGAACGGATTGCCGTGATCGATCAGCTCGACGTGGACGGCATCGCGGCCGAACAGCGCGACGAGCCGGTCGAGCTCGCGCGCGGCGCCCTCCGCCCCCTCGGCGGCGAGCGCGCGCCGTACGGCGCCCTTGCGGCATCCGGTCGGCACGACCCAGTGATCGCGCCCCTGCGCGGCGAGCTCGTCGAGGTCGTAGACGGGCCGCCCCTTCTCGTGACCGGCGAGCTGCGCGCGTGTGAGCGCGGAGGCCAGCCGGTGGTATCCCTCCTCGCCGCGCGCGAGCACGAGCAGGTGCGCGCCGACCGGGTCGGCCTCGCCGTTCTGGGGTGCGGGCAGCTCGAGCGACAGCTCGGAGCCGAACACCGTGCGCAGTTCGAGCGATTCGGCGGCTTCGGCGAAGCGCACGATGCCGTAGAAGCCGTCGTGGTCGGTGATCGCGAGTGCGTGCAGGCCCAGGCGCTCGGCCTCCTCGGCGAGTTCCTCGGGCGAGGAGGCGCCGTCGAGGAACGAGAACGACGAATGCGCGTGCAGCTCGGCGTAGGGCACGGTCTCGGCGGGGCGCTCGATGGACGGCGGCACATACGGGCCGCGCTTGTGCGACCATGCCGGGCTGTCGCCGCCGTCGGCGCCGGCCGGCGGGCCGCCGGGGCGGCGCCGGTCGCTGAGGATCCGCTCCATCTCGGACCACGGCACCCCCGGGTTGTTGAAGCCCATCTACCCGCGCCCCTCAGTCATAGGTCGCCTCGGCGGCCCACGCGCCGGCCTCGCACACCAGCAGCCACGCCGTCCCCTCGTCGTCGACGACCTGGAACCGGTGCGCGCGCCGCGCGCGGGCGGGGTCCCACCCTCGTTCGTCCACCGGCCACGGCCCCGCCCACGAGGCGATCTCGCGGATGCGGTCACCCAGCCCGAGCTGCGCCGGCACGGCCGAGAGCATCCCGCGTTCGTCGACGTCGACGGCGTACCCGCCCTGCGAGGTCACCTCGACCGGCCGCTGCGGCGTGAACACCGTCGCCGGAAGCGGGTCGGGCAGGCTCCCCGGCCACGGCCGCGCCCGCTCGGCGGCGAGCCCGGTGTGCCCCTTCTCGTGCCGGTCGCCCCACGGCACCAGCACCTGCCGCTCGGCGAGCCACCGGCCCCCGCCGACGTCGGGGGTGAGCACCCCGCGGTGGCCGAGCATCGCCTGCACGCGCGAGAGCGCATGGTGCACGCGCTCTTCGGGTCCCGAGCCGAAGAGCGCCGGAGCGTGGTGGGATGCCTCGTCCACCGCCTCGGGGGAGATCCGCACCAGCGCCACGCCGCTGCGCAGGCCCTCGGCCTCTTCGGCGAGCTGCCAGCGCACGCGGTCGACGACGGCGGCGGCGTCGAAGGAGGCCGGATGCAGCCAGACCCGCTCGCTGCGCTCCCCCCGATCACCGGTGAGCTCGACGCGCAGCTCGGTGCACACCAGGTCGACCGCGCCGATCCCCGCGATGAACTCCTCGGCGGCGATGCGCATGCCGAACGCGACCTGGTCGGCGAGTTCGAGCGGCGGTTCGAACGCGATCTCGCGGTGAAGCTCGGGCGGTGGCGTGCGCGGACGCACCGGCTGCGAGTCGCGCCCCGCGGCGAGCGCGTGCAGGCGCACGCCACGGTCGCCGAAGCGCTCGCGCACCCGCTCGGGATCCATCGCCGCGAACTGGCCGAGGGTCTGCACGCCCAGCCGGGCGAGCAGGCTCACGAGATCGCCCGCGGCGGCATCCGCACCGGCAGGCGCTCCCTTTCGGGACCCCGTGGATCCGCTCCGCGTTCGAGCGGACGAGCCGGTCCGCGGTTCTCCCCCGCCGAGCAGCGACGACGCGTCGAGCGCCGCCACCGACAGCGGTGCGAGGAAGCCCGCCGCTCCGCCCGCCGGAACCGTGAACACCGGCTCGGAAGGGCTCGTGGCGAACATCGCCGCCTGCTCGGCGGTGAAGGGCCCGTCGGCGACCGCGGCGCGAACGCCGGCGAGGCCGTCCTCGGCGAGGGCGGCGAGGATCGTCCTGGCAGCGTGGTCCTCGCCGCCGTAGTAGCGGGCGGGTCCGCGTGCGCGCAGCGCGCACAGCCCCGGCTGAACGGGCTGGACGCCGGGGGCGAGCTGCTCGATGCGCGAGATCACCGGCGCGAACGCGCGGTGGTCGCGTGCCGGGTCGGCGGGGACCACCGTCAGCCGCGGGCACCGAGCCTGCGCGTCGCGCCGCCGCTGACCGGCCCGCACCCCCTCGGCGCGCGCCGCGGGCGAGCATGCTGCGACGAGGTTCCGCTCCACGACGGCGATCGGCGCACGGGCATCGCCGGCGGAGCCCTTCTCGCGCAGGTACGCGGTCACCGGCCAGTCCGGCAGCCACAGCACGAGACTGCGTTCGGGAGCCGTCGCGAAGGACATGTCAGCCCACCGCCCGCGCTTCGAGCGGCACCAGATGCGGTCGCTCGGCCGGCAGGGCCGCCTCGGGCGCGCGTGAGACGTCTCCGTGCGCGTCGGGCAGCATGACGCGGGCCCGGCGGGGCGTCGGCCACCGGCGGCTGGCCGACGTCACCGTCACCGCGCGGCCCTCGAGGTAGCCGTGTCCCCGCCCGAGGCCATGCCATTCGGGCTGGTCGACCGTCAGGACCGCCTCGGCCTGCGGCCACGGGCCGTCGACGAGGAGCACCGCGCCGCGCTCTCGCAGCCGGGCGGCGAGCCGCGACACCTCGCCGTCGGGAACGCGCCCGCGCGGGCGCACCGCGACCAGGGGAAGCACGTCGGCGATCGTCGCGGTGACGGCGAGCCAGCGCCTGCCGGGCTCGGGGACGAGCACGAGCCGCGACAGGTCGACCCCCATCGCCTCGGCCGCCTCGACGCCCAGCTGCGGCATGCCCACCGCCCCGCACCACGCCCCCGATCGCGACGGCACCGCCAGAAGGCCGAGCAGCAGCGACGTCGACCCGGGCAGCGAATACGCCGCGCCGGGCCGCAGCCCTCGACCGGGCAGCAGCGGCGCGAGCGCGTCGTGGACCGGCAGCACGGGCGCGTCGAGCTTACGCCCCTGGATGCGTTCGAGCTGGGCGCGCAGGCGCTGCATGGTGTCGCCCGGCACACCGCTCTCGGGCACCGTGTCACCCGACACGGTGCCCGCCGAGAGCGCTTCACTCCGCATGACGACCACCACCCCGACATCGTAGAACGCATGTTCGAATGCTTCAATGTCGAGAGCGACGATACGCCCCGCCTCCGACATCGAGAAGGCGAAAATCAGGCAGGATGTTCGATACTCAGCCGTTCACGGCGAGACCGCACAGGAGAGCGACCGGCCAGGAGTTCCGTATGTCACGCGGCGAGCGCGAGATACGGCTCCCACCGCGGGTCGGCGCGCTCGGTGCCGCGCACCGTCCACTGGCCGCCGCGCGGGGGTGCAGGCGGGTACCGCAGCTCCCAGCCCATCTCCTGCGGAGTGCGGTCGCCCTTGACGTTGTTGCACCGAAGACAGCACGCGACGAGGTTCTCCCACGAGTCGGCGCCGCCGCGCGACCGCGGCAGCACGTGGTCGATCGTGGCCGCGGACTTGCCGCAGTAGCCGCACCGGTGACCGTCGCGTCTGAGCACGCCGCGGCGGGTCACCGGGACGTTGCGGACGCCCGGCACACGGACGTAGCGGGTCAGGATGATGACCGCGGGACGATCGTACGTGCGTCTCGTCCCCCACACCGGCTCGGCCTCGACGTGTTCGACGACCGTCGCCTTCTCGTTCATCACCAGCACGAGCGCGCGCTTGAACGACACGACCGCGAGCGGCTCATACCCCGCATTCAGCACCAGAGTGCGCATTCCTCATCCTCTCGAACGGCCGGGACGGCTTCCCGGTGATTCGACTCTTCGGCGCGATCGAGGAGCGAGGGCATGAAAAAAGGCGCTGTCTACAGACAGCGCCTTGGCGCGACGGGATGACCGCAGCATCCGCTCATGCGATGCCGAAGGACGTGGCGACCGAGCGCAACCGTGGTTCGGATGCGTGGGATGCTGCCCATTCGACTACCTCCGCTTCTCTCAAGCGTCGGTTTCAGAGTAATGCACCCAGCGGCATGCGGGCGCACACGGCGGTTAACGCCATGTTGCGTGTCGGGGAACGAAACCCCCGGTCAGGGCTCTCAGCCGGCGTTGGTGGTCAGCCACGCCCAGGGGTCGACGACCTGGTCGTTGATGTGCACCTCGAAGTGCAGGTGGCACGCGGTGGAGCTTCCGGTCGAGCCGACGACGCCGATCTGCTGGCCGGCCGAGACCGTCTGCCCCGCCGAGACCATGCGGCTGCCGTACGTCATGTGGCCGTACAGCGTCCACACCGACTGGCCGTTGAGCACGTGGTCGATGACGACCGCCACGCCGTAGCCGCCGTAGCTCTCCTGCGAGATGCGCACGACGCCCGAGGCCGCCGCATACAGCGGGGTGCCGCAGGACGAGAGCAGGTCGACGCCCTGGTGGTAGCCGGAGTCCCACAGGCCGCGGCCCTTGGTGAAGTTCAGGATGGGCCAGCGCACGGCGCCGCTGCCGGCGCTCATGCTGACGTTGACGGGCACCGACGCGGCTGCGGCGGCGGCGGCGCGAGCGCGCTCGGCCGCAGCGGCGGCCGCGGCCTCCTTCGCCTTCTTCGCGTCGATCTCCTTCTGCGTGGTCGCCGAGTAGCTCTCACGGGACAGGTCGACCGACTCGGCGTCCGACGCCACGACGAGCGACTGGGCGTCGTCGAGCGCGATCTGCTGAAGCGTGACGGCCTCGTCGCCCGTGGTGCGGAAGGCGCCGTAGGCGGGGAGGGCGACGGTGGCGATGAGCCCGCCCACCATCGTGAGGATGACAGCGCTCTTGAGGGGATTGACCTTGCGCTTGCGGGACGCCTTGGCCGGACGGCGCGGGGCGGGGGCAGCGGCGGAACGCGTCGCCGGCGTCGAGGAGGGACGCGTCGGCGCGACGCGACGCGAGCGGTCGCGTCTGGTCAGACCCGCCGCGTACGACGAGTCATCACCCTGGGGCGTATCTCTGTCTTCAGCCAATCGATCCTCCGGCGCCTCGACGCCGGGGGCGCCGGTTCGTCAGCACTCGATGTTCGGGGGCACGTTGTGCATTCACCGCTCAGAGGACGAACCGGGAGGCGATCTGAGTGGTGTCCGGGCGGCGGGCTTCGCGCCTGTCGGACTGTTCGAGGCTACCGGAAGGTAACGAACATGTCACGTTTCAACGCTGGCAGACCCCTGGACATCCCCTGAACACCGCGTTCGACGCGTCTCGACGACCCGGATATCCGGCCGTCAGACCGGAAATCCGTCAGTCGGCGCCGTCGACGAGGAAGATGTGTCCCGCCATCTCGACGGGCAGCTCCAGCGCGTCGTCACGGCCGTCCATCTGCACGAGGACGTAGCCCTCGCTGTATCGGTAGTCGCCGTGCGCGCCCGGCACGACGCCCGCCGAGGAGAGCTGCTGCAGCAGCTCGGGATCCACCTGCGCGGGCTCGGCGAGCCGGCGCACCGTGCCGGTGATCGGCCCGCCGGCGGCGTTCAGCTTCTTCACGAGCCCGACCACGCCCTGCTCGAACTGGTTCGCCGGAAGGTCGCCGAGCTGGTCGAGGCCGGGGATCGGATTGCCGTAGGGGGACTCGGTCGGATGCCCGAGCAGCTCGACGAGGCGGCGCTCGACCTTCTCGCTCATGACGTGCTCCCACCGGCACGCCTCGTCGTGGACGTACGCCCAGTCGAGGCCGATCACGTCCGAGAGCAGCCGCTCGGCGAGGCGGTGCTTGCGCATGACGTCGACGGCCTTCTGGCGGCCCGCTTCCGTCAGCTCGAGGCGTCGGTCGTCGGTGACGACGACGAGCCCGTCGCGCTCCATGCGACCCACCGTCTGCGAGACCGTCGGCCCGGAGTGCCCGAGACGCTCCGAGATCCGCGCGCGCAGCGGAACGATGTTCTCCTCTTCGAGTTCGAGGATCGTGCGCAGGTACATCTCGGTGGTGTCGATCAGATCGGTCATCGGGGTCGTCCTCGCTTCGGATTCGAGCAAAGGACAGCCTAACCGGCCTCGCTCCCCCTGCGGCGAGCGCACTCCGTGTCACAGGGGGACCTTCGTCCGGTCGCGGCAGGCCGTTCTCCCTAGAATCGAGCCATGTCACACGTCCTGCTGCCCCGTGAACTCCTGCCCGTCGACGGACGATTCGGCTGCGGCCCCTCGAAGGTGCGCGCCGCTCAGATCGAAGCGCTCGTGGGCCCGGGAGCCTCCATCCTGGGCACGTCGCACCGGCAGGCCCCGGTCAAGAACCTCGTCGGGCACGTCCGCTCGCGCCTGGCCGAGCTGTTCCGGCTGCCGCACGGCTACGAGATCGTCCTCGGCAACGGCGGATCGACGGCGTTCTGGGACGCCGCGGCGTTCGGCCTCATCGAGAAGCGCAGCCAGAACCTGGTGTTCGGCGAGTTCGGCGGCAAGTTCGCCAAGGCGGCGGCCGCCCCATGGCTCGACGCGCCCGATGTCCGCAAGGCGGAGCCGGGCACGCGCGCCGTTCCCGAGGCCGTGGAGGGCGTGGACGTGTACGCCTTCCCGCACAACGAGACCTCCACCGGCGTCGCGGCGCCGATCGCCCGCGTCGCCGGCGACGACGGCGCCCTCACCGTCATCGACGCGACCAGCGCCGCCGGGGGCATCGACTTCTCGGTGCACGAGACCGACGTGTACTACTTCGCGCCGCAGAAGAACCTCGCCTCCGACGGCGGACTGTGGTTCGCCGCGGTCTCTCCGGCCGCGATCGAGCGCATCGAGCGCATCGCCGCATCCGGGCGCTACATCCCCGAGTTCCTCAGCCTGAAGAACGCGCTGGACAACTCGCGGCTGAACCAGACCCTGAACACGCCCGCGATCGCGACGCTGTTCCTGCTCGGGCAGCAGCTGGACTGGATGGTCGAGAACGGCGGGCTGCAGTGGGCGGATGCCCGCACGCACGAATCCTCCGACGCGCTGTACGCGTGGGCCGAGGTGTCGGAGGTGGCGACCCCGTTCGTCGCCGACCCCGCCGACCGCTCCCCCGTCGTCGTCACCATCGACTTCGACGACAGCGTCGATGCCGCCGCGATCGCGAAGAGCCTGCGCGCGAACGGCATCGTCGACACCGAGCCCTACCGCAAGCTCGGCCGCAACCAGCTGCGCATCGCGACCTTCGTGTCGATCGAGCCGGACGACATCCGCCAGCTCATCCGCTGCATCGACTACACGCTCGAGAACCTGTGAGCCGCGGCGGGCGCGCGCTCACCCGGCGGCGCCCGCCTGGACCTCCTGGATGTAGGCGCGGATCGTCGGCACCGACTCCAGCTTCTCCTTGAAGAAGCCGTTCACGACGTTGACGACCCGCGTGCGCGCGCCCTCGATCTCGGCGGTGCGCGTGACGAGGTCGGCCTTCGACTCGAGGGTTCGGCGCAGCGCCAGCAGCGCGTCGACGATCTCGATCTCGACGTCGCCCTCGAGCGCACGAGCCACCTCGACCACCAGCTCGTCCGCCTGCGTGCGCACCTGCTCGATCGGGATCGCCGAATCGGGACGCGTGGCGTTGTCGAGCGTCGAGATGAGCGACCACACCTGGTAGAGCATCGTCGCCGGCTCGTCGAACAGCTCGCGCACGAACGCCGCGTCCAGGTGCCGGCCGGAGAGCCGGAACAGGTTGTACATGCGCTTGGCGGCCTTGCCGTAGTTCAGGTTCTTGGTGAGGTACTTGCGGACCTCCCCCTCGAGCGCATCGACGTAGTCGTCGAGCGCGTCGTCGGAGACGTGCGCGACGACCTTCACGAACGTCGGCACGGCGTCGGCGTCGAGATAGACCTCCTGGAAGTAGGCGTCGAGGTAGCCGTCGAGCGGCACGATCGCGCCGTCCGGCGCCTCCCACGTCACATCGATCACGTTGCTGGCGTTGGCCAGTCGCACGCGGTCCGGGTCGGCGACGACCCAGTCGAGCTTGCACCAGCCCGGATCCTGGGCGGCGTCCTCCCAGCGGATGACCTGTTCACGGCCGTCGGCGGAGGTCCAGTGCAGCACGCCCTCGGCGATCTCCTCGGGCGTCCACGAGACCGGTGCGCCCGCGCGCACGGGAGCCCCGGCGTGCTCCCCGCTCGCGGGGTAGCTGCCGAGCTTGCCCTCGATGAACTGGTAGCCGTCGCCGCGATCGAACGCGCGCGCCTTCTCGCGCATCAGCTCGCCGAGGATGCGGCACGCCTCGTCGCGCGTGTCGGCGCGGATGTTGAGCCGCTGGAAGTAGTCGCAGTCTCCCGGATAGCTCTGGATCTTCGACTGGGCGGCCGAGCCCGACAGCGCCAGCGCGCTCTCGGCGACGCCGTCCGGCCCGGTCACCTCGACGATGCGCCCGATGCGGCGGAACCGCTCGAGTTCGCGCGGGCTGAAGTCGAGCATCGAGATGCGATGGCCGAACACGCCCGATCCGGCATCGACGACGAGGTCCTCACCCCCGATCGCCATCGCCGCGAGCCATCTCAGCGTCTCGCTCTCATCTAGTTCGATCCCGCGAGCGCGAGCGGATGCCGCCATCTCGCGCACCGCGATGACCGGGTCGAAATCGCCGGACGCCGCCTGGGCGTCAGCGCCCTGCTGGTCCTCCGGAGTCGTCATGTGTCCCCTCTCCCGCACGCGCACGCATCGCTCGCAGGAGCTCCGCCTGATCGCGCGCGTCCTCGAGGGCATTGTGGCTGAGTTCACGCCCGCTGAGGAAGAGGGGGGCGAGCCGGCGAAGGCTCGCGTCGCGCCAGGAGCGTCCCGTGAGGCCCATCGCGAACGACTTGATGTCGAACGAGGAGTGGCCGAACGGATTGCGCCCCAGATAGCGCTGGAAGTAGTCGGCGACGAACATCCAGTCGAATCCGGCGTTGAAGCCGACGAACAGCGGAACCCGCCCGCCGGGGGTCATCTCGTCGATCCAGGCCGCGAAGCGCGCCATCGCGTCGGCCGGGTCGGCGCCGGTGCGGACGAGGTCGTCGATCGAGAGCCCGCTCACGGCGATCGCCTCGGGAACCACCGCGTCGCGGTCCGGTCGCAGCTCGACGTAGAAGCCCGACGCGGGGTCGTCGACGACGCACGCGCCGATCGACAGCAGCGCGTGACCGCTCGGGCTGGGCCCCGCCGTCTCGACGTCGACCGAGATCAGGACCTCGGCCGGCGCGTCCTCAGGCGCCGCGGTCACCCGCGCTCGTCGGAGTCGTCGTCATCGTCGGACTCATCGTCGTCGGACTCGTCGTCATCGTCGTCGTCGGATTCGTCGTCATCGTCGGACTCATCGTCATCGTCGGAGTCGTCATCATCGGACCCGTCGGACTCGTCATCGTCGTCGTCAGACTCGTCATCGTCATCGGACTCACCGTCATCCTCGGAGTCGTCATCCTCATCATCGGGCTGCTGCTCGTCGAGCTCGTCGATGTCGACGCCGTCGACGTCGCCCGCGTGGAGGATCGGGGACCCGTCCGGGTCGAAGTCCGATTCGTCCATGTCGTCGACGTCGTCGAGGTCCTCGTCTTCGAGACCGCTTTCGTCGGCATCCGACGCGTCGTCCGCACCCTCGGCCTCCTCGGCCGCGGCGGCCTCGGCGGCTGCCGCCTGCGCAGCCTGATAGTCCGCGAGGCGCTCGGCCCACGGCACCCAGTCCGGAGCCAGCAGCGCGCCGTCGCCGGGCAGCAGCTCGGCCTCGAGCACGGTCGGCTCGGCGTCGTCGACGCGGGCGACGCTCACCGTCCAGTACCACCCGGGGTAGCCGCCCAGGCGGTTCTCGAAGCGCAGCGACACCACGCCGTCGGCCTCGAGCCGGTAGCCGGCGGCCGGGCCGACCGAGGCGGGCGTCGTGATCTCGTGCAGCGCGGCCAGGGCGAGGTCGCGCGCGTCCAGCAGGGCCGGATCGGCGTCAGGCGTCGAGCTCATCGGCGACCTTGCGCAGCACGGCTGCGACCTTCTTCGCGTGGCTGCCGCTCGGGTAGCGTCCGCGGCGCAGATCGCCGCCGATGCCGTCGAGGAGCTTCACGAGGTCCTCGACGATGATCGCCATGTCGTCGGCCGGCTTGCGCGAGCGCTTGGCGAGGCTGACGGGAGCCTCGAGGAACCGCACCGACAGCGCCTGCGGGCCCTTGCGGCCGTCGGCGACGCCGAACTCGAGACGAGCCCCCTGCTTGGGCGCGGGGGATCCGGCGGGAAGGGCGCTGGCGTGCAGGAACACGTCCTGACCGTCATCGGCGGCGATGAAGCCGAATCCCTTGTCCTCGTCGTAGAACCTGACCTTGCCGGTGGGCATCGCGCGAACCTCGCATGAGAAGAGCCCGCGGTCGCGGGCATGACGGAACCCGGGGTGGATGGACCCCGACCTCCAGACTACGGCACGCGCGGCACCGGGTACGCTGGAGCGAATGAGCACCCGAACTCCGGGCGACGACGTCCCCGTCCGCCCGATCGACCGCCTCCTGGCCTTCATGTCGCTGGGACTGCTGCTGCTGTCGGTCCTGGCGTTCTTCGCGATCATGATCGGATCCAGCACCGGCGCCGACATGTCGGCAGGCGTCTGGCCGGCGGTCGGCATCCTGGTCTACATCGCGCCCGTCGTCGCGTTCATCCTCCTGCTGACGGTGCTCGTCATGAGCCTCGTCCGTCGCTCCCGGGCGAACCGAGGCGACTGAGTGCCCTCCGACGAGCGCGCACTCGCGACGTGGCTGGCCACTCGCGAGGACGCCGCGCTCGCGGAGATCCTCGCCGCGCGCAGCGTCTCGACGTCGGCGTCGTGGCAGGACTTCTTCGACGCCGCCGACGGTCTGCTCGACGCCGGCTCGCTCGACCGCGCGATCACGGGTCTCGAGCGCGAGACGCTCATCGCCCTGCTCGCCGACGAGCCGCCCGCCGCGGGCCGGGTGCGGGAGCGCCTGGCGACGCTCGCCCTGCTCGGCGAGGACGGGCGCCCGCTCCCGCTCGTGCGCGATCGGGCCGAGGCGCTCCGGTCCTCCGCACCGGATGCGTTCACGGAACCGGCCGCTCCCCCGCCGCCGGCGCCCTCCGAAGCCCGCCAGGCGGCCGCCGCCGCCGAGCGGCTCTTCACGACGTCGGGCGCACTGGCCGACGTCCTGCTCACCGCCCACGCGACGCCGCTCACCCGCACCGGGGCGGGCGCCGTCAGCGCGGTCGACCGCAAGCGCCTCATCGAATCCGGCGCCGTGCACTCCCTCGACGAGCTCGACGACCTCGTGCTGCTCGCCGAGAGCGCCGGACTCGCCGTGCCGATCGACAAGGAGTGGACCGTCACCGACACCGCGCGCGCGTGGCTCGAGGCACCCACGGCGCAGCGCTGGCTGAGCGTGGCCGACGGATTCCGCTCGTCCCTGCCCGCGGGCCTGCGCACCCCCGAGGGCGGATGGATGCCCCTGGAGCTGTGGCCCGGCGCCTACCCGCTCGATCCCGACTGGCCGGGGAGGGCCGACCGGCTGCTGCGCGCCGCGACGCGGTGGGGCCTCGTCGCCGCCGACGGAAGCGAGCCGGCCTGGACGACGCCGCTGCGCGAGGGGCGCGCGGCCGACCCGGCGCCGCTGGCGGCCATGCTCCCCGCCGAGATCGACCGCGTGTACCTGCAGGCCGACCTCAGCGCCATCGCCCCCGGCCCCCTCGCGCCGGCGCTCGATCTGCGCCTGCGGGCGCTGGCC
Organism: Microbacterium thalassium; assembly: GCF_014208045.1. Taxonomy (NCBI): domain Bacteria; kingdom Bacillati; phylum Actinomycetota; class Actinomycetes; order Micrococcales; family Microbacteriaceae; genus Microbacterium; species Microbacterium thalassium. The sequence goes on from NZ_JACHML010000001.1 coordinate 3,098,522, forward strand.
CGGCGCGAATCGCGCGCGCAGGCGTCCACGTACCGTTTCACGGCGGAGTCCCTGACGGCCGCACTCACCGAGGGCGAGACGGCGGAGTCGATCCGCGCGTTCCTCGGGGAGCTCTCGCTCACCGGCATCCCGCAGCCGCTGGAGTACCTCATCGAATCGACCTCGGCCCGGCACGGCCTGATCCGGGTCGCCGGCGACCCCGCCTCGGAGCGCACGCGCATCGACAGCGACGACCTGGGCGTGCTCGACGCCCTGTCGGTCGACCAGGCGCTGCGGCCCCTCGGTCTCATCGCCGACGGCGGCGGGCTCGTCACGCGCGTCGGGCGGGACGCCGTCTACTGGTCGCTCGCCGACGCCCGGTACCCCGTGGTCGCGATCGACGCGGACGGCCGCACCGAGGCGATGCACCGGCGCACGGCGACCGGCACAGCGGCATCCGCTCCTGATCCGGTGCAGGCGTACGCGCCGCTCATCGAGGCCCTGCGGCAGGGTCACGGCGACTCGGGCGAGGACGCGTGGCTGCAGCGGGAGCTGGAGCAGTGGGTCCGTGCACGCGCCGAGATCGTCGTCACGGTCCGCATGCCCGACGGCAGCGAGCGCGCGCTCACCATGGAGGCCACGGGCCTGGGCGGCGGGCGTCTGCGCGGGCGCGATCGCGCGGCCGACATCGAGCGCACGCTGCCGGTGACGAGCATCGTGAGCGTGCGCGCGGTCTGAGACCGCCCGCCCTCAGCCGTCTTCTGCCGTGCCGCCCCGCATCAGCCGGGCCTCGTGATCGCGGATCGCCGGGATGATCTCGTCGAGGAGATCGTCGACCTCATCGGCGTCATAGCCGTCGGCGAACAGCCCCGCTCTGCTGAACCGGTGGATCACCAGGTCATCGGCGCGCAGACCGGTGGAGGACCGCCCGGACTCGTACGCCGCGAGAGCATCGGCGCACGCCTCCAGGACGCCGTCGACCTCGTCCTTGTCGAACACGTCGCCCGCGAACAGGGACAGCGGCGTCCGACGGCGGACCGGGAGGGTGAGTGCACGGACATCGGAGCTGAGCATGCCGCGACGCTACCCGGATCGGGCCGCGCGCCGCGTGAGTCCTCCACAGGCCCGACGCGACTAGACTGGTCCGTTATGGCTGACGGCCCACTCATCGTCCAGAGCGACCGCACCGTGCTGCTCGAAGTGGCACACCCCGACGCGGAGAACGCGCGGCACGAGCTCGCGATCTTCGCCGAACTCGAACGCGCCCCCGAGCACATCCACACCTACCGCATCACGCGGCTGGGGCTGTGGAACGCGCGAGCGGCGGGCCACGACGCCGAGGACATGCTCGCCACGCTCGAGCGCTGGTCGCGCTTCCCGGTGCCGCCGTCGGTGTCGATCGACATCGCCGAGACCGTGAACCGCTACGGGCGGCTCGTCATCGAGCGCACCCCGGCCGCCGAGGACGGCACCGGCGGCGAGCTCGTGCTGCGATCGACGGATGCCGCGGTGCTCGCCGAGGTGTCGAAGAACAAGCGCATCCAGCCGCTGCTGATCGGGCATCCCTCCCCCGACACCTACGTCGTCGACCCGTGGGCGCGCGGCCACATCAAGCAGGAGCTGCTGAAGATCGGCTGGCCGGCCGAGGACCTCGCCGGGTACACGCCCGGCACGCCGCATCCGATCGACCTCGCCGAGGACGGCTGGCACCTGCGGCCGTACCAGCGCAAGGCCGTCGACACCTTCCACGACGGCGGCTCGGGCGTCGTGGTGCTCCCCTGCGGCGCCGGCAAGACCCTCGTGGGCGCCGGGGCGATGGCGGCGACCCGGACGACCACGCTGATCCTCGTCACCAACACCGTCAGCGCCCGCCAGTGGCGCGACGAGCTGCTCAAGCGCACGAGCCTGACCCCCGAGGAGATCGGCGAGTACTCCGGGCAGTCCAAGGAGATCAAGCCCGTCACGATCGCGACGTACCAGATCCTGACAGCCAAGCGGAAGGGCCAGTACGCGCACCTCGCGCTGCTCGACGCGCTCGACTGGGGCCTGGTCGTGTACGACGAGGTGCACCTGCTGCCCGCGCCCGTCTTCAAGCTCACCGCCGACCTGCAGGCCCGCCGGCGCCTGGGCCTGACCGCGACGCTCGTACGCGAGGACGGCCGCGAGGGCGACGTGTTCAGCCTCATCGGCCCCAAGCGCTTCGACGCGCCGTGGAAGGAGATCGAGGCGCAGGGGTTCATCTCGCCCGCCGTCTGCTACGAGGTGCGCGTGGACCTGCCGGCCGGTGAGCGTCTCGAGTACGCCGCCGCGGCCGACGAGGAGCGCTACCGCCTCGCCGCGACGGCGCCCGCGAAGATCGGCGTGGTGCGCAGCCTCGTCGAGCGCCACCGGGGCGAGCGCATCCTCATCATCGGCCAGTACCTGGATCAGATCGACACGCTGTCCGAGGCGCTGGGCGCCCCCAAGATCACCGGGCAGACACCCGTGGACGAGCGCGAGGAGCTGTATCAGGCGTTCCGGGAGGGCGAGATCTCGGTGCTGGTGGTCTCGAAGGTCGCGAACTTCTCGATCGACCTGCCCGAGGCATCCGTCGCCATCCAGGTGTCGGGCTCGTTCGGCTCGCGTCAGGAGGAGGCCCAGCGCCTGGGGCGCCTGCTGCGCCCGAAGAAGTCCGCCGACACCGCGAGCTTCTACACGCTCATCGCCCGCGACACCGTCGATCAGGACTTCGCCCAGAACCGGCAGCGCTTCCTCGCCGAGCAGGGCTACAGCTACATGATCCTGGACGCCCACGAGGTCGCCGCCGCCTGAGCCCGCGGCGCGGTGTCGACTGTCGCACCGTCACCGCATGCGGTAGCGGAGGAACACGAACCCCTCGTCGTCGGTGATCGCGTGCACGAGGGCCATCGCACGCTCCTCCTCGGCCGCGCCCTGCAAGATGCGGCCCGCGTCCCCGCCCGCCAGCGTCGGCGACAGCGTGAGACACAGCTCGTCGACGAGGCCGTCCGCCACCAGCGCGCCGAACAGACCGGGCCCGCCCTCGCACAGGATCTGGGCGAGGCCCCGCTCGGCCAGCATGGTGCGCATGAGCGCGAGGTCGACCGCCCGCTCGCCGCACCGCAGGACGTCGGCGACGTCCTCGAGCGCGTGCAGCCGTTCCGCGGGGGCGTGGCCGGACGTGATCACGATGGGCGTCGTGACGGCCCCCGCGAAGAACGGGTCGGCCGGATCGAGGTCGGCACGGCCGGTGACGACGGCCAGCCGCGGCTGGGTCGGCAGCCCGTGCTCGCTGCGCCACGCGGCCAGGTCGTCGCCGACCCGCATGCCGCCGTAGCCTTCCGCGCGGACCGTTCCCGCCCCCACGACGACGACGTCCGACAGCGCCCGCAGCACCTCCATGAGCGTACGGTCCGTCTCACCGCCGAGGGCTCCGCTCCGGTCGCCCAGGGTCGCCGCGCCGTCGGCGCTCGCGACGAAGTTCATGCGCACGAGCGGCGCCGAACGCCCCGGCAGCGCGTACGCGTCGAGCAGGTCGGCGGCGGAGGGCATCACTCGTTCCCTTCTGGTCGCATGTTGTGCACGAGCGCGTCGGCCGGCGGCACGCGCCACCCGAGGATCGCCTCGAGCATGCGGACGGCGTCGACGGTCTCGGCGACGTTGTGCACGCGGACGATGCGGGCCCCCTGCTGGACGCAGTAGACCGCCGCGGCGAGCGATCCCGCCAGGCGCGCGGCACGGTCGCGTCCGAGCGTCTCGCCGATGAAGTCCTTGTTCGAGAGGGCGACCAGCAGCGGCGATCCGAGGGCCGCCACCTCGCCCAGCCGCCGCGTCAGCTCGAGCGAGTGCAGCGTGTTCTTGTTCAGGTCGTGACCGGGGTCGAGGATGATGCGGTCGGGCGGGATGCCGGCGGCCAGCGCCCGTGCGCGACGGTCCTCGAGCCACGTCACGACCTCGGCGACGACGTCGTCGTAGCGCGGCATGGGCAGCTGTGTGCGGGGCGCCGCCAGACTGTGGGCGACCACCACGGCGGCGTCGCTGTCGGCGACCACCTGCGCCATCGCGGGGTCGGCCAGCCCCGTGGTGTCGTTGATGATCGCCGCGCCCGCCGCGATCGCCGCGCGCGCGACCTCGGGCTGGAACGTGTCGACGCTGACCGCCACGACCCCGGCGAGCTCGCGGACGACCGGCACCACGCGCGCGATCTCCTCCTCGACGGGCACAGGCGGGCCGGGGGCGAACTTCACACCGCCGACGTCGACGATCTCGGCGCCGTCCTCGACGGCGCGCCGGCCGGCCTCGACCGCGGTGTCGAGCGCGAACGTGGCGCCGCGGTCGTAGAACGAGTCGGGTGTGCGGTTGACGATGCCCATCACGGCGACGCGATGGGCGAGGTCGAGCGTCCTGTCGCCGGCGCGCAGCCAGGCGGTCGCGGAGCGCGCGGTCATGCGGCCAGGCCCGCGATGTCGACGCCCGGATCCCGGAGCGCATCCGGCTCGACCCGCGCGCCGGAGCGGATGAGCGCCTGGATGTCGTCCTGCACATCCCACACGTTCACGTTCATCCCGGCGACGACGCGGCCGTCGTCGAGCCAGAAGGCGATGAACTCCCGGGCTTCGAGATCGCCGCGGACGACGACGTCGGCGTCCGTCATGAGCGTCGGGAAGCCCGAGAGCTCCATCCCGAGGTCGAACTGGTCGGTGTAGAAGTACGGGATCCCGGTGTGGCGGACGTCCTCGCCCAGCATCGACCGCGCCGCGACCTCACCGCCGGCACGGGCGTTCTCCCAGTGCTCGCTGCGCAGGTGACGCTGCACGAGCGGGTGATAGCTGCGCGCGACATCGCCGGCGGCGTAGACGTCGGGGGCGCTCGTGCGCAGATGCTCGTCGGCGAGGATGCCGTCCTGGACCCGGATGCCGGCGGCCTCGGCCAGCGCGGTGTCCGGCGTCGCGCCGACCCCGATGACCACGATGTCGGCGGCGACCGTCTCTCCGTCCGCGACGACCCCCGAGACGGCGCCGTCCACGACGAGCGCGTCGACCGACGCCGACGACCGGATCGTGACGCCGTGGTCGCGGTGCAGGCCCGCGAACACCTCGCCCATGCGGGGGCCGAGGGCGGCACCCAGCGGCACCGGGGCCCGCCCGAGCACCGTGACGTCGTTGCCGAGCCCGCGCGCGGTCGCCGCGACCTCCATCCCGATCCACCCGGTGCCGATCACGGCCACGCGGCGCCCGCCGTGGCGCAGGGACTCGGCGAGGGCGTCGGCGTCGTCGATCGTGCGCAGCACGTGGACCCCCCGGGCATGGGCGCCCGGCAGCGGCAGCCGGCGCGGCGAGGCGCCCGTGGCGACCAGGAGCGCGTCGTAGGCGAGGTCTGTCCCGTCCGCGAGCCGGACGCGATGCCCGGCAGGGTCGATCGCGGTCGCGCGCGTCGCCGTGCGCAGGTCGATGCCCTGCTCGCCGTACCATTCGGCGGAGTGCAGCACGACGGCATCCGCCCCCTCGTCTCCGGCGAGATAGCCCTTCGACAGCGGCGGGCGCTGATAGGGCGGATGCTGCTCGGCGGCGACGACGGTGACGTCCGCATCGGGGGACCGCTTCCGCAGCGTCTCGGCCGCCGATCCGGCCGCCTGTCCCCCGCCGATGATCACGTGATGCACCATCGCGCGCTCCTCGTCTCGTGTGCTCGAAGCCCCGCTCCGACCCTATGCCCGCGAGGGTCGGGGAGGGGCCGCGATCCCGGCCCGCCGCACGGATATCCAGCGCGCGCATCGAATGGGTGGCAATAATGGCCATATGACCGCACCGCGCATCCTCGTCGTGGACGACGAGCCGAACATCCGCGACCTGCTCATCACGAGCCTTCGCTTCGCGGGGTTCCAGGTTCGAGCAGTCTCCAACGGAGCCCAGACGATCTCGGCCGTCCTCGAGGAGGAACCCGACCTGATCGTGCTCGACGTCATGCTCCCCGACATGAACGGGTTCAGCGTCACCAAACGGCTCCGCGGCGCCGGATACACCGCGCCGATCCTGTTCCTGACCGCCAAGGACGACACCGAGGACAAGATCACGGGCCTCAACGCCGGCGGCGACGACTACGTCACCAAGCCGTTCAGCCTCGACGAGATCGTCGCCCGCATCCAGGCGATCCTGCGCCGCACGATGCAGGCCGACGAGGAGTCGGTGATCCGCGCCGGCGAGCTCACGATGGATCAGGACACCCACGACGTGCAGGTCGGCGATGTCTCGATCGACCTGAGCCCGACCGAGTTCAAGCTGCTGCGCTACCTGATGCTCAACCCGAACCGCGTGCTGTCGAAGGCGCAGATCCTCGACCACGTGTGGGAGTACGACTTCAACGGCGACGCCGGCATCGTCGAGAGCTACATCTCGTACCTTCGCCGCAAGATCGACCCGCACTCGTCCGAGCCGCTGATCCAGACCAAGCGCGGGTTCGGGTACATGCTCAAGGCCGGCAAGTCGGCCTAGCGGGCGTCGAGGAGGCCCGTCCTGACCGAGAAGAACGACGCCGTCACCCGCTGGTGGCGATCGACGAGCCTGCGTGCGAAGGTGACGGGCGTGGCCGTCGCCGTGCTCGCGATGGGTCTGCTCGGCGCGGGGATCCTCACCACGACCTTCCTGCGCGGGGCACTCGCGTCGACGGTCGAGGACACCGTGCGCGACCTGGCGCGCACCGACGTGGCTTCGCAGCAGTTCGACATCTTCGTCGAGCGGGGCGAGCTCGTCGTCGAACCATCGGACACGGCGCGCGACACCGACCTCTTCGTCGCGGTCTACGGTCCGACCCCGGGCGAGCTGCTCGCGGTCGCGGGGGGACGCGGTGCGACGCCCCCGGACCTGCCCGAGACGTTTCCCCCCGACCGCGCCTACCAGCGCGACGGCGTCTACACCGTCTGGAGCGAGGACGGCGAGGCCGAGTACCGCTACGCGGTGACGGTCCAGGAGGTCCAGAACGCGGGCACGCTGTACACCCAGCTGGTCGCCGCGCCGCTCGCGGGCGTCAACCGCACGATCGCGACGTACCTCGGCATCTACAGCATCATCGCGGTCATCACCATCGCCCTCGGCGCCATCCTGATCCGGCTGCTCGTGACGCTCGCGTTCCGCAGTCTCGGCCAGGTCGAGGCGACCGCGATGTCGATCGCCGAAGGCGACTTCAGCACACGCATGACCGAGATCGAGCCCGGCACCGAGGTCGGACGCCTCAAGCGCGCCATCAACGCCATGCTCGATCGCGTCGACGGCGCCATCACGCAGCGCGACTCGACCGTGCAGCAGATGCGGCGCTTCGTCGGAGACGCCAGCCACGAGCTGCGCACTCCCCTGGTGACGGTGCGCGGCTATGCCGAGCTGTACCGCATGGGGGCCATCCAGGGCGATGAGCAGGTCGCCCAGTCGATGGACCGCATCGAGAAGGAGGCCATCCGCATGGGCGCGATGGTCGAGGATCTGCTCGCCCTCGCCCGGCTCGATGAACGGCGCGACGTCGTGATCACCGACGTCGACCTGCGCCCGATCGCACGCGACGCGGCGCTGGACGTGCGCGCGACGTCTCCGCTTCGCGAGGTCACGGTCATCGACACGACCTCCGAGACGATCTCCGCCCCCGCGCCGCCGCTCAAGCCCGCCGAGCCCGAGGCGAAGAAGCGGCGCTCGGGGCCGAGTCTGGCGATGCTCCGGCGACGGGCCCGCCAGACCGAGCCGCCCGCGCCCGAGCCGCCCGCGCCCGCGTCATCGGCGCCGCCGCCGAGCCACCGCGAACCGGTCGTGCTCGGCGACGAGAACCGCATCCGCCAGGTCGTGACCAACCTGCTCGGCAACGCCCGCCGGTTCACGGCCGACGATTCGCCGATCGAGCTGCGCGTCGGCGTGGATCAGACCCAGGGCAGCGGGTGGATCGAGGTCAGCGACCACGGCCCCGGCGTCCCCGACCAGATCAAGGAGAAGATCTTCCAGCGGTTCTGGCGCGCCGACACGTCGCGCACGCGCGAGACCGGCGGATCGGGGCTCGGCCTGTCGATCGTGGCGTCGATCATGGATGCGCTGCACGGCTCGGTGACGGTGATGGACACCCCCGGCGGCGGCGCGACGTTCCGGGTCGCCTTCCCCCTCGCGCGCGCCCGCGATGCGGAGGAGCACCGCGACCTCGAGACACAGCCCCTGCAGCCCCCGCCGGGCTAGCCGCCCGGTCCGCTGCGCGCTATCGCCGCCCGGGGTGTGCGCGCATCCCTCGCACCGTCTCTCCTCCCCAGCGATCCGGAATCGGCTGCCGTCCCCAGACCGGCCCGCGCGAGCGCCGGCGGCGGAGCCGGAATCTAGCGTGAAGGCAGCGGGGAACGGCATCCGGCCTCCCCCTGTTCGAGGAGGTTCCATGGCCGTCTTCTCCGTCGACAGCGACGCCGTCATCGCCGCGACCGGCTCGGTGCGCAACACGATCGACCGCATCGAAGGCGAGACGCACGCGATGATGTCGCAGCTGACCCAGCTGCAGTCCACGTGGACCGGCGGGGCGTCGAGCGCCTTCCACGCCGCCGTCGAGCAGTGGCGCGTCACCCAGCGCCAGGTCGAGGAGTCGCTGGCGGGCATCAACGCGGCGCTCGCCTCGGCGGGCCGGCAGTACGCCGAGGCCGAGCAGGCGACGATGAGCCTGTTCCGCTGAGACGCAGAAGAGCCCCGGCATCAGCCGGGGCTCTTCTGTCAGGTGCGATGGATCAGAAGTCCATGCCGCCGGTCGGGTCGGCCGGAACCGGCGCGGCCTTCTCGGGCTTGTCGGCGACGACGGCCTCGGTCGTCAGGAACAGGCCCGCGATCGACGCGGCGTTCTGCAGAGCCGAGCGGGTCACCTTGGCGGGGTCGATGATGCCCTGTGCGAACAGGTCACCGTACTCGCCGGTGGCGGCGTTCAGGCCGTGGCCGGCCGGCAGCTCCGACACCTTGTTGGCGACGACGCCGGGCTCCAGGCCCGCGTTGAGCGCGATCTGCTTGAGCGGAGCCTCGATGGCGACCTTCACGATGTTCGCGCCGGTCTGCTCGTCGCCGACGAGCTCAAGGCCGTCGAACGCCGTGGCGCCCGCCTGGATGAGGGCCACGCCGCCACCGGGGACGATGCCCTCCTCGACGGCCGCCTTCGCGTTGCGGACGGCGTCCTCGATGCGGTGCTTGCGCTCCTTGAGCTCGACCTCGGTGGCCGCGCCCGCCTTGATGACGGCCACGCCGCCGGCGAGCTTGGCGAGGCGCTCCTGCAGCTTCTCGCGGTCGTAGTCGCTGTCGGTGTTCTCGATCTCGCGACGGATCTGGGTCACGCGGCCCTCGATGAGCGACTGCTCACCGGCACCCTCGACGATGGTGGTCTCGTCCTTGGTGATGATGACCTTGCGCGCACGGCCGAGCAGGTCGAGGGTGGCGTTCTCGAGCTTGAGACCGACCTCCTCGGTGATGACCTGGCCGCCGGTGAGGATCGCGATGTCCTGCAGCTGAGCCTTGCGACGGTCGCCGAAGCCGGGGGCCTTGACGGCAGCCGACTTGAAGATGCCGCGGATCTTGTTGAGCACCAGGGTCGCGAGAGCCTCGCCCTCGACGTCCTCGGCGATGATGAGGAGCTCCTTGCCCTCCTGGATCACCTTGTCGACGACGGGCAGAAGGTCCTTGATGTTCGAGATCTTCTGGTTCGCGATCAGGATGTAGGGGTCCTCGAAGACCGCCTCCTGACGCTCCGGGTCGGTGACGAAGTAGGGGTTCAGGTAGCCCTTGTCGAAGCGCATGCCCTCGGTGAGCTCGAGCTCGGTGCCGAACGTCTGCGACTCCTCGACGGTGACGACGCCCTCCTTGCCGACCTTGTCGATGGCCTCGGCGATGAGCGCGCCGATCTCCGGGTCAGCGGCCGAGATCGAGGCGGTCGCAGCGATCTGCTCCTTGGACTCGACCTCCTTGGCGTTCTCGAGCAGCTCGGCGGTGATGGCGGCGACGGCCTTCTCGATGCCCTTCTTGAGCGAGATGGGGTCGGCGCCGGCCGCGACGTTGCGCAGGCCCTCGCGCACGAGCGCCTGGGCGAGGACGGTGGCCGTCGTCGTGCCGTCACCGGCGACGTCGTCGGTCTTCTTCGCGACCTCCTTGACGAGCTCCGCGCCGATCTTCTCGTACGCGTCCTCGAGCTCGATCTCCTTGGCGATCGACACGCCGTCGTTCGTGATGGTGGGTGCGCCCCACTTCTTCTCGAGCACGACGTTGCGACCGCGCGGGCCGAGGGTCACCTTGACGGCGTCGGCCAGGATGTTCAGGCCGCGCTCGAGGCCGCGGCGGGCCTCCTCGTCGAAAGCGATGATCTTTGCCATAAGTGTGTCGTCCCTCCCGGACGGTGGCTGTCGGACTTAGCACTCAGCAAGATGGAGTGCTAACACATTCTGGCACTCGCCCCTATCGAGTGCAAGCCGCGTCGAACAGTGCCGCAACACGACGGAACGGAGCGCCCCATGCGGGGGCGCTCCGTTCCGAGGTCGTGGTGTCGTCAGGCGACGACGCGGACGGATTCGGCCTGCGGACCCTTCTGTCCGGTCCCGACGGTGAACTCCACCGTCTGACCTTCTTCGAGGACGCGGAAGCCGGTCATCTCGATGTTCGAATAGTGGACGAACACGTCGCGGCCGTCGGACACCGTGATGAAGCCGTAGCCCTTCTCGGCGTTGAACCACTTGACGGTTCCCTGGGTCATGCGAATCTCCTGTAGCTGTGGGACTGGGGCCCATCGTATTCATCGGAGAATTCACGGAATCGCCCGCGGACGAAGTGTTGACACGCATGCCGCGAAGTGTTTACGGGCGCGAAACACGCGCCGCCGGTCCGGTGCTCGGTCAGGGCGACGGCGTCGCGCTGGGCGACTGCTCGATGCGGTCCAGGCCCAGGACGACCGTGAGCTGCGAGCTGCCCTCGACCGCTGCCTGGTACACGTCGCTCTGCTCGACGCGGGCGCCGCCGACGACCTCGGCGAGACCGAGCGCGGCCGCTTCGTCCTCGGCGTCCAGGTAGTAGACCGTCGTCTCGGCGAAGTCCTGGCTGCCGGCCTCGCCGGCGGTGACGTCCGAGGACGACCAGCCGGCGCCGAGCACGACATCCTTGGTCTGCGTCGCCAGGCCCTCCTTCGGCGTCGCGTTGAGGATGAGCACCTGATACGCCGTGTCGACGGCGGGCTCGACGGTCGGAACGGGGGTGGCGGTGATCGTCGGCTCGGGCTCGGGCGCCAGCTCGATGCGGCCCGAGACGACCATCGTGGCGAACACGCCGACGATCGTCAGGACGACGGTCGCGGCGGCCGCCCAGAAGAAGAGCGTCCACCCGTGCAGGTGCGGCTGCTCGGCACGGTGGGCGCCGATCCGGCCGCCGTCCTCGGGGAGGTCGTCGAAGCGATCCCGGGGGAAGGAGGACTCTGGCACCCCACGATGTTACCCGGCGTGGGCGGAGGTCCTCTGACCGTGGCGGCGACCGGGCTGCTCGCGCTGATCGCGCATGCGCCGCAGCCGACCCACCAGCATCGGGTCGTACGCCTGCGCCTCGGCGGTGTCGATCAGCCGTCCCAGCAGCTGGTAGTACCGCGCCGGCGACATCTGGAGATCGGCGCGGATCGCCTCCTCCTTGGCGCCGGCGTGCCGCATCCACGCGCTCTCGAAGTCGAGCAGGGCGCGGTCGCGGTCGCTGAAGGGCACTCCTCCACGCTAGCCGCGCGCGGTCGCGGGACCGGCGCGCCACTCCACGAACGCGCCGAGCGGGTCGACGACGGCGATCGGGCGAGCGTCGAGTCCGAGCACGAACCCACCACGCCACTCGTCGGCATGCAGCGCCGGCCGCCACGCATCGTGCAGACCGGCGGGATCGATCGTCACCCACCGCCACGGCCCGCCCGCCAGCACCGGGAGGATCCGCTCGCGCCCGGCCCGCGGGACGTGCGGCAGGAGGCCGGGAGTGGTCACGACCAGGGTCGCGTCCACGGGCGCCTGCCGCGCGGCCTCGCGCACCACGTCGGGGTCGGAGGCGTCACCGGTCCAGATGGGCGCGGGATGCGCCGCGGCGATGTCGAGCGCGGCGCGGATGCGCTCCTCGCGGCCCGTCTCGCCCGGCCACACCAGGGCCCGGAGGAACGCGCGATCCGCCCGGTCGCGCGGATCCAGGGGGGCGAGATCGACCCCGGCGCGCCACACGACCTCGGGCAGGCGGACAGCCGCGTCGCCGGTGAGCCGCGACTCGAGCACGACCGCGGATGCTCCGGCGGACGGATCCAGCGCCGGACCGTCCGCGTAGCGATACGAGTACCGATCCGGATGCAGGCACAGTCCCGCGCTCGCGCCGAGCTCGAGGAGGGCGATCGGCCCCTCGATCTGCGACAGCGCCGGCAGCAGGGCCGCGCACCGCAGCGGCTCGTTGGTCTGCAGGGAGCGCCGCGAGGCTTCGTCGACGACCTCGTCGATGTGCGGCTCCAGCCAGTCGGCCCACGCGGCGGCATCCGTCTCGGGGGCACCCAGCATGCGGCAGATCGCGAACACGAGCGGCGGCTGGCGGCGCGTCGCCGGAATGCGCGCGAGGAGCCGGGCGATGGCGGGGTCCGCCGCGACGCGGGCGGCCCACGCGGCGTACAGCGCACTGCGCCCGGGCGCCTCGTCCCGTGCGAAGCGGCCGTAGCGATCCGCGACCTCGTGCTCGTCGGTGCTCATCGGCTCCATTCTCCCGGCAGACGCTCAGCGAGCGCGGAACAGTCGCACAGGCCCTGCTGTTGAATGGATACGACCGAGGAGGACCCATGACGTACAACGTCGACCACAGCGACGATCACTGGCGCGAGAAGCTCACCGCCGAGCAGTACGCGGTGCTGCGTCAGGCCGGCACGGAGCGGGCCTGGACGGGCGAGCTGCTCGACGAGCATCGCGCGGGACTGTACACGTGCGCCGCGTGCGAGGCCGAACTGTTCCACAGCGGCACGAAGTTCGACTCGCACTGCGGCTGGCCGAGCTTCTACGAGTCGGTGCGGCCCGAGGCCGTCGAACTGCTCGAGGACCGCACCTACGGCATGGTGCGCACCGAGGTGCGCTGCGCGAACTGCGGCTCGCACCTGGGGCACGTCTTCCCGGACGGCTTCGGCACCCCCACCGGCGACCGCTACTGCATGAACTCGATCTCGCTGTCCTTCACGCCCCACGAATCCGCGTAGGACTCCCGTCAGCGGCGCCGACGCCGCCGCCAGGGTGCCGCCGCGACGACGACCGAGATCAGGGCGACCGAGACCATGAGCGATTCCTGCACGATCCCGGGGCTCGCCGGCGCCGGCCACACCGCGTCCAGCAGCACCGAGGTCACGAGCTGACCGACGACCGATCCCAGGCCGAACAGCAGCACCCCGGTGTACTGCACGAGCGCGGCCGACAGGAAGATGTACACGACGCCGAGCGCGCCGCCGGTGTAGAGCCACGCCTCCGCCGGCAGCGGATCCGGCCGGCCGGCGAAGGCGATGCGGATCGCGGCGGCGACCGCGAGCACGAGCGTCCCGCCGGCGAAGTTGACCAGGGTCGCCGTCAGCGGGGTCCCCACGCGCTGGCGGAGCCGGCCGTTGGTGGCCTGCTGCCATGAGATGCCGGCGCCCGCGAAGAACGGCAGCGTGAGCATCCACCACGGGATGCCTCCGACGCCGCCGCCGGACAGCGAGATCGTCACGGCGCCGAGCGCGAGCGCACCGCCGACCACACGGGGGATCGTGACGGCGACGGCGCCGCCGGGGCCGTACCCGATCCGGTCGAGCACGAGCCCGGCGAGCGTCTGGCCCGCGACCACGCCGACCGTGAACAGCGACACGCCGATGAGTCCGACGGCGAGCCCCTGCGTGGCGACGGTGAGGGCGCCTGCGGCTCCGCCGGCGAGCATCCACCACGGGATGCCTCCGGTGCGCACGCCCCTCAGCAGCGTGGCCGCTCCCCGTCTGCCGGCCGGGAACACCAGCGACAGCACCACGAGGATCGCGAAGCCCGAGCCGAACGAGATGAACGCGGCGGTGAAGCCGTCGTCGATTCGGACGCCGAGCTGCCCGTTCGCGCGCGCCTGCAGCGCCGTGAGCGCCCCCACGACGACGGCGCCCGAGACCGCGAGCCAGCCGGGCAGAGGCACGCTGCGGGAGACCCCATCGTCTTCGGTCGCGTTCATGGAGCCGACTACGGGACTCGAACCCGTACCGCGCGATGACAAGTCGGGGTCGACGCCAGACACGAGCCGACTACGGGACTCGAACCCGTAACCGCCCGATTACAAGTCGGGTGCGCTACCAATTGCGCCAAGTCGGCAGAGCAACCAGTCTACCGGCGCGGCGTGCGGGGACCGTGCGCGCTCCGGCTACGGCGTCGCGGTCGCCGTCGGGGTGGGCGTCGCCTGGTAGTACGCGTCGCTCGCGAGCGTGAGCACGAACTGCGCGAACTCCTTCGGGTCCGTCAGCGACCCGACGTAGGGGGTGCCGTTGACCAGGACCGTGGGCGTTCCGGTGAGCGCGAGGCCGTCGGTGCCGGGCAGCCCCTCGAGGGCGTGCTCGGTGGCCTCCTTGGCCCAGCCGCGGTACACCTGGTCCTCGATGCACGTGCGCACCGTCTTGGGGTTCTGGGCGCCCGAGGCGATCGCCAGCGACGCCAGCTCGCTGTCGTCGTAGCCGCCGGAGTCGACCTCGGGCTGCTGCGTGAGCAGCGCGTTGTTGTACGCGAAGAACGTGTCGGGCGAATGCGTCGCCACACACGCGGCGGCGCCGGCCGCACGCAGGGAGTACTTGGTGCCGTTCGACTTGGCGGTGAGCATCGACACCGGGTAGTACGTGAGCGTCGCGGCATCCTCGGTGACCCACTTGGCCAGCTGCTGCACGTTCGCCACCTGGAAGTCGCGCGATGCCGTCGAGAGGTAGTCGACGTACACGCGGATCTCGACGGCGGGGCGCTCGGTCGGCGTCGCCTCGGGCTCGGCGGTGTCCGAGGGGCTGGGGGTCGCGCCCTGCACGACGTCGCTGCTGAGGGCGACACCGGCGACGGACGTGACGGCGAAGCCGTCGTCGGCCATGTTCGCCGGGGACCGGAGCGGCTGCGAGGCGTCGGACGAGACGACCCACGTGACCACCGACGCAGTCACGGCGACCACGACGATCGCGACCAGCGAGACGGTCGTGATGCGGATGCGGCGTGCGCGCCGCTGCCGAGCCTGCACCTGCTGCGCCTTCTCGCGAACGGCGTCGCGACGCTCGCTCGGACTCGGCGCGTTCGATGGATCGTCGCTCGACATGGAACCTCTCGGGAATGACTGTGGACCGGCATGCGGCAGGGGTCGCACGGGACGCGACCGCAGACGATGCTAACCAGGGTGGCTGGGAAATGCCCAGACAGGCGCTCCATGGCCGCCGAACCCGGCCGATTGCCCGATCTGGCATACTGAGGGGAGCGCCCGATGGCGGGCGCGGCGGGTTTGCCCCCGCTCATCCTCACTACGGATCGTCCGGCACGTACCTGCCGGTGAAGGAGAAAGAAACAATGGCGACCGTCACTTTCGACAATGCGACGCGTCTGTACCCCGGGGGCACGCGCCCCGCGGTCGACAAGCTCAACCTCGAGATCGCCGATGGCGAGTTCCTGGTTCTCGTCGGCCCCTCGGGCTGCGGCAAGTCCACGTCCCTGCGCATGCTGGCCGGCCTCGAAGAGGTCAATGCGGGCCGCATCCTGATCGGCGACCGCGACGTCACCGATGTCGCTCCCAAGGACCGCGACATCGCGATGGTGTTCCAGAACTACGCGCTGTACCCGCACATGACCGTCGCCGAGAACATGGGCTTCGCTCTGAAGATCGCCGGTGTCGGCAAGGAGGAGCGCGCGCAGCGCGTCCTCGAGGCCGCCAAGCTGCTCGACCTCGAGCAGTACCTGACCCGCAAGCCGAAGGCCCTCTCGGGCGGCCAGCGCCAGCGCGTCGCCATGGGCCGCGCGATCGTGCGTCAGCCCCAGGTGTTCCTCATGGACGAGCCGCTGTCGAACCTCGACGCGAAGCTGCGCGTCCAGACGCGCACCCAGATCGCGTCGCTGCAGCGTCGCCTCGGCGTCACCACGGTCTACGTCACCCACGACCAGACCGAGGCGCTCACGATGGGCGACCGCATCGCGGTGCTCAAGGACGGCATCCTCCAGCAGGTGGGCACCCCGCGCGACCTGTACGAGAAGCCCGAGAACGTGTTCGTGGCCGGCTTCATCGGCTCGCCCGCGATGAACCTGTTCCCGGTGCCGCTGACCGAGGGCGGCATCCAGTTCGGCACCCGGGTCGTCGGCATCGACGACGCCACCAACAAGGCCCACGGCAGCGAGGTGACCGCGGGTGTCCGCCCCGAGGACATCATCGTCAACCCCGAGGACGGCAAGGGCCTCTCGGTCGTCGTCGACCTGGTCGAGGAGCTCGGCGCCGACGGGTACCTGTACGGTCACACCGACATCGAGGGCAAGCGCACCGACATCGTCGCGCGCGTCGACGGCCGCAACCACCCCGACGCGGGTGAGACCGTCGTGCTCGCGCCCGTGCCGCACCACGTGCACGTCTTCGACATGGAGTCGGGCGAGCGCCTGACCTCGGCTGCGATCGCCTCGGCCTGACCAGATCCACACCTCATCGCGGCGGCGCGGGCGGATGCACATCCCCCGCGCCGTCGCGCCGTCTTCGGGAGGGTCCGTGCCCGATGCCCTGAGCATCACCGCGAGCAGCGTCGATCCGGGACTCCTCGGCCTGCCCTGGCAGACGCCGCTGGGCGATTGGCCGTCTCACACCATCGTCTACCTGCCCAAGGGCATCTCGCGCCATCTCGTGCGGTTCGCGAGCCTGTCGGGTCGCGTGGTCGCCATCAAAGAGACGACCGGGCCGATGGCGCGCCGCGAGTACGACATGCTCGGCAACCTCGCCCGCCTGGACGCCCCCCGCGTGGAGCGCGTGGCCGTCATCGACGGCCGCCGCTCCCCCGATGGCGAGCCGCTGCCGGCGGCCCTCGTCACCGCGCACCTGAAGTTCTCGCTCCCCTACCGGGCGCTGTTCACGCAGGTCCTGCGACCTGACACCGCCACGCGCCTGGTCGACGCGCTGGCGGCTCTGCTGGTGCGCCTGCACAACGTCGGGTTCTTCTGGGGCGACGTCTCGCTGTCGAACACGCTGTTCCGGCGCGACGCCGGAGCGTTCGCCGCGTACCTCGTGGACGCCGAGACAGGCGAGCTCCACGAGGGCGGGCTCACGCGCGGTCAGCGCGAGCACGACCTCGAGATCGCGCGCACCAACATCGCCGGCGAGATCATGGACCTCGAGGCCGGCGGACGCCTCGAGGGCGGCGTCGACGCGCTCGCGATCGCCGACGGCATCGTGGGGTCGTACCGGTCGCTGTGGGCGGCCCTCACCGACACCGAGACGTTCGGCGTCGACGAGACGTGGCGCATCACCGAGCGCGTCCAGCGCCTGAACACCCTCGGCTTCGACATCGGCGAGATGTCGATCCAGTCCACCGCCGACGGCACGCGCGTCTCGATCGAGCCGAAGGTCGTGGATGCCGGCCACCACCAGCGTCGCCTGCTCCGCCTGACGGGCCTCGACGTCGAGGAGAACCAGGCGCGTCGCCTGCTGAACGACCTCGACGAGTTCCGCGCCCGCGTGTCACGGCTCGGCGACGACGAGGAGATGGTCGCGCACGAGTGGCTCACGCGTGTGTTCGAGCCCGTCGTCAAGGCGATCCCGTTCGATCTGCGCGCCAAGCTCGAGCCGGCCGAGGTCTTCCACCAGGTGCTCGAGCACCGGTGGTACATGTCGCAGGCACGCGGACGGTCCGCTCCGCTGGCCGAGGTGCTCACCAGCTACGTCGAGGACGTGCTCCGCCACCGGCGGGACGAGGCGACGCTGATGGGCCCGCCCACCGACACGGTCTCGCTGCCGGTCATCACCGCCGATCTCGACATCATCGGCGAAGACGAGGAAGACGAGATCGACTGGCGCGACCTGGTCTGACGCTCCGCGCCAGACCCGTCAGTACCCGACGGTGAAGCGCTCTCGCACGTGACGCGGGGTCTCGATCTCGTCGACGATGGCGATGGCGAAGTCGGCGCCCGAGATGAACGATGCACCTTCGTCGTGGGTGACCAGCACCTCTCCACCGACGCGATAGCCGCCGGTCCGCTCACCGGGGTTGTACGAGCCGAACCCCGCCGCCGGGTGGATGTAGAACCAGTCACGGCGACCGCCGTGGGCCTGCAGGTCCTCGAGGACCCCGATCGCCTCGAGCGCCTCGGGCTTGGCCGCCTCGGGGAAGAACGGCTGGTCGACCACTCGTTCTCCGCCCGGAGCGATCAGACTCCCTCCGGCTCCGCCGATGACGCCGAGGCGCACATCCGCCGGCAGCTCGGCGACGAGTTCGGCGATCGCCGGACGCAGCTTTCCGAGCATGTCGCCTCGCGGCGCCACCGCCGAGATCACCACGTCCACGCCTTCGAGCTCCGACACGAGGGTCGGAACATCCAGGACGGTGCCCTCGACGTAGGTCGCCCCGTCGATCCGTTCGGCGGGCAGCGTGCGGGCCACCGACACGACCGTGTGGCCTCTGCTCACGGCCTCGGCGACGATGTGACGTCCGGCGTAGCCGGTTCCTCCGATGACGGCGATGCGGGCCATGGTGTTCCTCTCGTCGGCTCTGACACGTTCAATCCTCGCACCACCGGTTTCATTCCCCGGCATGCATGAACGGATGTCAGCTGGACGCCGATGACGCGCGGCCGCCGGGGGCGGCGAAGGTCCCGTCCCCGGCGGTCGTGCTCGTAGCTAGTCTTTCCAGCCGCGCGGGTTCTCGTCGGTCTCGGCGTTGCGTCGCTCGAGCTCGGCGGCGAGCGCGGCCGCGGCCTCGGGGTACCGCTCGATCACGTCGTAGGACTCGCTCGGGTCGGCGTCGAGGTCGAACAGCCACGGACCCTTCGAGAACGGAGTGGCGAACGACGTGCCGCTGACCCCGTACAGGTACGGCTGAGCGGCGTAGTACTTGAAGCGGCCGTCGCTGACGGCGAGCAGCTTCTTGCTCGCGTAGTAGTAGTAGAACTCGCTCACGGTGTCGCTCGTGCCGGCGAGGACGGGTGCCATGCTCGTGCCGTCGAGCGTGCGATCGGTCGGCGCGGGGATGTCGAGCCAGTCCAGCAGCGTCGGCAGGACGTCGGTCCCCATCGCCATCGTGTCGACGGTGCGACCGCCCTCGATGCCCTCGGGCCAGTGGACGAGGAACGGCACGAGCGTGCCGCCCTCGGAGATCGAGCCCTTGCGACCGCGGTGGTCGCCGCCGTCTCCCTGGAACCACGGGCCGTTGTCGCTCGTGACCATGATGATCGTGTTGTCCAGCTGCCCGGTGGCCTCGAGTTCGTCGACGATGCGGCCGATGCCGTCATCGAGTCCTTCGACGACATCGCCGTAGAGACCGGCGTCCGATCGTCCCTGGTTCTCGGCGGCCGCGTAGAGCGGCTCGTGCGGGAAGTTGTGCGCGAAGTAGAGGAAGAAGGGATCCTCGGTCTCGCCTGCGGCACCGACGAACTCGACGGCGCGGTCCGTGTACAGCTCGTCGAGCTGGGTCTGGTCGACCGTCTCCAGCACGACCTCGCGGTCCTCGTAGATCTGGAACGGAACCATGTCGTTCGAGTACAGCGAACCCAGGAACGAGTCGAACCCGAAGTCGTTCGGGGTCGAGCCTTCGGTGTCGCCGATGTGCCACTTGCCGATCATCGCGGTGTCATAGCCGGACGCCTGGAGGATGTCGGGGATCGTGAGCTCCGCCTGGGTCAGCCCGAACGTGCCCGTCACGACGTTGATGAGGCTGGTCACGCCTTCGTTGGGGAAGAGCACGTCCGGAACCGCCGCCCGCGGAGCCATGCGGCCGGTCAGGAGGGCCGCACGCGACGGCGTGCACACGGCGGAGGGGGCGTGGTAGTTGGTCATGACGACGCCGTCGGCCGCCAGGGCGTCGAGGTTCGGCGTCTGGATGGGGGTGTCGCCCATGAAGCCCAGGTCGCCGTAGCCCAGATCGTCGTAGTGCACGAGGAGGACGTTCGGCGTCTCGCCCGATACCGGCATCGTCGCGCTGAGCTCGCTGACGTACTCCTCCTTCCTCGCCTCGTGCTCGGGCGAGTCGTCGGGGCGGTTGGTCGCCAGCTCGAAGAGCGCATAGCCGACGCCTGCCATCAGCAGCGTCGCGGGCAGCGCGAGGATCAGTCCCGTGCTCTTGAGGATCCGCTTGCCGAGACCCCCCTTGCGGGCGCGCTTCGCGGGCGGCCGCTCGGCTGCCTCCTGATCGGTCGCGGACACGGGCTCGGGGGGCAGTTCTGTCGACATCGTCGCCGGGGGCCTTTCACGGGGTCAGCAGCGCAGGCTCGCGCGCGCCTCGGGCCGGGAGGCCCTCGGCGGACACGGTTCGGGTACGCGCTGCGAAAGCAGGACCGGAACAGTGTGCCTCCCGCGCGGACGAAAGTCAACCAGGTGGTGGAGTTTCGGCCCCGGAGCGTTTCCACGACGTCGACGCGCCCGGCGGACGCGGTCGAATGACGTGCGTCAGAACGACGGCGGCGTGTGCCAGATGCGGTCGATGTAGTCGCGCATCGAGCGGTCCGACGAGAAGAATCCGCACCGCGCCACGTTCAGGATCGCCGACCGCGTCCACGTGTCGGCATCGGCGTAGGCGGCATCCACCCGCTCCTGCGCGGCGATGTACGCCGCGTAGTCGGCCAGGACCATGAAGCGGTCGTTGTAGAGCAGATTCGAGATCACCGGCTCGAACACCGACCGGTCCCCGCCCGAGAAGGCGCCCGACGCGATGAGGTCGATCGCGCTGCGCAGATTCGGGTCGGCACGATAGAAGTCGCTCGGCACGTACCCCTTCGCCGCCAGCTCCTCGACCTCGGGCTCGGTCATGCCGAAGAGGAAGAAGTGATCGTCGCCGACGAGCTGACGGATCTCGACGTTGGCGCCGTCGTCGGTTCCGATCGTGAGCGCGCCGTTGAGCGCGAACTTCATGTTGCCGGTTCCCGACGCCTCCTTGCCGGCGAGCGAGATCTGCTCCGACAGATCGGCCGCGGGGATGATCCGCTCGGCGAGGGTGACGTTGTAGTTCGGCGGGAAGAGCACCTTCAGGCGCCCCTCGACCGCCGGATCGGCGTTGACGACGCTGCCCACCTTGTTGATGAGGTGGATGATGTCCTTCGCGATGCGGTAGCCCGGCGCGGCCTTCGCTCCGAAGATGAAGGTGCGCGGCGTGACCTCCGAGATCGGCACGCGCCCCGAGACGATCCCGTCGTACAGCGTGACGATGTGGAGCAGCTTCAGCATCTGCCGCTTGTACTCGTGCAGGCGCTTGACCATGACGTCGAGCATGTGGGTGTCGTCGACCTCGAGGCCGTCCCGCTCGAGCAGGACCCGGTTCAGCCGGCGCTTGTTCGACGCCTTGACCTCGGCGAAGCGCTCGCGGAACTCCGGGTCCTCGGCGTACGTCTCGAGTTCGCGCAGCCGGTCGAGGTCCGTCACCCAGCCGGGACCCAGCGCATCGGTGATGAGCTCGCTGAGCGACTTGTTCGCCAGCCGCAGGAACCGGCGCGGCGTGATGCCGTTGGTGACGTTGGTGAACTTGCCCGGATAGAACTCGTGGAAGTCGTGCAGCACCTTCTCGCGCAGCAGCTGCGAGTGCAGCTCGGCGACCCCGTTGACCTTGACCGACGCGACGGTCGCCAGGTGCGCCATGCGCACCGAGCGCTCGGGGTGCTCGCCGATGATCGACATGTTGCGCACGCGCAGCTCGTCGTCGCCGTAGCGCTCGCGCACCGCGGCGAGGAACTCCTCGTTGATGCGGTAGATGATCTCGAGGTGGCGCGGCAGCAGCCGGCCGAGCAGATCGACCGACCACACCTCGAGGGCCTCGGGGAGAAGCGTGTGGCACGTGTACGCGAAGCACCCCTGCGTGATCTCCCACGCCTGCTCCCACTCCAGGCCGCGCACGTCGACGAGCTGCCGCATGAGCTCGGGGACGGCGATGACCGGGTGCGTGTCGTTCAGCTGGAAGATCGCGCGGTCGGGAAGCTTGGTGAGGTCGTAGTCGGGCGGGAGGACCACGTCGAGGAAGTCCGCGATCGACGCCGCGGCGAAGAAGTACTGCTGCTGCAGGCGCAGCTCCTTGCCCTGCGGCGTGGAGTCCTCGGGGTAGAGCACCTTGGAGATGTTCTCGGCGAACGTCTGCGCGCGCACCGCCTCGGCGTAGTCGCCCGCGTTGAAGATGCGCAGGTCGAACGCCTTCGTGGCCTGCGCGCTCCACAGGCGCAGCGTGTTGACGCGGCCGTTGAGGTAGCCGGGCACCATGTAGTTGTACGGGATGGCCAGGACGTCCCAGTCCGGGATCCAGCGCGTGCGGGTCACCCCGTCGTCGTCGTACTGCTCGGTGCGACCGCCGAACGAGATCGTCTGCGCGGCCTCGGGGTGGGGGAATTCCCACGGCGAACCCATCGAGAGCCAGCGATCGGGCTTCTCGACCTGCTGGCCGTCCTCGAACGTCTGGCGGAAGATGCCGTACTCGTAGCGGATGCCGTACCCGATGGAGGGCACGCTCATGGTCGCGAGCGAGTCGATGAAGCACGCCGCGAGGCGTCCGAGCCCGCCGTTGCCCAGGCCCGGCTCGACCTCCTGCGCTCGCAGATCGGCGATGTCGATGCCGCACTCGGCGAGGGCCTCCGCGGCCACGTCCTCGAGCCCGGTCGCGAGAAGGCTGTTGCCGAGCTGCCGGCCCAGCAGGTACTCGGCCGACAGATAGCACACGCCCTTGGCCTGGGAGACGAGCTGGCGACGGACCGTCTCGAGCCATCGCGCCATGAGGTAGTCGCGCACCGTTCGCGCGAGCGCCAGGTACTGGTCGTTGACGCCCGAAGCCGACAGCGCGACGCCCTGACCGAAGTTCAGGTTGTCGAGGAACTGCTTCACGAACCCGTCGACGGTGTTCGGCGGAGCCGTGACGGGAGCCTTCGCGAGCGGGTGGCGCTCTTCGCGCGAGTGGGCGATGTGGTGCGCGGGGGCGTTCTCAGACACGATATGAAACTACTCCGCTCCCGCCGCCCGCGGGGCACGGTCGCGAGCCCGACGCGCAGAATTTACACGTCCGCCGCACGCCGCGCAGCCTGCGCCCAGGGAGTCAGCGCGCGCCGCGCAGCGTCGAGATCTGGTAGAGCGCGACGGATGCCGCGATGCCGGCGTTGAGCGACTCGGTCGCCGCCGAGATCGGGATCGAGACGATCTGGTCGCACGTCTCGGTCACCAGTCGCGAGAGCCCCTTGCCCTCGGAGCCGACGACCACGACCACCGGGCGGTCGGCGAGTTCGAGGGCGGGAAGCGATACGTCGCCGCCGCCGTCGAGGCCGAGCACGAACACGCCCTGCTTCTTGAACTCCTTGAGCGTTGTCGTCAGGTTCGGCGCGAGCGCGACGGGGATGCGGGCCGCGGCGCCGGCGCTGGTCTTCCACGCCGCCGAGTTCACGCTCGCCGAGCGACGCTGCGGCAGGATCACGGCGTGCCCGCCGAAGGCCGCCGTCGAGCGGATGATGGCTCCGAGGTTGCGCGGGTCGGTGACGCCGTCCAGCGCCACGAAGAGCGGCGTCGCGCCCCGGTCGATGACCTTCTCGAGGAGGTCCTGCGGGTGGGCGTACTCGTACGGCGGAACCTTCAGCGCGACGCCCTGGTGCACGCCGTCGAAGCCGGCCATGCGATCCAGCTCCTGACGCGTGACCTCGAGGATGGGGATGTCGCGGTTGGTCGCGATCGAGAGCATCTCCTTGACGCGGTCATCCATCTCCACGCGCTGGGCGATGTAGAGCGTCGTCGCCGGGATCCTCGTGCGCAGCGCCTCGAGCACGGAGTTGCGCCCGGTGACCGTCTCGGTGTCGTCGCTCTGGCGCGACCGCGACCCGCGGTTCGGGTTCGACCCCTGCGGCTTCCGGCCCGGCTGGCCCTTGCCTCCCGCCGCCGCGTACCGCTCCTGGGCCGCCTTGCGCTTGCCGGCGACGTGCCAGGCGCGATCCTCGGCCTTGGGCGTCGGGCCCTTGCCCTCGAGGGACTTGCGGCCGTGACCGCCGGTGCCCTTGGTGGCGCCCTTCTTCTTGCTGTTGCCCGCTCCGGGGCGACCTGGCTTAGCCATCGAGACTCCAATGTGTTCCGTCTGCGCCGTCTTCCAGCGCGATTCCCGCCGCGGCGATCGCATCGCGGATGCGATCGGCCGCGGCCCAGTCCTTGGCGGCCCGCGCCTGCGCGCGCTGGCCGATCATCGCCGTCAGCAGCGCGTCCAGCGCCGCCTCCTCCGGCCCTGCTCCCCCGCGCTCCCAGAGCGGGTCGAGGGGGTCTATTCCCAGCAGCCCTGTCATCACCGCGACGTCCGCGAACGCGCTGAGGGCGCCATCCCGGTCCGCGGCGGCCACGGCGGTGTTCCCGTCGCGCACGCGCTCGTGGACGACCGCGAGCGCCTGCGGCACGCCGAGGTCGTCGTCCATCGCCGCGGCGAACCGCTCGGGCACCGTCGCGGCGACGTCGAGGTCGGCGTCGGCGTCACGCAGCATCCGGATCGCCTTCTGCAGGAACGTGCGGATGCGCTCGAGCGCCGCCTCGGCCTCGTCGAAGCTCGACTCGGTGATGTCCAGGCTCGACCGGTAGTGCGCCGCGGCGAGGGCGTAGCGCACCACGAGCGGATCGCGGGCGGCCAGCAGGTCGTCGGCGAGGATGAAGTTGCCCAGCGACTTCGACATCTTCTGGTCGCCGACCGTCACGAGCCCGTTGTGGATCCAGTACTGCGCGAAGCCGTGGCCGGCTGCCGTCGACTGCGCGAGCTCGTTCTCGTGGTGCGGGAAGCGCAGGTCGAGCCCGCCGCCGTGGATGTCGAACGCGGAGCCGAGGTACCGGCGCGACATCGCCGAGCATTCGATGTGCCAGCCGGGCCGGCCCGCACCCCACGGCGACTCCCACCGCGCGGACTCCGGCTCGTCTGCCTTGCCGCCCTTCCACAGGGCGAAGTCGCGCGGGTCGCGCTTGCCGCGCGGGTCGGCGTCGGCGGCCGGCTCCATCGCGTCCAGCGACTGGCGCGTCAGCTCGCCGTAGGCGGGCCATGACCGCACGTCGAAGTAGACGTCGCCCGCTGCCGCATACGCATGGCCCCGTTCGATGAGCTGCGCGATGAGCTCCTGCATCTGCGGGATCGAGGCGGTCGCCCGCGGCTCGTAGGTGGGCGGGAGGATCCCGATCGCCGAGTACGCGTGGGTGAAGGCGAGCTCCATGCGGTAGGCCAGCGCCCACCACGGCTCGACGTCGGTGGCGTTGTGGAGCACCTTGTCGTCGATGTCGGTGACGTTGCGGACGAACGTCACGCGATCGAAGCGGTGCTCGAGCCAACGCCGCAGAATGTCGAAGCTCAGCGCGCCGCGCAGGTGCCCGATGTGCGGGCCCGACTGGACGGTCGGTCCGCACACGTAGATCGTGACGTTTCCGGGGTCGAGAGGGACGAAGTCGCGCAGGGACTGCGTCTTGGTGTCGTGGAGCCGGAGAGTCACCTATCCAGCCTACCGGCGGGTCCTGCGCGCCGACCGGGAGCCGCGAGCGGGTAGAACTGATCCGTGCACGTGATCGCCGTCCTCGCCGCAGCCCTCCTGTTCGGCACCACGGGCACGTCGCAGGCGCTGGGTCCGGCGGGGACGACACCGCTGTCGGTCGGCGTCATGCGGATGGTCATCGGCGGGACAGGCCTGGCGGTCCTGGCGTTCTGGCTCGCCCGACGGCACGCACGGCGCTTGCCGTCCCCGGCGTCACCGCCGCGCCTCGGCATCCGCCCCCTCGCCCTCATGACGCTGACGGGTGTGTGCCTGGCCGCCTACCAGCCGCTGTTCTTCCTCGGCACCTCGCGCAACGGCGTCGCGGTCGGGACGGTCGTGGCGCTCGGATCGGCGCCCGTGCTGGCGGGGCTCCTCGAATGGACGCTGACGCGCCGCATGCCGTCGGCGACGTGGCTCGCGGCGACCGCACTGGCGACCTCGGGGGTCGTCCTGCTGGGGATGGGCGGCACTGCCGGCGGAGACGGCGTCGACGCGCTCGGCCTGGTCGGCTCGGTCGGCGCCGGCGCGTCGTTCGCGGTGTTCGCCAACGTGCAGCGGCGGCTTCTGGACGACGGGTGGGATCCGTTCACGGTCGTGGGCGCGATGGGCGCGAGCTCGGCCGCCGTCGCCGTCATCGCCCTGCCGTTCGTCGACACGTCGTGGCTGGGCTCCCCCCGCGGATGGGCGATGGCGCTGTGGCTCGGACTCGCGACGATCGCCGTCGCCTACGTGCTGTTCACGTGGGGGCTGTCGGGGCTGACCGCCGCCACGGCGGCGACCCTGACGCTGTTCGAGCCGCTCACGGCGGGCGTCCTCGGCATCGTCGTGCTCGGGGAGCGTCTGGCCCCGCTCGCCGTCGCGGGCCTGGCGGTGCTCGCCGCGGGCCTGGCGCTGCTCGCATGGGGGTCGCGCACGCCGCGGGACCCGGCGCCGTTCGCCGTCGAGGGGTGACGGGACGCGGGTCGGGCGGGGCGTGCGATGATCGCCTCGAGGAGGTGGCCGTGCGCATTCGAGTCGACGACCTGAGCGGCGAGGCGACGCGATCGCTGATCGCGCACCATCTGGCCGACATGCGGGCCACCTCGCCCGAGGAGAGCTGCCATGCCCTCGACGTCGACGCCCTGCGGGAGCCGGCCGTCACGTTCTGGTCGGCGTGGGACGGCGACGACCTCGCCGGCATCGCCGCGCTCAAGGACCTGGGCGCCGCGCGCGGCGAGCTGAAGTCGATGAGGGTCGCCGACGCGCACCGCGGACGCGGCGTCGGGCGCGCGCTGCTGCACCATGTCATGGGCGCGGCGCGGGCCCGCGGTCTGTCGACGCTCTGGCTCGAGACGGGCACCCCTCCGGCCTTCCTGGCGGCCCGCCGCCTGTACGCCGACGAGGGCTTCACCGAGTGCGGACCGTTCGGCGACTACGTGAACGACCCCTTCTCGGTCTTCATGATGCGCTTGCTCTGAGCCGGCCCGTGACCGGGCATGGGATCGGCGGCCGTCAGGCCGGCACCACGATGGCGACCGCGAAGGCCGCGACGCCCTCGCTGCGACCGGTGAAGCCCAGCCCGTCGGTCGTCGTCGCCGAGACCGACACCGGCGCGCCCCCGAGCGCGGCGGACAGCGCGCGCTCGGCTTCGGCGCGCCGCGACGCGAACCGGGGACGGTTGGCCTGCACCTGCACCGAGACGTTCCCGACGCGGAAGCCGGCCTCCCCCAACAGCGCGACCGTGCGGGCGAGGAAGGCGTCCGCATGCGCCCCCGCGTACTGCGGCTGGTCGGTGCCGAAGTGCGTGCCGATGTCGCCGAGACCCGCCGCCGCGAGCAGAGCGTCGACGATGGCGTGGGCGACGGCGTCGCCGTCCGAGTGCCCGGACAGCGCCTGCTCGCCGGGCCACTCCAGGCCCGCGAGCCACAGCGAGCCGTCCCCTCCGAACGCGTGCACGTCCGTCCCGACGCCCACGCGCGGAGCGGGCGGCGCCGGATCGAGCGCCGCGGTCACCGGCGCGACGGGGTCGCCCGCGACGAGCGCCCGGGCGCGATCGAGGTCGGCCGACGTCGTGATCTTGAACGCCCGCGGGTCGCCGGCGACCGTGCGCACGGGATGCCCGGCGTCGGCGACGAGCGCCGCGTCGTCGGTGAACTCCTGCGAGGCGGCCTCATATGCCGTCAGGAGCACATCCCGGCGGAAGCCCTGCGGAGTCTGCGCGGCGGCGAGTTCGGACCGGTCGACGGCGGCGAGCACGGTCGAGCCCGACACCCGCTTGATCGTGTCGACCACCGGGAGCACCGGGAGCACGCCGGCGGCGCCGGCCTGGACCGCGTCGATGACGCGCGCGAAGACGTCGGACGGAGTCAGCGCCCGCGCCGCGTCGTGGACGAGCACGACCTCGACGTCGCCCCACAGGGCCGCGAGGCCCGCGGCGACGGAGTCCTGACGCGACGCACCGCCGGTGACGACCGACACGAGATCGCGGCGGTCGCCGGCGGCCTCGAGCGCCTCGGTCCGCGCGTCGCCCTCTCGCCCCGCGGGAGCGACGACGATCACCTGCGCCCGCGGCGCGGCGAACACGCCCCGGAGGGCGTGGCGCAGGATGGTCGCGTCGTCGATGCCGACGAACGCCTTCGGACCGCCGGCGGCCAGTCGCGTTCCCGACCCGGCCGCCACGACGACGACCGCGACACGCGGTACGGGGGTGATGCTGCTCACCCCCCGAATCTACCGGCTGACGTCAGCTGGCGAGCACCTCGTCCAGCAGCACGCTGGCCTTGTCCTCGTCGGTCTTCTCGGCGAGCGCGAGCTCGGACACGAGGATCTGCTTCGCCTTCGCGAGCATGCGCTTCTCGCCGGCGGAAAGACCGCGGTCCTGGTCGCGCCGCCACAGATCGCGGACGACCTCGCTGACCTTGATCACGTCGCCCGAGGCGAGCTTCTCGAGGTTCGCCTTGTAGCGCCGAGACCAGTTGGTGGGCTCCTCGGTGAAGGGAGCGCGCAGCACCTCGAAGACCCGGTCGAGGCCTTCCTTGCCGATCACGTCGCGGACGCCGACCAGATCGACGTTCTCGGCGGGGACCTCGATCACGAGGTCGCCTTGCGTGACGTTGAGCTTCAGGTACTTCTTCGTCTCGCCCTTGATGATGCGGTCCTTGACTTCGATGATCGTCGCCGCCCCGTGGTGGGGGTAGACCACCGTTTCGCCAACCTCAAAAAGCATGGAGTTATGTCCTTTCGGCAACCTCCAGGGTACCACAGGGGACATACGCTAAGGTTCTCCGCCGCAGGCCCGGACACGCGTGGGCACGTGCGCGGGCGGGGTTCCCTCTAGAATGCTGAGGATGCCGTCATCCGTCCTGGGAGGATCTGTGAATTCGCGTCTGTTCGCGTCGATTGCCGTCGGCGCCCTCGTCATCCTGGGCACCACCGGGTGCAGCATGATCTCGCCGCAGGCGACCACGATCGAGTACAACGCCTCCGACGGCGTCGCGGTCAACGCCGGGGCGCTCGAGGTCCGCAATGCGCTCATCGTCGCCAACGAGGACGGCTCGGCCGGCAACTTCCTCGCCGCCATCGTCAACACCGGCGACAGCACCGAGCGCCTGAGCCTCGAGTTCGGCGAGGGCTCGGCCGCCGTCTCCGCGACCGTCACCGTCCCGGCCGGCGGCGTCGTCAGCCTCGGCGTGGACGACGAGGAGCCGATCCTCATCGAGGGCCTGGACACCATGCCGGGCGCCGACCTCCCCGTCTACTTCGCCTCCGGCGGCGAAGAGGGCACGCTCATGGACGTCCCGGTGCTCGACGGCGAGCTGCCGTACCTGGAGCCGTTCGTCCCCTGAGACCCACGCACAGCGCACGCGAAGGAGGCCCCGCCGTCGGCGGGGCCTCCTTCGTCGCTTCGCCGGCGTGGGACGCTCAGGCCTCGAACCGGTAGCCGAGCCCGCGCACGGTGACGAGCATCACCGGGTCGCCGGGGTGCTCCTCGATGCGCGAGCGGATGCGCTTGATGTGAACGTCGAGGGTCTTGGTGTCGCCGTAGTAGTCGCTCCCCCACACACGGTCGATGAGCTGACCGCGCGTGAGCACGCGGCCGGCATTGCGCATGAGCACCTCGAGCAGCTCGAATTCCTTCAGCGGCATGTTGATCTCGGTGCCCCCGACCGCGACCGTGTGCCGATCGATGTCGAGCACGACGCGTCCGCCGTCGAGCACGCGCTCCTCGAGGTCGGACTCGGACGGCGTGTGCCGGCGCAGCACGGCCCGCATGCGCGCCAGCAGCTCGCGCGACGAGTACGGCTTCGTGACGTAGTCGTCGGCGCCGAGCTCGAGCCCCACGACGATGTCGACCTCGGAGTCTTTGGCCGTGAGCATGATGATCGGCACCGTCGACGTCGTCCGCACGATGCGGCACACCTCTGTGCCCGGCATCCCCGGCAGCATGAGGTCCAGCAGGATGATGTCGGCGCCGCGCTCGCGGAACGCGGTGAGGGCGGCCTGGCCGTCCTCGGCGATCTCGACCTCGTAGCCCTCGCGGCGCAGCAGGTACGCGAGCGGGTCGGCGAGGTCGGGCTCGTCCTCGACGATCAGGACGCGGGTGGTCATGCGGGTTCTCCGTTCCGGCACGCCGCTACGCGGCGCGCTTGTCCTTCTTCTTCTTTTTCTTCTTCTTGTCACGCTTGTCGCGCGGAAGATCCGCGGGCCCCTCGGTCGCGGGCAGACGCACCGTGAACGTCGAACCGCGTCCGGGGCGCGACCACAGGCGCACTTCGCCGCCGTGACGGCTCACGGCGTGCTTCACGATCGACAGTCCCAGTCCCGTGCCGCCGGTGCGCCTCGAACGCGCCTGGTCGGCCCGGTAGAAGCGCTCGAAGATGCGTTCCTGGTCGGCCGGGGCGATGCCGATGCCGCGGTCGGTCACGACGACCTCGACGACGCCGTCCACGAGCCGGACGCCGACGCCCACGTCGGCGCCCGCGGGCGAGTAGGCGATGGCGTTCGAGATGAGGTTGCCGATGGCGTCCGTGAGGATCTGGGCGTCGCCGCGCACGTACAGCCCGCGCTTGCCGCCCCGCACCACCGTGACCCCCGCCGACGCCGCCTGAAGCGCGTGCGCCTCGAGGGCGGCGGTGAGCACCTCGTCGATCGAGACGTCCGCGTCCGGCGAGAGGTCGTCGGACTGCAGCCGCGACAGGTTCATGATGCGGGCGGTCAGCGCAGCCAGGCGGGAGGCCTCGGCGGTGAGCCGGCTCGCGAAGATGCGCACCTGCTCCGGATCGTCGGCGGCCGATTCGATCGCCTCGGCGAGCAGGCTCACAGCTCCCACGGGCGTCTTCAGCTCGTGGCTGGTGTTGGCCACGAAGTCGCGGCGCATCTGCTCGACCCGCTCGCGCTCGGTGATGTCGCGCATGACGACGAGGATGAGCCGCGGCGAGATGCGCGTGGCGCGCACGACCACCAGGCGGGCTTCGGCCGGAGCGGTGACGCGCTGCAGGCGCAGCGTCTCGCGGGAGGAGTCGGCCGCGCGCGCGTGGCGCACGACCTCACGCAGCGGCTCTCCCGGCAGCGTCGTCCCTTCGGTGAACCCGAAGGGCACGGCCGCGCCCGACGCGGCGAGCACGTGATACGAGTTGTCGACGACGACGGCCGCATCGTCCATGGCGTGGACGACTTCGCGCACACCGTCGGGAACCGAGAGGGACGTGACGGCGTGCGCGCGATCGCGAGCGTCGAGTGCGACGACGACGAGCACCGTGATCGCGCCCCCGATGATGGCACCGGCCAGGAGCGCGAGCAGCGCCAGCTGCGTCGAATCCATGCACTCACTGTAAACGGACGCGCGGCCCGCATCCGGACCCCCGCGTCTCTCCCCGACGGTGCACCTCGGTACAATTCACCATCAGGGCACCAGCCGTTAACCTTCCATGACCACAATCACGGAGGACCCTGCCGTCTCCCCCGCACCACATCGAAAGGTCTCCGGCATGCGCGAAGTCTTCCACCAGTCTCTCGAGGACGTTCAGGCGCGCCTCGTCGAGATCGCCGAGCTGGTCGCCATCGCGATCGACAAGGCCACGACGTCGTTCGCCACGGGCGACGTCGCGCTGGCCGAGGAGGTCATCAGCGAGGACGCCATCATCGACGAGAAGACGGTGGCGCTCGACGAGATGGCGATCCAGCTGCTCGCGATGCAGCAGCCCGTCGCCGGCGACCTGCGCATCGTCGTGGCGGCGCTGCGGATGAGCGCGTCGCTCGAGCGCATGGGCGACATCGCCGAGCACATCGCCCAGTTCACGCGCCTGCGCTTCCCGGCGCGCGCGATCCCCACGGGCCTGAAGTCCACCTTCACCCGCATGGGCGAGCTCGACGTGCAGCTGGCGAACAAGCTCACCGAGCTGCTGCAGACGCAGGATCTGGAGCTGGCCGAGGAGATCCGCAACGCCGATGACGAGATCGACGAGCTGCACGTGAGCGTCTTCGAGAAGGTCCTCGGCGACACCTGGACCGGCGAGGCGACCGAGACCGTGGACGCCACGCTCGCGAGCCGCTTCTTCGAGCGCTTCGCGGACCACGCCGTCTCGATCGCCAAGAAGGTCCACTACCTCGCGACCGGCGACTGGGACACCCACACCGAAGAGCCCATCGTGGAGCCGCACTACCCCAATCACTGATCGGGCGCAGCGCGCACAGACGAAAGGAGCGGATGCCTCACGGCATCCGCTCCTTTCGCTTGTGGGACGGCGTCCCTACTTCTTGCCCTGCGCGGCGACCGCTGCGGCGCCCGCGGCGGCGGCCTCGGGGTCGAGGTACTCGCCGGGCCCGAGGGGCATCATGTCCTCGCCGAGCTTGTAGACCAGCGGAATGCCGGTGGGGATGTTCAGCTCCGAGATGTCGTCGTCGCTGATGCCGTCGAGGTGCTTGACGAGACCGCGCAGCGAGTTGCCGTGCGCCGTCACGAGCACGGTCTTGCCGGAGCGCAGGTCGGGGATGATGTCGCTCTCCCAGTAGGGCAGCATGCGGTCGATCACGAGCTTGAGCGACTCGGTGTGCGGCACCTCGCCGTCGATGCCGACGTAGCGCGGGTCGCCCACCTGGCTGTACTCGTCGTCGGCGGGAAGCGGCGGCGGCGGCACGTCGAACGAGCGGCGCCACAGCATGAACTGCTCGTTGCCGAACTCGGCGAGGGTCTGGGCCTTGTCCTTGCCCTGAAGCGCACCGTAGTGACGCTCGTTGAGGCGCCACGAGCGCTTGACCGGGATCCACAGCCGGTCGGCGGTGTCGAGGGCGAGGTTCGCGGTCTGGATGGCGCGGCTGAGCACCGAGGTGTGCAGGACGTCGGGGAGGATGCCCGACTCCGCCATCAGCTCGCCGCCGCGACGGGCCTCGGCTTCGCCCTGCTCGGTGAGGCGGACATCGACCCACCCGGTGAACTGGTTGGACTTGTTCCACTCGCTCTGGCCGTGACGGAGGAGGATCAGCGTGTATGGCGCGGTCATGCGCCCATGATATCGACGGATGCGGTGCCGCTCAGGCCCCTGCGCGCGACGAGCCCGGCGGGCGCCGCTGGCATCATGGAGGCATGCCCGCAGGCCGCTCCCCCGTCGGACAGGTCACCCGCGGCACGACCGGCACGAACCGGCTGCGGCGCGTGGACCGCTGGATCGCGCGGCATCCGGCGCTGCGGAACGCCGGCGATCCCCTCGTGGTGGACCTCGGCTACGGCGCCAGCGGCGTGACCGCGCTCGAACTGCACGCGCGCCTGTCTCGCACGCGCCCCGACGTGGAGGTCCTCGGCCTCGAGATCGCGCCCGAGCGGGTCGAGCGCGCCCGCGCGCAGCTGGCAGAGGTCCGCGCCGGCCGCACGTCGTTCGCGCCGGACGCCCGGGTGTCGTTCGCGCGCGGCGGCTTCGAAGTGCCCGTGCCCGCCGGCCGGCGCCCGGCGGTCATCCGCGCGATGAACGTGCTGCGCCAGTACGACGAGGCGGACGTGGCGGCCGCGTGGGCGCAGATGGCAGGGCGCCTCGCCGACGGCGGACTGCTGGTCGAGGGCACGTGCGACGAGCTCGGGCGCATCGTGACGTGGGTGGCGGTGGATGCCGGCGGAACACCCCAGTCGTTCACCGTGTCCCTGCGGCTCGCGGCTCTCGAGCATCCGTCCGTCGCCGCCGAGCGGCTCCCCAAGGCGCTCATCCACCGCAACGTGCCGGGCGAGCGCGTCCACGCGTTCCTCGGCGCCCTCGACGCCGAGTGGGAGCGCGCGGCGGCCGTGTCGCCGTTCGGCCCCGTGCATCGGTGGCGCACGGCCCTCGCGGCACTCGCGTCGGCCGGGTGGCCGCTGCGCGAGCGCGCCCGGTGGGCGCTGGGCGAGGTGACCCTGCCGTGGGAGGCGGTGGCGCCGGGCGATCCGTCGGCGTGACTCAGATGCGGGGCACGACGGCGCGCGCCTCGGCGTGGGGCATCCCGGTCGCCGTGAGCAGGTCGACGACGAACGGGCGCAGCGCCGCGATGAGGTTCTGGTCCCCGAGCGAGGCCTCCGGGAGGATCTTCGCCGGGTCGAGGCGGCCGGCGAGCGCGATCAGCGATGCGCGGGCGGCCGGGGCGTCCGCGATGTCGTCGAGCGAGTGCGCGATGAGCGTCGCCGCCCGCAGCATCTCGGCGATGAGGTCGGCCGCGACAGGGCGGGGCACCCCGTCGTCGACGAGGTAGGCGGCGCGCCGCGCGATCACGCGCAGATTGCGCGAGGCCAGGTCCATCGACTGGTGCACGCGCTCCTGGCGTTCGAGCTCCGCCCGCTGCCGGCGCAGGAACGGCGAGATGCGCGCGATGCCGAGGCCCGTGTCGAGGGACTCCCGCCAGCGGTCCAGCAGCGGCTGGAGCCCGCGGGCCTTCGTCAGCCCCCGCTCGCCGCGCAGGCGGTCGCCGCGGCGCAGCGCCTGGACGAGCGCGCCGCCGGCGGCCTCGAACGCGGCGAAGACCGCGGCGCCGTCGCGGCGGGCGGAGCGGACGGCGTCGCGCGGGATGAGCGCGGTGACCAGCAGCGCCGCCACGCCGCCGATCGCGCCGTCGATGAGGCGCGAGAACGGCGAGCTCGCCGGGATGATCATGACGATGAGCGACTGGATCGCCGCCGCCATCGCGAAACCCGGCTGCGACGACAGCAGCCGCGCGATCACGAGCGTCGCACCGAGGGCGAGGGCGAGCTGCCACCAGCCCGTTCCCGTGAGGGTGAACAGCAGCTCGGCCACGGCGATGCCGACCACCATGCCCACGACCGTCTCGAGCACGCGCCGCGGCCGCGCGTCTCGCACCAGCCCGAGGCTCGAGACGGTGACGGTCGCCGCCAGCAGCGGAACCTCGTGGCCGAGCACGTAGTGCGCGAACGAGAAGGCGGCGGTGGCCGCGACGACGATCTGGACGATCGCGATCCCGGATCCGCGCAGGCGGCTCAACGCGGGGCGCGGATCGAGCCGTGTGCGCCACGTCGTCGGCACCGCGGCGGTGACGGGAGGCGGTTCGGCGCTCACGACGCGGATGCCTGCCGGTTCAGGCCGACGACGCGGCGCGGCGCGACAGCCGCGGGATGCGCGGCACGCCCGCGGTCGCCCCGGCGTCGGGCGGAACGATGACCTCCTGCGCGGCGGCGACGGGCCCGTCGTCGGTGTCGACGGTCAGCGCGGCGTCGACCGGCGTGGTCCGCCGCACGATCGCGAGGGCGATGGGGCCTTGCTCGAAGTGTCGCGCGACCGAGGTGATCGCGCCGACCTCGGTGTCCCCCGCGCGCACGGGAGCGCCGGGCTCGGGGAGCACGGTCCCGCTGCCGTCCAGCTGCAGGGCGACCAGCCGGCGCGGCGGGTGGCCCAGGTTGTGCACCTTGGCGACGGTCTCCTGGCCGCGGTAGCAGCCCTTGTCGAGGTGGACGGCGGTGCGCAGCCAGTCGAGCTCGTGCGGCAGGGCCCGCTCGTCGACGTCGCCGGCACGGCGCGGCCGCCATGCGGCGACGCGCAGCGCCTCGGCGGCGTCGCGCCCGGCCAGGGCCAACTCGCCCGCCGCCGCGCACTCGACGATGCGCGCGAGCTCGGCCCGCGGCACGATCGCCTCGGCCCAATCCCGCTCGGCGCCGGGGTGCGCGTCGTCCGCGGCGTACGCGTGACCGCCGACGGTCACGCCCGGCCACGGGTCGTGCCAGACGAGCGGAACGCCCGCGGGAGCCGCGACCCCGATGCCCGCGAGCGCGGCGGGCGCGCCGCCGACGACCGCGACCTCGGCGGACGCGTCGCGCGGGGCGACGCGCAGGCGGAACCGCATGCGGGTGAGCCACAGCAGCAGCCCGTCGGCATCCGCCCGGTCGGCGATCAGCCACGTCGTCTCGCCGTCGTCGAGGACGGATGCGGCGTGCTCGATGTGTCCGTGGGGGTCGAGCACGAGCGTCTCGGTGCTCTCCCCGGGGGCCAGCGATGCCAGCGCCTGCGACGTCAGCGAATCCAGCCACGTCAGGCGGTCCTCGCCCGTGACCGCGATCACGCGGCGGTCGTCGAGGGGCGTCAGAGCGGTGCCCGCGGCGAGCGCGCGCTGCTCGGCGACGGGGTTGCCCAGGTGGACGAGCGCGCCGTCGTCGTCGACGACGGCGCCGGGGACCTCGGTGTACATGGCCGTCACTCCACGCGCGCGAGACGCGCGGAGGCGTGGGAGGCCAGCTCGCCGCCGAGCGCGGCGATGTCCCACGCCCACAGCAGGTGGCCGTCGACCAGTCCGTACATGCGCGTCGCGGCCGCGTAGTGCTTGGCGCCGGCGGTGCGGACGACGGCGTCGGTCGCCATGTCGATGCGGGGGCCGCGAACCTGGCCCAGATACAGCTCGCTGACGCCGTCGGAGTGCACGATGGGCGCCTCGATGTCGAACCCGCCCTCGTCGTTGCGCAGCGCCTCGACATCGTCGACCGTGCGCGCGGATCCGCCGGCGACGGCCGGGAGCAGTCCGGGACCGGCGTCCGCGTCGGTCGCGGGCCGCGCCAGCCGCCAGAACCCGGTCTCGGCCACGAGCGGCCGCGCGGGCTCATCGGCGGTGGCGTCGAGCCATGCGTTCGCGGCGTAGTTCAGGTAGTCGCCGCCGTCATGGCTGAAGCTCACCCGGTGGGTGAATTCGCCCGAGAAGTGCGTGTCGGCGGCGTCGTAGTCGATGACGCCGCTGCCTTCCCACACGCCGATGAGCCACGACAGCGGCACGAGGTCGGCGGGCAGATCGGTGGGGAGTTCGATCACGGCGCTCCCGTCAGCGCTGGCCGCGGAACAGGTTCCAGACCACGACGCCCGAGGTGAAGACGATCGCGAGGGACGCCAGGCCCAGCAGGCCCACGAAGAAGAGTTCGAGCGCGACGAGGTTCATGACCCCACCTTATCCGGGAACGACGGCCGCGAGAGCGAACCCGAGGCTGACGAAGCCCATCGTGACCATGGCGCCGAGGATGCCGGCCGCCACGCGCTGGGTGAAGCCGTGGGACCGGCCGGTCGCCAGCTGCAGGCCGAACGACAGGATGAGGCAGACGCCGAGGCCGACGGCGAGCCACATCGTGCGGTCCGGGGCGGGTACGGCGAGGCCGATCGCGACGGCGATGACGGCCGCCGAGACCCACACCGCGATGATGCCCCCGACGAGTCGGCGGGGCGCGAGATCGGGTGCGGACATGCCCCCATTCTCCCTCACCGTCGACGAAGGCGCACCACGCACGCCCGTCCCGCGCGCCGGGCCGCGCGGGCTCGCTCGATGACACGATTCAGTGCGGGTGACGGAGAGCGCTCCCCTCGACCCCCTACACTGGTCTCCACGGCGTGCACCCCACGCCGGGAGGATGACGTCTTGGCACAGCTTCTGGTTCTGAGCTCCACGCACGGAGGCTCCGCCGTCCTGCCCGCGCTCGAACTGCTCAGCCATCGGGTGCGCCAGATCCCGGCCGAACCCGCCCAGCTCGTCAACGCCCCGAGCGCCGACGTCATCTTCGTCGACGCCCGCGCGGATCTGGTCGGCGCGAAGTCGCTGTGCAAGATCCTCAACACGACGGGGCTCGATGCCCCCCTGATCCTCGTGGTCACCGAGGGCGGCCTGACCGCGGTGTCGACGGACTGGGGCGTCGACGACGTGATCCTGATGAGCGCGGGCCCGGCCGAGGTCGACGCCCGCATCCGGCTCGCGATCGGGCGCCTGTCGAAGGAGCACGTCTCCAGCCGCATCCAGACCTCGGGCATCACGATCGACGAGTCCTCCTACTCGGCCAAGGTGCACGGCAAGCCCCTGGACCTGACGTACAAGGAGTTCCAGCTCCTGCACTTCTTCGCGACGCACCCGTCCCGGGTGTTCACGCGCGAGCAGCTGCTGAGCGAGGTGTGGGGCTACGACTACTTCGGCGGCACCCGCACCGTCGACGTCCACGTGCGGCGCCTGCGCGCCAAGCTCGGCGATCTCGAGCAGCTCATCGGCACCGTGCGCAACGTCGGCTACCGCTTCAACGTGTACGAGGACGATCAGCTGCCCGCGCCGCGCGAGCGTTCGGGCACCTGACTCGCCGTCCCGCGCGGCATCCGTTCACACTCTCGTCACGCCATCCTGCAATGATGAGGGAATGATCGAACACGAGGTGCTCGACACCGGTCTCGGGGACGATGATGACGACGACTTCGAACTCGAGGAGACGTACGACGACCAGCTCCCGGATCAGCGGTATCTCGACCGCGAGCTGAGCTGGCTCGCCTTCAACCAGCGGGTGCTCGAGCTCGCGGAGGATCCGACGCTGCCGGTCCTCGAGCGGGCGAACTTCCTGGCGATCTTCGCCAGCAACCTCGACGAGTTCTTCATGGTGCGCGTCGCCGGCCTCAAGCGCCGCATCGTCACGGGCCTCGCCGTCCCCACCAACGTGGGCCGGGCGCCGGCCGACGTGCTGGCCGACATCTCGACCCTCGCGCACGAGCTGCAGCTGCGCCACGCCGAGGCCTGGCGGAGCCTCGTGAAGCCGTCTCTGACGGATGCGGGCATCGAGGTCGTCCGGTGGCCGGACCTCACCGAGGACGAGCGGTCTCGACTGTACGACCACTTCCACTCGCACATCTTCCCCGTCCTGATGCCGCTCGCGGTCGATCCCGCGCACCCCTTCCCCTACATCTCGGGGCTGTCGCTGAACCTCGCGATCCGCATCCGCAACGCACGCACCGGCCGTCAGGAGTTCGCGCGCCTGAAGGTGCCGTCGATGGTGCCGCGGTTCGTCGAGGTGTCGCGCGGCGAATCCGGCGTGCGCTACCTCCCGCTCGAGGACCTCATCTCCAACAACCTCAGCGACCTGTTCCCCGGCATGGAGATCCTCGACCACCACGCGTTCCGCCTCACGCGCAACGAGGACATGGTCATCGAGGAGGACGAGACCGAGAACCTCATCCAGGCGCTCGAGGCCGAGCTCATGCGTCGGCGCTTCGGCCCGCCGATCCGGCTCGAGGTCGCCGAGGACATGGACGACCTGACCCTCGACCTGCTGATCAGCGAGCTGGACATCACCGCGCAGGAGGTCTACCGCCTGCCCGGGCTGCTCGATCTGCGGGGACTGTTCGACCTGTCGCGCATCGACCGCCCCGACCTGCGGTACAAGCCGCACGTGCCCACGTCCGCCCTGGCGTTCCAGCCGGGCGACACCACCGAGCGCTCCGACATCTTCGCGGCGATCCGCAAGGCCGACGTCCTCGTCCACCACCCGTACGAGTCGTTCACGACGAGCGTGCAGGCGTTCCTCGAGCAGGCTGCCAAGGACCCCCACGTGCTCGCGATCAAGCAGACGCTGTACCGCACGTCGGGCGACAGCCCGATCATCCAGGCCCTCATCGACGCGGCCGAGGCGGGCAAGCAGGTGCTGGCGCTGGTCGAGGTCAAGGCGCGATTCGACGAGGCGAACAACATCGTGTGGGCGCGCAAGCTCGAGAAGGCGGGCGTGCACGTGGTCTACGGGCTCGTGGGGCTGAAGACGCACTGCAAGCTCGTGAACATCATCCGCGAGGAAGAGGGCGTGCTGCGCAGCTACAGCCACGTCGGCACCGGCAACTACAACCCCAAGACGAGCCGCATCTACGAGGACTTCGGCCTGTTCACCGCCGATCCGCAGGTCGGGCGCGACCTCACACGCCTGTTCAACGAGCTCAGCGGCTACGCGATCGAGAAGAAGTTCAAGCGCCTCCTGGTCGCCCCCCTGCACCTGCGCAAGGGGCTGCTCAAGCTCATCGACGGCGAGCGGCGCAACGCGGCGGCCGGCAAGCCCGCCGGCATCCGCATCAAGGTCAACTCGATGGTCGACGAGCAGATCATCGACGCGCTGTACCGCGCGAGTCTCGCCGGTGTTCCCGTCGAGGTGTGGGTGCGCGGGATCTGCTCCCTCAAGCCGGGCGTCGAGGGCATGAGCGAGAACATCACGGTGCGCAGCATCCTGGGCCGCTACCTGGAGCACTCGCGCATCTTCGCGTTCGAGAACGGCGGCGATCCGCAGATCTACATCGGCAGCGCCGACATGATGCACCGCAACCTCGACCGCCGCGTCGAGGCGCTCGTGAGCATCGCCGACCCCGCGCACAAGCGCGAGCTGCTGACGCTGTTCGACGCCGCCATGAGCCCCGAGACCAGCTCGTGGCATCTCGGGCCCGACGGCGTCTGGGATCGGCACGCCCTGGATGCCGAGGGCGCGCCGCTCAAGGACATCCAGGACCGCACGATGGCGCAGGTCCAGCGCCGCCGCCGTTCGCGGGCGGTGCGATGAGCGAGACCGCCGTCTACGCCGCGGGCGGCGTCGTGTGGCGCGTCGTCGAGGACAAGCTGCGCATCCTGCTGGTCCACCGCACCAAGTACCGCGACATGACCCTGCCCAAGGGCAAGGTCGACCCCGGGGAGATGCTCGCCGAGACCGCCGTGCGCGAGATCCGCGAAGAGACCGGCATCCGCGTCTCGCTCGGCGTACCCGTGGGCGTCTCGCGCTACCTGCTCCCCAGCAAGCGCACCAAGATCGTCCACTACTGGGCCGCCGAGGCCACCGAAGCGGCGATCCGCACCTCGGAGTTCGTCCCGAACAAGGAGATCGCCGCGGTGGAGTGGATGACGCCGAAGAAGGCGCTCAAGAAGCTCAGCTACCCGGTCGACATCGAGATCGTCCGCACCTTCATGGCGCTCGTGGACCAGGGCATCCTCGGCACGTTCCCGCTCGTCGTGCTGCGCCATGCCAAGGCGCTCGACCGCGAGGAATGGGACAAGGCCGACGCGCTTCGGCCGCTGGCCCCCCGCGGACGCAAGCAGGCGAACGCCATCGTCGGCCCGCTGCTGGCGTTCGGCGTGCGCAAGGTGGTCTCCTCGCCCGCGGAGCGCTGCGTCAAGACGGTCAAGCCTCTCGCGGCGACGCTCGGACGCAAGATCGACAAGACGGCGCTCATCAGCCAGGACGCCTGGGAGGAGGGCGCCTCGGACGCGCGCACGATCATCGGCGAGCGCGTGCGGGCGCGCAAGCCCGCCGTGCTGTGCAGCCACGGGCCCGTGCTCCCCGACATCCTGAGCGAACTGGCGCTGGCGACCGGGACGCTCAAGGGCTCGTACCTCGGCAGCGCGTCGAGCCTGGAGCCGGCGGGGTTCTCGGTCGTGCACCTGTCGGTCGACAGCCCCGGGTCGGGCATCGTCGCGATCGAGACGCACGCCCCGAAGGTGTGACGATCGGGGTGTGAGGATGGACCTCGTCCCGGCGATCGCGCTCGCGTGGGCGCCGGTTCCGCCGGGCGCACCGCGTCGCGACGTCGCGTGGCGGCTTCTGCGGGAGCTCGCGGGCGCACACGTCGGGATCGCGAACCCGTGCCCCCGGTGCGGCGGACCGCACGGCCCCGTCGTGCTGGTCGGGGACGACCGGCGCGCGTCGGTGAGCTACAGCGGATCGCTCGCCTTCGCTGCCGTCGCACGGCCCGGAGTCGCCGCCCTCGGCCTGGACGCCGAGCCCGAGGAACGGGACCTGGCGGGCGTCGACCTCGCCGGAGGGGCACCGGCCACCGCGCGCGACTGGGTGCGCGCCGAGGCGGTGCTCAAGGCCGACGGGCGCGGGCTGTCGCTGGATCCCGCCGCCGTCGACGTCCGCCGCGCACCGGACGGCCGGCTCACCGCCCGCATCGGCCCGCAGGGCAGCACGTACCTGATCGAGGACCTCGCGGGCCCTCGCGGGCACGTCGTCAGCGCCGCCTACCGCGACGCGTGACCCGCGCCGCGGATGCGCGGCGCCTCACGGCAGCGGCGGCAGTTTCGCCCGGTCGAGCCACGCGTGGAGGATCTTCGCGACGGCCGGCCCGCCGATGCCGGTCGCGAGCTCGCGGAACTCCGCATCCGTCGCCGTGTGGTGGTGCCGCAGGCGGCACCATTGCCGCAGCAGGTCGAAGAACGAGGCGTCGCCCAGCTGCACGCGCAGCGCGTGCAGCGTCAGGGCGCCGCGCTTGTAGACGCGGTCGTCGAACATGAGATCCGGGCCGGGATCCGAGATCACGAGGTCCTGCGGCAGCGCCGCGATCCGCTCGTAGTGGTTCGCGGCACTCTCGCCCGCCGTGGGCCCGCCGGCCGCCTCGGCCCACACCCACTCGGCGTAGCACGCGAAGCCCTCGTTGAGCCAGATGTCGCGCCAGCGCGCGACGCCGACGCTGTTGCCGAACCACTGGTGGGCCAGCTCGTGGGCGACGAGCCGTTCGTGCGCGGGATTGAGGTGATTCGCGCCGAAGACGACCAGGCCCTGTGCCTCGAGCGGGATCTCGAGCTCGTCGGGCGTGACGACGATCGTGCAGTGCTCCTGCGGGTACGGTCCGAAGGCGCTGCCGAAGACCTCGAGCATGCGCTCGACGGGCGCGAACGTGCGCTTGATCGCCGCGCGCAGGTTCGACGGATGGTTGACGACGACCGGGATGTCGCCGACCGCGCCG
Organism: Microbacterium thalassium; assembly: GCF_014208045.1. Taxonomy (NCBI): domain Bacteria; kingdom Bacillati; phylum Actinomycetota; class Actinomycetes; order Micrococcales; family Microbacteriaceae; genus Microbacterium; species Microbacterium thalassium. Next base: position 3,141,101 of record NZ_JACHML010000001.1, read on the forward strand.
ATGGGTGTCGTGACGTAGCGGCCGATGTGGACTGCGGCGAGGTACGTCGCGGTGGGCACGCTCGACGCGAAGCGCCACGCGCGCAGGCCGCCGGTCCGATCGCGCGAGACGAACCGGCCGGTGGCGGCGACGCTGTACTCGGGTTCGACGGCGATCGACATCGTGTAGAGGGCGCGGTCGTCGGGCCGGTCGTTGCAGGGGAACCAGGTCGGCGCGCCGGTGGGCTGCGCCGCGACGATGGCGCCGTCGGTGAGCTCCTCCCAGCCGATGAGGCCCCAGCGCGAGCGGCGCGGGCGGGGCGCTCCGCCGTAGGTGATGTCGATCGAGAACCTCTCCCCCGCCTCCATCGGCTTCGGGAGGGTGACGCGCACCTTGCGCCCGTCCTGCGAGTAGCTGCGCGCCATGCCGTCCACGCTCAGCTTCGACACGCGCAGCCCGACGAGGTCCAGGGTCACCGATCGCGCCGGCTCGGTGAGCTCGGCGTTGATGATCGCGTGGCCGTCGAGGCGGTTCGTGCGCACACGATAGGAGATGTCGAGGTCGTACGACTCGACGTCGAAGCTCGCATCCCCGCTCTCGGGCGTGTAGCCGTCGTACCCCGTCACGATGTCGACTGGTAGGCGCGGACCTTGACCGCGCGCCACGGGCCGATGGGGTTGCCGCTCCAGCGCGAGCCGACCGGGACGCCTTCGCCGCGCATGACCAGCGATGCGGGGCCGACGGTCGCGTGCGCGCCGATCGTGGCGCCCGGCAGGACCACACTGTGGGGGCCGAGGGTCGCCCCGGCTTCGAGTTCGACGGTGTCCATACTCATGATTCGATCATGGAAGAGGTGCGTCTGCACAACGCAGCCGCGGTTGACCGTCGAGCCGTCGCCGAGGGTGACCAGATCCGGCTCCGGAAGCCAGTAGCTGTCGCACCAGACACCCCGCCCGACCCGGGTGCCGAGCGTGCGCAGCCACATCGCGAGGGCCGGGGTCCCGGCGGCCGACCGGGCGAACCAGGGCGCGGCGACCATCTCGGTGAAGGTGTCCGAGACCTCGGTGCGCCACACGAAGCTCGACCACAGCGGATGCTCGCCGGCGCGGATCGCGCCGATGAACGTCCACTTGGCGGCCGTGGTGACCAGCGCCGCGACGGCGCCCGCGGCGAGCATCACGACGCCCGACAGCAGCAGCGTCCACACCGGGCCGATGCTCTCCCACAGCGCGGCGAGGGCGAAGACGACGAGCAGTCCGATGGCGCAGCTGACGACGACGGGGATGAAGCGCAGCAGCTCCCACCCGGCACGCGCGAGCTTGAGGCCGATCGGCGGGTCGTAGGTGCGCGCCGAGTCGCCCGATGCCGTGACGCGCCGCAGGCGCACCGCGGGCGACCCGAGCCAGGACGATCCCGCCTTGGCCTTGCTGGGGGCCGCGGAGAGCACCGCGACCAGGCCGTCCTTGGGCACGCGGTGCCCGGGCGCGGCCATGCCGGAGTTGCCGAGGAACGCACGCTTGCCGATGCGGACGCGCCCGAGCTTGAGCCAGCCGCGGCGCAGCTCGTACGAGGCGACCATGGTGTCGTCGGCGAGGAAGGCGCCGTCCTGAATGGTCGTCAGCGACGGGATCAGCAGCACCGTGGACGCCTCGACGTCGCGGCCGACCTTCGCTCCCAGCATCCGCAGCCAGACCGGCGTGAACAGGCTCGAGTACAGGGGGAAGAGGATCGTGCGCGCCGAGTCCAGCAGTCGCTCGATGGTCCACGCCTGCCACCCGATGCGGCTGCGGACCGGGTGGGTCCCCTCGGTCAGGCCCAGCGACATGACGCGCACGAGCAGGACGACGGATGCCGCGAACACGACGCCTGCGACGAGCACCGCCGGGACCAACCACGCGAACGCGCGGCCGAAGGCGGCGGCGAGGTCGGGCGCGCCCTGGATCCCCTGTGCGATGACCAGCGCGCCGACCGCGAACGATGCGATCGGCAGCAGCCCCACCAAGGCCGAGGACGCCGCGTACGCCCACAGCCAGCGCCGCTTGATCGGCGCGCGGTGGTCGGGCCAGTCCTCGGTGAGCTCGCCGACGCGGACGGCGGGCGACCCCGCCCAGGCCTGGTCGGCCTTCACGCGGCCGAACACCGCCGAGCCGGGCGCGATCTCGGCGCGGCGGCCGATGCGCGTGCCGGGGGCGAGCGTGCTGCGGGCGCCCACGGTCGCATCGGCGCCGATGCGCACCTCCCCGATGCGCACCACGTCGCCGTCGATCCACGTGCCCGTGAGGTCGACCTCGGGTTCGATCGCCGCGCCGTCGCCGACGTCGAGCATGCCGGTCACCGGGGGGAGCGTGTGCATGTCGACGTCGCGGCCGATCTTGGCCCCGAGAGCGCGGGCGTAGTAGGTCACCCACGGGGCGCCGGCGAGCCCGACGGCGTCGATCTGGTCGGCGATCTGCTCCGCGAGCCACAGCCTCAGGTGCACGGCGCCGCCGCGCGGATAGTCGCCTGGGCGCAGGCCCGCCAGCAGGATGCGCGCGCTCACGGCGGCGATCGACATGCGCCCGAAGGGCGTGGCGAACAGCACGAGACCGAGCACGAGCACCCACCACGGCACGTGCGGCAGCCCGTCGAAGCCGGGCGAGAGCTGCAGCAGGGTCGACGCGGTGAGCAGGTACAGCAGCCACCGCACGCCCGAGAGGATGAACAGCGGCACGCTCAGGAGGGTCTGGATCCACTGCGTGCGGCGCGGCGTCGGCTCGGGCCGGCGGAAGGTGTCGGGCGCGTCCTCGCCCACGTCGCCGAGGGCCTTGGCCATGCTCCCCAGGCGCGACATGTCGTAGACGTCGGCGACCGAGAACTCCGGCACGCGCGCACGCAGCCGCGACACGAGCTGCGCGGCCGACAGCGACCCGCCGCCGAGGTCGAAGAAGTCCGCCTTGCGGTCGGCCGGGGCGATGCCGAGCACCGCCTGCCACTGCTCGGCGATCCACGCCTCGGCCGGCGAGAACGCGGCGTTGACGGCCTGGACGTCGGCCAGCGGCCACGGCAGGGCCGCGCGATCGACCTTGCCGGAAGTGCGCACCGGCAGCTCGTCGACGACCGCGAGCAGCGGCACGATCGCCGCCGGAAGCGTGTCGGCCAGCAGCGTCCGGGCGAACGCGCGGTCGAACGCCTCGTCGCCGCCGGTGACGAGATAGCCGACGAGGATCGGCACGCCCGCGTCGGTGGTCCGCACGGCGGCGGCTGCGGCGGTCACGCCCGGCAGGTCCTGCAGGGCGTTCTCGACCTCGCCCAGCTCGATGCGGCGCCCGCCGACCTTCACCTGGTCGTCGGCGCGCCCCTGGAAGATCAGCCCGTCGGGTTCGTAGCGCACGAGGTCGCCGGAGCGGTACGCGCGCTCCCAGCCGAGCGTGGGCATCGGCGCGTACTTCTCGGCATCCTTGTCGGGGTCGAGGTAGCGGGCGAGTCCCACGCCGCCGATGATCAGCTCGCCGACCCCGCCGTCGGGCACGTGCAGCCCGTGTTCGTCGACGACGGCGAGCACCCAGCCGTCCAGCGGCAGGCCGATGCGCACGGGCCCCTTGACCCCCAGTGGCGCGGCGCACGCGACGACGGTGGCTTCTGTGGGGCCGTACGTGTTCCACACCTCGCGCCCGTCGGCGGCCAGGCGCGCGGCGAGCTCGGGCGGGCAGGCCTCGCCCCCGAAGATCAGCAGGCGGACGTTCTCGATGGCCTCCTCCGGCCACATCGCGGCGAGGGTCGGGACGGTGGAGACCACCGTGATCCCCTGACGGATGAGCCACGGCGCGAGGTCCTCGCCCGACCGGACCAGCGAGCGCGGCGCGGGCACGAGGCACGCGCCGTGACGCCACGCCAGCCACATCTCCTCGCATGACGCGTCGAAGGCGACGCTGAGGCCGGCGAGCACCCGGTCCGCAGGCCCGAGCGGCTCGCCCTGCAGGAACAGCGCCGCCTCGGCGTCGACGAACGCCGCTGCGCTGCGGTGACTGACCGCGACGCCCTTGGGAACCCCGGTCGATCCGGACGTGAAGATGATCCACGCGTCGTCGTCGGTCGCCGGGGGCAGCGTGAGCGTGATCGGCTGGGTCGCGGGGTGGGGAGCGTCCCCGGCGAACAGCCCCGCGTCGTCGGACGCGACAGCCGGCGTGTACACGCCTCCCTCGCCGATGATCCCGCACACGTCGGCCTCGCCGAACACCAGGCGCGCCCGCTCGTCGGGATCGTCGGCGTCGACCGGCACGTAGGCGGCGCCGGCGGCGAGGACGCCGAGGATCGCGATGTAGAGGTCCTTCGAGCCCGAGGGGATGCGGATGCCGACGCGATCGCCGCGCGCGACTCCCGAGGCCGCGAGGCGCTGCGCGGTGCGGCTGACCCGCGCGAGGAGTTCGGCATAGCTCAGCGCCCCCGAGCCGTCGTCGAGGGCGGATGCCTCGGGATGGCGCGCGGCCGTCGCCCACAGGATGTCGACGAGGGTGCGCGGCTCGGACGCGAGGGCCGCGCGATCCAGGACGGCCTGCGGTGCGGTCGTCTCGGGCACGTCAGCCCAGCAGGTCGATCAGCTCTGCCTTTGTCATGCGCGAGTACCCCGTCCTGCCCAGCTCCCGCGCACGCGCGCGCAGCTGGACGACGGTGAGCGCGGACAGGTCCTCGGAGGCGGGTGCGGGCACCGGCTCGCGCTCGGCCTTCGGTTCCGGCTCCGGCGCAGGCTCGGGCTCCGACGCGGGCTCCGGCTCCGCCGCAGCGGGCGCGGGCTCCGCTTCCTGCGCGCCCTCGAGCGCGAGCTCCTCGTCCAGCGCGACCTGCGCCGCCTCGGCCTCCTGCTCGGCTCGGTCGGCGAGCTTCGCGGCCTTCTTGGCGGCCTTCCTCAGGGCCTTCGCCTCGGCCTTCTGCGCGGCGGCATCCGCCTCGGCACGCTCGGCGTCGACGGCGACGAGTTCGGCCGCGGCCTGCAGGCGCGCCTTGCGCTCGGCCTTCTCGACGGCGACGCGCGTCGCGCGCCGGAGCCGGTCCGCGACGGCGCCCGCGAGCTTGGCGACCTTCTTGGGATTCTTGCGGACGGCCTTCTTGGACACATCGGCGGCCTGCACGGCTTCGTCCGCGAGATCCTTCAGCTTGCGCGAGGGCTTCGGCGGAAGCGACCTCGCCGCCTTCTTCGCCTTCTTCGCCGCCGCGGCGGCGTCCTCCATCGCGTCGTACGCCTTGCGCTCGGCCTTGGTGGTCTTCCCCATACAGACAAGGCTAGGGGTCGGCGCGCGCGAGGACACCCCTCGAACCGATTCGATACGCAGGATTCCGCGGCTGGCGAATGCAGAGCCCGTTCACCTGCCGTTCACCCGCTAAGCGCAATCTCTTAAGGGACCGCGCTTAGCGTCACATCGAACCCTGCACCGGGTACCCGAAATCCCATGACAACACGAAGGATTCACACTGTGAAGATTTCTCGCATCGCCCAGGTGGGCGCTCTCGCCGCTGTCGCGGCCCTCACGCTCGCCGGCTGCACCGCGGCCAACGAGACCACCGATGAGCCCACCGACGGCGGTTCGACGCTGTCCGGCGAGCTCAACGCCACCGGCGCTTCGTCGCAGACCGCGGGCCAGGAGGCCTGGGTCGCCGGCTTCCAGAGCGCGAACCCCGACGTCACCGTCAACTACGAGCCCACGGGCTCGGGCACCGGCCGTGAGAACTTCGTCGCGGGCGCCAGCAACTTCATCGGCTCGGACCGCGCCTTCAACGAGGAGGAGCTCGCGGGCTCCTTCGGCGCCTGCGCCGAGGACGGCGCGGCCGGCATCGTCCAGCTCCCGCTGTACATCTCGCCGATCGCCGTCGCGTTCAACCTCGAGGGCATCGACTCGCTGAACATGACCGCCGACACCATCGCGGGCATCTTCGCCGAGGAGATCACCAACTGGAACGACGAGGCCATCGCCGCCGACAACCCCGACGTCGAGCTGCCCGACCTGGCGATCTCGCCGGTCCACCGCGCCGACGACTCGGGCACCACCGACACCTTCACCCTCTACCTCGCCGAGGCCGCGCCCGACGTGTGGATGTACGAGCCGGACGGCGTGTGGCCGCTCGAGAGCGGCGAGTCGGCCCAGGGCACCTCGGGTGTCGTCGACGCGACCCGCAACGGCAACGGCACCATCGTCTACGCCGACGCCTCGCAGGTCGGCGACCTCGGCACCGTGTCGGTCGGCGTGGGTGGCGAGTTCGTCCCCTACTCGGCCGAGGCCGCCGCGATGATCATCGACTCGTCGCCGTTCCTGTACGACCCGGCCGAGGGCGACCTGTCGCTCGAGGTCGACTACACCACCGCCGAGGCGGGTGTGTACCCGATCGCGCTGGTGAGCTACCTCATCGCGTGCAAGGAGTACGAGGACGCGAACATCGCCGAGCTCGTGTCGGCGTACTTCACCTACATGGCCAGCGCCGAGGGCCAGGACGCCGCCGCCGAGAACGCCGGCTCGGCTCCGATCTCGGACTCGCTGCGCGAGCAGGTCGACGCCGCCATCGCACTGATCGGCTGACACCGAAAAGTTGACTGATCTCGCCCTGCCCGGAGCATGATAGAAGCACCGGGCAGGGCGGGTTCAGCAGAGGAGCCGCCCACGCGGCGGAGCCTCCGCTGAGCCGACAGGTCTCACAGTTAGGAACCACATGGCGACGACCAGCACGGACTCCCCGACCCGAGGATCCGCACCCGAGCAGCCGCCGACCCCCGCGAAGCGCACCGCCCGCAAGCGTCCCGGTGACGTCGCGTTCTCGAGCACGGCTCTCGCCGCCGGCATCACGATCCTCGTCGTGCTCGCCGCGGTGCTGGTGTTCCTCCTCGCCGAGAGCATCCCCGCCTTCACGGGAGACCCCGCCGACAACCCGATCCTGCACGGCGAGTCCTTCGCCGCCTACGTGTGGCCGCTCATCTTCGGCACGATCTGGTCGTCGATCCTCGCTCTGATCATGGCGACGCCGCTCGCGATCGGCATCGCCCTGTTCATCTCGCACTACGCGCCGCGCCGCGCGGCATCGGTGCTCGGCTACCTGATCGACCTGCTTGCGGCCGTGCCCTCGGTCGTCTTCGGCCTGTGGGGCGGCATCGTGCTCGCGGGCATGGTGCAGCCGATCTACGTGTGGCTGAACGAGAACCTCGGCTGGATCCCGCTGTTCGCAGGGCAGGTCTCGGCCACCGGCCGCACGATCCTCACCGCCGCGATCGTCCTCGCCGTGATGATCCTGCCGATCATGACCGCCATCAGCCGCGAGGTCTTCCTCCAGACGCCGACCCTCCACGAAGAGGCCGCGCTCGCGCTCGGCGCGACGCGGTGGGAGATGATCAAGATGGCCGTCTTCCCCTTCGCCCGCGGAGGCATGGTGTCGGCCGCCATGCTCGGCCTCGGCCGCGCGCTCGGCGAGACGATGGCCGTCACGATGGTGCTGTCGGTGTCGGGAGCGGTCACGTTCGAGCTTCTGACCTCCACCAACCCGACCCCGATCCCCGCGAACATCGCCCTGCGCTTCCCCGAGGCCTACGGCGACGGCGTGAGCGTGCTGATCGGCACCGGCCTGGTGCTGTTCGTCCTGACGTTCGCCGTGAACGCCCTCGCCCGGTGGATCGTCTCCCGGCGCGCCGAGTTCTCTGGAGCCAACTGACATGACCGCCACCACCGTCGCGCCGGAGAAGCAGGCGCTCTCCCTCACCGCGGGCCGGCTGCCCAAGTGGGCGCCGTGGGCCCTGCTCGCGCTGTCGTTCGCGATCATGGCGCTGATCTTCGGCATCCTCAACGTCGGCAGCCCCCTCGCGGACTTCAACATCGCCGCGGCGGTCTTCCTCGCCGCGATCTTCTACATGGTTGCCATCTACGTGCTGTCCTCGATCGTCGAGGGGCGCCGCAAGGGCGTCGACCGCTTCCTGACGGCGCTCGTGACGTCGGCGTTCGCGATCGCGCTGCTGCCGCTCATCTCGGTCATCTGGACCGTGGTCGCCAACGGCATCGCGCGCTTCGACGTGGAGTACTTCACCTACACGATGCGCAACGTCGTCGGCGACGGCGGCGGCGCGTACCACGCCATCGTCGGAACGCTGCTGATCACGCTCGCGGCGACGATCATCTCGGTCCCGATCGGTCTCATGACCTCGATCTACCTCGTCGAGTACGGCGCGGGCAAGAAGCTGGCGAAGTCGATCACGTTCTTCGTCGACGTCATGACCGGCATCCCGTCGATCGTCGCCGGTCTGTTCGCGTATGCCGCGTTCGTGATCTTCTTCGGCCCCGGCATCTCGATGGGCATCATGGGCGCGGTCGCGCTGAGCGTGCTGATGATCCCGGTCGTCGTCCGCTCCTCCGAGGAGATGCTGCGCCTCGTCCCGAACGAGCTGCGCGAGGCGTCCTACGCACTGGGCGTGCCGAAGTGGCTCACGATCGTCAAGGTCGTGCTGCCCACCTCGATCGCCGGCATCACGACCGGCGTCATGCTCGCCATCGCCCGCGTCATCGGCGAGACCGCGCCGCTGCTGCTGACGGCGGGCTACACGCAGAGCCTCAACTGGAACCTGTTCGACGGCAACATGATGACGCTGCCGGTGTTCGTCTACAACCAGTACATGAACCAGGGCACCAGCCCCGAGTCCGCCATCGCCCGAGCATGGGCGGGCGCTCTGGTGCTCATCATCATCGTCATGCTCCTGAACCTGGTCGCCCGGGCGGTCGCGAAGTACTTCGCCCCCAAGGCCGGCCGCCGCTGACCCGAGCCCGAAAGAAAGATCACCTGTGTCCAAGAGCATCGAAGTCAACGACCTCAACGTCTACTACGGCGACTTCCTGGCCGTCGAGGGCGTCTCGATGAACATCGAGCCGCGCAGCGTCACGGCGTTCATCGGCCCGTCCGGCTGCGGCAAGTCCACGTTCCTGCGCACCCTCAACCGCATGCACGAGGTCATCCCCGGCGCGCACGTCGAGGGCGAGGTCCTGCTCGACGGCGAGGACCTGTACGGCTCGAACGTCGACCCGGTCCTCGTGCGCCGTCAGATCGGCATGGTCTTCCAGCGTCCGAACCCGTTCCCCACGATGTCGATCAAGGAGAACGTGCTGGCGGGCGTCAAGCTTAACAACAAGCGCATGGCGAAGTCCGACGCCGAAGCGCTGGTCGAGAAGAGCCTGCAGGGCGCGAACCTGTGGAACGAGGTCAAGGATCGCCTCGACAAGCCCGGCTCGGGCCTGTCGGGCGGCCAGCAGCAGCGCCTGTGCATCGCGCGCGCCATCGCGGTCTCGCCCCAGGTCATCCTGATGGACGAGCCCTGCTCGGCGCTGGACCCGATCTCGACGTACGCGATCGAGGAGCTGATCGGCGAGCTGAAGAACGACTACACCGTCGTCATCGTCACCCACAACATGCAGCAGGCGTCGCGCGTCTCGGACAAGACCGCGTTCTTCAACATCGCCGGCACCGGCAAGCCCGGCAAGCTCATCGAGTACGACGCCACGAAGACGATCTTCACGACGCCGTCCGTCCAGGCCACCGAGGACTACGTCTCGGGCCGCTTCGGGTGATCCGCGGGGCCCGCGCGCCCCGCATCCGCCCCACCCGGCATCCGCCCCACCCGGCATCCGGCCCACCCGGCATCCGCCTGATTCTGTACCGAACGGCGGGGATTCTGAGCGACACGCCACCTGTCACCTTCGCGTGGCGGCGCGTCTCCCGGAATCCCCGCCGTTCGTCACGCTCGCCCTCTCCTCCCCACGACCGATTCATCCCCCGTCGAACGCAGTCACGTCCCGGACCGCGCGCCCCCGGCCACACTCGCGGCATGTGCAAGACCACGGGGCCCGCCGTGCAGAGGACCGGTGAACTCACGAAGCGCGGCTGGACCGCGCGCGAGATCCGTTCGGCACGTACCTCCGGGCGGATCGAGCAGCTTCGGCAGGGTGTGTACGCGGTCCCCGGCGCGTGCCGTCCGCTGCGCACAGCGGCGCGGCACGGGGGCTCGCTGGCGTGCGTGTCGGCTGCACGGCACCTCGGCATCTGGGTGCTCGAGAAGCCGCCTGCGCCTCACGTGTGGATGCGCGGCCACGGGCACCGGCGATCGTGCCCGCCGATCACCGGCACGGACGCGTGTGGCTGCGTCGAGCACTGGGACGACGGCGCGTCACCGACCGACGCGTTCGGGCTGCCGCCGGTGCCGCGGATCCTGAGGCAGGTGCTCGCGTGCCGCGGCGTCGAGGAGTTCTTCGTCGCGGTCGAGTCCGCACTGCGTCAGCGACTTCTCACGAGGAGCGGACTCGCCTGGCTTCGCGCGAACGTGAACGCCGAGGGGCGCGCGGCCCTGGCCATCGCCCGCTCGGACGCCGACAGCGGTCTGGAGTCCCTGGTGCGCTGGCGCCTCCGGCATCGCGGGCTGCGCATCACGACGCAGCCGGCGATCACCGGGGCCGGGCGCGTGGACCTGCTCATCGGCGACCGGCTGCTCATCGAAGTGGACGGCGTGAAGAACCACGCGTCCCGCAAGAAGCGCCACAAGGACCTGGTACGCGACGCTGCCGCGGCGGCATGGGGGTACGTCACGCTCCGCTTCGACTACGCCCAGGTGGTGCACGACTGGCCGTCGGTCGAAGCGGCCATCCTCGGCCAGATCGACGCCGGACATCACCTGCGCTGACCCGACTCCCACCAGACCGACGTGCTGCACCCTGGCACCGCCGCGAACACCCCGGGCGGTGCCGAACGGTGGGGATTCGCGCCGACACGCCGGAGCGCGAAGCCCACGACGGGCGTGTCATGCCGGATCCCCGCCATTCGTGACCGACTCGGCGACGGGTACCGAGGGCTTCAGTCGCGCGGGCTGAGCAGGTAGGCGTTCATGGCCGCCGTCAGGTCGGTGTCGACGGCCAGCGGAGCACCGTCGATCGAGGTCACGGGAGCGGCGAGCCGCACACTCGAGACCAGCCACGCCGCATCCGCCTGGCCCAGCGCGTCGACCGGCAGCGTCTCGTAGGCGGTCGCGTGGCCCTGGCGGGCGAGCTCCTCGAACAGGCTCATCTGGGTCGTGCCGTGGAGTATCCCCGCACCCGGCGCCGGGGTCAGGAACCGGCCGTCGATACGCAGGATGAGCGAGGACGTGGGGCCCTCGAGCAGGTAGCCGTCGCTCGAGACGAACACGGCGTCGTCGGCGCCGCGGCGCCGCGCCTCGCGGATCGCGGCCATGTTGACGGCGTACGACAGCGTCTTGGCGCCCAGGAGAAGCCACGGGGCGCGCGCGGGAGCCTCGCTGTCGAAGCCGCGGTCGAGTGTGACGATGCGGATGCCGCGCGTGCGCGGGACCGAGAAGTCGGGGGCCTCGGCGAGGGTGATCCACGCCGTCGGCGCGGGGCCGTGCTCCACACCCCGGCTGAGGATGAGCTTCATGACCGACTCGCCCGCCGGGGCCTCGGCCGCCGCGGAGGCCACGGCCTGCCGCCACTGCTCGAGATGGGGAACGGGCAGGTCGCACAGCACCGCGGAGTGCGCGAGTCGGTCCAGGTGCGCCGCGACCTCCTGCGGATGGCCGTCGACCACACCGATCGACTCGAAGATGCCGTCGCCGCGCTGCGTGCTGAGCTCACCCACGCTGAGCGCGGGCGCCGCAGGGTCGATCGGGGTGAACGTGGAGCCGAAATGGACGCGCGGATCGTTCTCCGCGACGGGGTCGATCACGAGCGCATGCCGCCAGGTCATTCCTCGAGCCTAGCCGTGCGAACCGTCTCTCGCCCGGCACGCCCGGGGTGCGCGCGCCCCTGGGAAACGCCGCAGAGATCGCGCCGGATTCCACATGCGTGCGGCATCCGGGAATGCCGCCGCCGGGTCAGCCGTTAGACTGTTTCGGCCGGGCCGCAGTAACCCCGGGCTCCATCTTCTGCCGCTGCGAGCGGCCTCGCGCCGAGAGGCGTTCTGCGGCCCGGCACTTTCCTTCTCCGGAGCTTTCGTTCGACCGCGCGTCCAGCCCACGGAGTGTCCTGGGCGCCGACGCGGTTCCGCGCGTACGGGTCAGGCCAGCGCGTCGCGGCGCCACAGCGCGGCGCACGCGGCGAGGTCGGACGCGTAGTCCGTCAGGCGCAGGGCGCGGGTCGTCAGGTCGCTCGCGCGGTCGGGCTCGGTGCGCTCGTAGTCGTCGGCGAGATGCGTGGCGCCGGATGCCTGGACGCGGCAGAACGAGGCGGCCCGGTCGAGTGCGACGGCGAAGTCGCCGTCGAACACGCCGCGCATGATGGCGTCGATGAGTGCGACCAGCTCGTCGGGCCCGGCGGGCGTCGGCGCGCCGGCGACCAGGTCGTCCGGCGAGCGCAGCTCGACGCGTCCGCGCTGGTACAGCAGCGCTGCGGTGCCCGGATCGTGGTGGATCATGAGCTGCAGCAGGTAGAGGCGCCACAGCGCCCCCGGGAGCGTCTTGGCCGGCGAGCGCGACCACAGCTCGGCGATGTCGTCGATGCCGTGCCGGTCGGTGAAGGCGACGAGTCGCTCGATGACGCGGGCGTCGGGTTCGGCGCGCACGCGCGACAGGAGGGCCTGCGCGGTGGAGTGCGCCACGCGCGACACCTCGGCCGGGTCGTCGGCGGCGAACAGGCGGTCGAAGAGCTCGGCGGGCCGGCGCACCGGCTTGTGGAAGTCCCTCGACCCGTCGCTCACCCGATCAAGGGTACCTGCGGCGCGAGCCGCGGCCTCACGTGGCCTGGTCGATGCGGATGAGGTTGCCCGCGGGGTCGCGGAACGCGCAGTCGCGCGGCCCCCACGGCTGGTCCATCGGCTCCTGCAGCACCTCGGCGCCGCTCGCGCGGACGCGTTCGAAGGTGGCATCCAGATCGTCGGTGGAGAAGACGAGCGGCCCGGGGAGAGATCCCTTCGCCAAGAGCCGGTGGAGGGCCTCGCCGTCGTCCGGGGAGCGCCCCGCTCCGGGCTCCGACAGCACGATCTCGAGCCCGGGCTGTCCGGCGAACCCGAGGGTGACCCAGCGGAAGCCGTCCGAGGCGACGTCGCCCCGCGGCTCGAGGCCGAGCGCGTTCCGGTAGAACGCGAGCGCCACGTCGACGTCGTCGACGGTGACGGGCAGGTAGCGGAGTGCGATGTTGCTCATGTCTGCAACGGTAGGCGCAGGCGGGGGCGGATGCTTATCCGATCCTGCTCAGCCGAACCGCGTCGGGCGCGTCAGCACGCGCGCCATGCATGCGGGCATCGCCTCGGCGGCGTCGTGCGGCCGCGCCCGGTACGCCGACGGCGTCTCGCCTGCCAGCCGCGTGAACGTCGAGCTGAAGGAACCGAGCGACGTGCAGCCGACCGCGGTGCAGGCATCCGTCACGCTCACGCCGTCGCGCAGCAGCGCCATCGCCCGCTCGACGCGCCGCGTCATGAGGTACGCGTAGGGGGTCTCGCCGTAGGCGGTCTTGAACTCGCGCGAGAAGTGCGCCGGCGACATCAGGGCGTGGCGCGCGAGCGCCGGCACGTCGAGCGGATCGGCGTAGGCGCGATCCATGAGGTCACGGGCGCGGCGCAGGTGGACGAGTGTCGCGGGCGCCTGCCCCGCGGGTTCGCCACCGTTGCCCACGGCACGACGATACCCGCGGTCGGGGTGCCGGGAGTCAGGACGTCGGGATCGTGACGATGGGCTCGCCGCTGGGCTCGCCAGGGACATCGGCGGCCGGCTCGATCGTGACGGCCATCTCGTCGCCCTCCTCGACGGTGCTCTCGAGCTCCACGATGGCGTGTCCGCGGTCGGCGGTGAACTCGGCGTCGAGCGTCTGGGACCCGCTGCGCGTGAGCCACACGACGAAGACCTGGTCTCCGCCGATGCGCGGCAGATCGTCGGAGACGAACACCGCGGCACCCACCTCGTCGGACCACGAGACGCTGGCCGTGCCGCCGTCGACGAGCTCGGCCGTCACCGATCGCTCGTCGGGGGCTGTCTCGATCTGCTCCAGCGTGATCTCGGCGGGCGTCCGGGTCCACGACTCGTTCAGGCGCGCCGCGCCGAATCCGAGTCCCACCAGCACGAGGAAGGCGATCGCGAAGCCGATCAGTCCGCGCGTCCAGTTGCGTCGTGAGACGGCCTGGATGACGGAGGTCGTGGGTGCGGGCTCGGGTGCGGGCGCGTCGCCGCCATCATCGGCCTGCTGCGGATCCTCTTCGCTCACACGTCCCCCCGTCCGTACCCGGCGGGCCGCGACGCGCGCCGGTCGAATCGCTTCAAGAATGCACCATGGGTGTCCGATGCACCTTCCGGCCTCGCCGTCAAGCCCCGCCCCGTTCCGCTGGTGCCGCCGTAGCCTCGCCTGATGACGATACCCGTGAGTCTCGACCCTGCCACCGGTGAGGTGCTGGATCGCCGCTACCGGCTCGCGGAGCGTGTCGGCGAAGGCGGAATGGCCCGCGTGTACCGCGCCGAGGACCTGCATCTGCAGCGCACCGTCGCCGTCAAGGTCATGCGCGGCGCCACGGAGCTGGGCTCGATCGAGCGTGCGCGCTCCGAGACCAGGCTGCTGGCCTCGCTCAACCATCACGGCCTGGTCACCCTCTACGACGCGTGCCTGTCCGAAGAGGAGGTCAGCTACCTCGTCATGCAGTTCGTCGACGGCATCACGCTGCGCGACCTCATCGCGCGCGGACCGCTCGATCCGATCCTCGCCGCGACGATCACAGCGGACCTCGCCGAGGCGCTCCACGTCGCGCACGCCGAGGGGATCGTCCACCGCGACATCAAGCCCTCGAACGTGCTGCTGGCGGCCTCTCCCGTGCCCGGTGCTGGGTGGCGTCCCAAGCTCGCCGACTTCGGCATCGCCCACATGCGCGACTCCGCCCGCGTGACCACGCCGGGACTGATGGTCGGGACGGTCGCGTATCTGGCGCCCGAGCAGGCAGAGGGCGCCCCGCCCGCTCCCCCGGCGGACGTGTACTCACTGGGCATCATGCTCATCGAGGCGCTGAGCGGAGCACGTCCGTTCCCCCAGGCCGAGGGCATCGGCACGCTGCTCGCGCGCCTGTCGACGCCGCCGCCGATCCCCGAGACGCTTCCGGAGCAGTGGCGTCAGCTGCTGCGCGGCATGACCGCGCACCGGCCGGACGATCGCCCGACCGCGCTCGAGGTCGCGACGACGGCGTCGAAGACCGCGGGAGGACCGGATGCCGCCGCCGCGGCATCCGTCGTCGGTCTCTCGACGGCCGCCATCGACGTGCCGACCGCCGCTTCCGGCGCCCCGATCGCCTTCGTTGCGACGCAGGCTGCGCCGGTCGAACCTCCCGCGGTCGACGGCGTCACCGAGCGGACCGCCGTGCTTCCGCCTCAGCCTCCGTCCCCGCAGCACCTGTCCGCGCCCGGCGCGGAGGCGCCGGACGGAGGGCGGCACGCGGCCGGGCGGCGCGTCGCGGTCGGGGCGGTCGTCGCGATCGGCGCCCTGCTGGCCGCCACGGCGGTCCTGTTCGGCGTGTGGAGCGGAACGGCGACGGCCGAGCCCGCACCGTCGGTGACGCCGACGCCGTCCGTGGCGGCCACGCCCTCCCCCACGGCCACCGAGGACGCGACGGAGAGCGCAGACACGTCCGGCGAAGCCGACACCGGCAGCACCTCCGGGACAGGCGGCTCCTCCGACGGCGGCGAGACCGGGAACGGCAACGGCAACGGCGGCTCGAACCCCAACAGCGGGCCGGGCAACAACAACAGCGGCGGGAACGGCAACGGGAACGGCAACGGGTGACGCCCTGCGCGTCCGAGACCGTCCCCGCGCGGCATTAGGCTTGAGGGTCGAGGGCCTCTAGCTCAGTCGGTAGAGCATCGGACTTTTAATCCGCGGGTCGTGGGTTCGAGCCCCACGGGGCCCACCCTTTCCTGAGCACACCGCACTTCTCATCCGCGGGTCGTGGGTTCGAGCCCCACGGGGCCCACCCTTTCCTGAGCACACCGCACTTCTCATCCGCGGGTCGTGGGTTCGAGCCCCACGGGGCCCACCCATTCCTGAGCACACCGCACTTCTCATCCGCGGGTCGTGGGTTCGAGCCCCACGGGGCCCACCCATTCTCTGCAGCCGTCCGTCACGTATTGACGCCGTCCCCCATCGGGCGGTCGATGATGCGGCGCACGTCCCAGGGTTCCGCCCAGCCGAGTTCGTCGAACATGCGCGAGAGCACGATCGCGGTGAAGCCCCACACGATGCGGCCGCCGACGACGAATGCGGGGATGCGGTGGAGGCCGGCGGAGATGGGGTGCTCGGTGCTGCCGCGGTTCGCCGGGTCCAGCAGATCGGCGACCGGCACGCGGAAGACGTCGACCGATTCGGCGTGGTCCACCGCCGCCACCTCGCTCGGCCGCGTCCACCACGCCGGCACCGGGGTGACGATGTGGTCGCTCACGGGAACGGGCATCGGCGGGAGGGTGCCGAGCGGGTCGACGCCCGACGGGTCGACGCCGGTCTCCTCCTTCGCCTCGCGGAGGGCCGCGGCGATGGGTCCGCCGTCGGATTCCTCGATGCGCCCGCCGGGGAAGGCGATCTGCCCCGGATGGCTTCCGAGCGTCGCGGCCCGCCGCAGCAGCAGCACGTCGAGGTCGCGGCCGACGGGTCCGGGAGCGGCGGCGGGCACGTCGTCGAGCACGCCGAAGAGCACGAGCACGGCGGCCGGGCGGCCGGGTCCGGCGTTCGGGAACGCGCGGCGCATGCCCGCGCGCCAGTCGAGCCCGCGGGCGCAGAGCTGCTCGAGCTCGGCCCGCGCGGTGATCATCGATGCGGCCGGCACGTCAGAACCCGGCCAACGCGAAGAACAGCGACATGACCGTGGCGGCGCCGCCGATCACGAGGCCCGCGGCCGCCGGCATCCGCCCCACACGATAGACGCGCCACCAGTACCAGCCGATGGCGCTCAGGATCACGGCGACGACGCCGACGACGAGCGCCGCGCGGAAGCTGAAGACGCCGATCAGCATGGCGACGGCCGCGACGATGACCCCGGCGGTCCCGAACGGGTTGGTGCGGACGTCGCGCGCCTCGGAGTCGCGATTCACGACGCCGGCGCGTCCGCGAGCTCGGCCCCGGCGTGGGCGAGCTCGGCCAGCGCGGCCTCGCTGGTGTCGGGCGCGACACCGGCGACGAGGTCGGTGAGGATGCGCACGTGCCGCCCGTGCTCGACCGCGTCGAGGGCGGAGGCGCGCACACAGTAGTCCGTCGCGATCCCGGTGACGTCGACGTCGACGACCCCGTACTCGTCGAGGAGCTGGCCGACGGTCTTGCCGTCGTCGGTCGTGCCCTCGAACAGCGAGTAGGCGGGGACCCCCTGGCCCTTCTTGACATGGTGCGTGACGGCGGTGGTCACCAGCCCCGGGTCGTACTCGGCGCCCTCGGTGCCCGCGACGCAGTGGACCGGCCACGTGTCCACGAAGTCGGGCTCTTCCGCGGCGAAGTGTCCGCCGTTGTCGTTGTCGGCATCGTGCCAGTCCCGCGACGCGACGATGAGGGCGTACTCCCCCGCATGCCCGGCGAGGTACTGCGAGATGCCCTCGGCGACAGCGTCGCCGCCGTCCACCCCGAGCGCACCTCCCTCGGTGAAGTCGTTCTGGACGTCGACGATGAACAGCGCCTTGCTCATGCTTCGAGCGTACGCCCGTCCGGGGGTCGCGTCTGCGCGGGCGGCCCCTGGACGGGCGTCAGTCGCGGATCGCGGCCCGGTACTCCGCGCGCGTGAGCGCGTGCCCGTCCTCGGGGTCGGTCACCTCGGGGGCGGGCTCCGCGTGCGGGGCGTCGCCGGATGCCTCGGCCGCACCGCCGTCCCCCGTTCCCACCGCGGCGACGGGATCCTGCGTCTCGGGCCCCGCACGCCACAGTTTCGACGGCCACCAGATCGCACGCCCGATGTCGTACGACAGCGCGGGAACCAGCAGCGAGCGCACGACGAACGTGTCCAGCAGCACGCCGAACGCGACGATGAACGCGAGCTGCGCGAGGAACAGGATCGGGATGACGCCGAGCGCCGCGAACGTGGCCGCCAGGACGAGTCCCGCCGAGGTGATCACGCCGCCGGTGGCGACGAGTCCGCGCAGGATGCCCGGACGTGTGCCGTGCTTGAGGGACTCCTCGCGCACGCGCGACATCAGGAAGATGTTGTAGTCGACGCCGAGCGCGACGAGGAACACGAACCCGTACAGCGGCACCGCGGGGTCTGCTCCCGGGAAGTCGAACAGCCCGTTGAAGACCCACGCGCTCACGCCCAGCGCCGTGCCGAACGACACGATGACGGTCGCGATCAGCAGCACCGGCGCCACGACGGCCCGCAGCAGGAGCATCAGGATCACGAGGATCACCGCCAGCACCACCGGGATGATCAGCGTCCGGTCGCGGATCGACGTGGCGTTGGAGTCGACGTCGGTCGCCGTCTCGCCGCCGACGAGCGCCGTGCCGGCGCCGAGCGCGTCGTCGAGGTCGGCGCGCAGCTCGCGCACCGTGTCCTCGGCGGCGACCGAGTCGGCGGCATCCGTCAGCGTTCCGACGACGAGCACCTCGCCCTGCGAGACGGTGG
This sequence comes from Microbacterium thalassium, assembly GCF_014208045.1. NCBI lineage: Bacteria > Bacillati > Actinomycetota > Actinomycetes > Micrococcales > Microbacteriaceae > Microbacterium > Microbacterium thalassium. The sequence continues at coordinate 3,159,614 of NZ_JACHML010000001.1, forward strand.
GCTCCGGCGCCGGGGTGCCGGGCGGGCCGACGGCCGTGAAGACCGGCTCGCCGTCCTGGATCTCCACCGACGCCTGCCCCGTGGGCGAGTCCTCCGACGCGACGGCCACCGATTCGATGCCGCCGGCGTCGTCGAGCGTCTCGACGACGGTCGCGAGCTCGTCCTGGTCCACCACGACGTACACGGGGCTGCCCGAGCCGGCCGGGAAGTGCTCGCCGAGCACCTCCTGCCCGTCACGGGCCTGACTGGTGCCGAGCACGAGCTCGCTCGCGGGCACGCCGTCGGCCTTGAGCTGGGTGATGCCGACGGCTCCCGCCAGCAGAACGACCGTGCACACGATCCACACCGCGCGGGCATGGCGTGCGACGAACCGCGCCTGCCGCGGCCACAGGCCCTTGACCGGCTGCGACAGGTCGTCGGGGATGACCGCGATCGGATGCTTCGGAATGAAGGGCCAGAACGCGACGCGCCCGAAGATCGCCAGCAGCGCCGGCAGGAACGTCAGGGCCGACAGCATCGAGAAGACGATGCCGATCGAGGCGATGGGTCCGAGCGCCCGGTTGGTGGCCAGGTCCGACAGCAGCAGGCACATGAGGCCCGCGATGACCGTGCCGCCCGACGCGAGGATCGGCTCGAAGGCGCCGCGCCACGCGCGCAGCGTCGCGTCCCACCGGCGTGCTCCCTCGCCGATCGCTTCGCGATAGCGCGCCACGTACAACAGGGCGTAGTCGGTCGCCGCGCCGATCACGAGGATGAAGAGGATCCCCTGCACCTGGCCGTTGAGGACGAAGATGCCGGCGAACGCGAGCCACCACACCGTCAGCAGCGCCACGCACAGCGCGAACACGCTCGTCAGCAGCACGAGGACCGGCAGCAACGGCGATCGGTAGACGACCACCAGGATCAGGAAGACCGCGATCAGCGCGACGGCCAGCAGCAGCCCGTCGATGCCGAGGAATCCTTCGACGAGGTCGGCGGTGAAGCCCGCGGGCCCGGTGACCCAGCCTTCGAGTCCTGCCGGCAGCTCGTCGGCGATCAGCTCGCGGATCTCGGTGACGACGGCATCCACTTCGCCGCTCGAGTCGATCGGCACGAAGATCTGCACGGCTTCGCCGTCCTCGGACGCGATCGGGGGCGAGACACTCTCGTCGACCTCGTCGAGCCCGGCGATGTCGTCCACCACGGTCTGCACGTCGGCGAGCTGGTCCTCCGTGAGCTCGCCGTCGGCTTCGATCACCACGACGGCCGGGATGCTGTCGCCGCCCAGGAAGTCGGGCAGCCGCTCGCTCACCTGGGTCGCGTCGGCGCTGGAGGGCAGGTAGCTCGAGCGGTCGTTGCTGGAGACCTCGTCGACCTTGCCGAAGTAGGGCCCTCCGATCGACCCGCCGACCAGCCAGACCAGCACGAGGAGGACCGGGATGCCGATGCGCAGCCAACGGGTGGGGTCGCGACGCGCGTGGTGGGGATTCGCCATATTGCTAGCTTAGCTAGCGAAATCGGATGCGAGCAACCACGGATCCGTCGATCGCGGCGGCGGGGCGCGCGCGTCCCTATGCTGGTGCGGATGCTCTCCGCCGCGCTCGCCCTGATCGGGGCCTTCACCTACGGCGCAGCCGACTTCCTGGGAGGCCTGGCCGCCAAGCGCCTGCGGTCGATCGTCGTGACGGCCGTCGCGGCGATATCGGGGCTCGTGGCGCTGGCGGCGGCGCTTCCGCTCGTGGGCGGCGTGTGGTCGCTGCCCGATCTGCTGTGGGGAATCCTCTCGGGAGCCTTCGGCGCCGTGGCGATCGTCCTGCTGTACGCGTGCCTGGCGATCGGGCCCATGAGCATCCTGTCGCCCCTGACCGCGGTCGTCTCGGCGATCGCGCCGATGCTGTGGGGACTGATCATCGGCGGCGAGCAGCTGTCGGCCATCGGCTACGCCGGTCTCGGCGTCGCGCTCGTCGCCGTCGTCCTGGTCGGCTTCATCCCCGGTGAGAAGGTCGTGCGGCCGAGCACGCGCGGGCTCGTGATGGCCGTCGGCGCGGGTCTCGCGATCGGCGGGTTCCTGATCGTGATCGCCCAGACCGGCGATGAGAGCGGACTGCTCCCGCTCGTGGGCAACCGCGCGACCAACGCTCTGATCACCTCCACCGTCGTCGTGGTCCTGATGGCATCGGCGGTGCGGCGCGGGCGCCGCGCGGCATCCGTCCTCGACGCCCGCTCCCCCGCCGTCGGCGCCGCACCGAGCGGGCACGCCGACCTCGAGCGCGCCGTCGGGCCGGGCGCCGCCGCCGAGGCCCGGCGAGCGACCTCGCGCTCGCGCGCATGGATGCTCGCCATCGCGTGCGGCATCGGGGACGCCGGCGCGAACGCCCTCATCCTGCTCGCGCTGCGCGAGGGACAGCTCTCGGTCGTGTCGGCCCTGGTCGCGCTGTACCCGGCCGGCACGATCCTGCTCGCCGCGCTCCTGCTGCGCGAGCGCGTCGCCGCCGTGCAGTGGATCGGGCTCGCCCTCGCGCTGGCGGCCGGGGGGATGCTGGCGCTGGCGTGATCAGCCGCGGGCGACCAGCAGCACGATCGACAGGATCACCGAGACCGCGCCGAGGCCGATGAAGCCGGCCGCCAGGTAGGCGACGCCGCGCACCACGCGGCTGTGCCGGGTCAGACGCAGCCGGTGCCGTGCACCGCTGCGGACGAAGACGTCGGCGGCGTCCTGCCCGGCGAGGGCGTGCTCCTGCTCGTGCGTGAGGTGGGCGACGCCCACCGCGCCGCGATCGGTGAACCACCGCGCGACGCGTCCGCCGCCGTCAGCGTCGTCCGCGTCCTCGATCATGACGCGCATCGGCAGCCAGGTGCCGTCGGCGACGTACAGCACGAGCGCGATGCCGGCCAGCAGGGCGCCGACGCCGAAGCCGACCCACGAGAAGATCTCGACGATGACGTCCAGGCGCGGATCCATCGGGCCTTCCCACACTCGAGCGGATATGGAAAACGGCCGCCGGAGGCGACCGTTTCCGAGGGGAGCCACCTAAGGGAATCGAACCCTTGACCTATTCATTACGAGTGAATCGCTCTGCCGACTGAGCTAAGGTGGCGGGCGTCGCTTGCGCGAGGCACGATCAATGATCTTACCCTGTCGCGACGGGTCTCGCGAACCGAGGCCGCGAAGGGTGCCCCGTCACTCGCAGGTGAGGCCGTCGTCGGGCACGACGCCGTCGAGGAAGTAGGCCTCGACGGCGCCGTCCACGCACGAGTTGCCCTTGTTGAACCCGGTGTGGCCCTCGCCCACGCGGGTGATCAGCACGCCGGACGCGAGCTGGTCGGCCAGCGCCACCGACCACGCGTACGGAGTCGCGGGGTCGCCGGTCGTGCCGATGACGACGATCGGATCCGCTCCGCGTGCGGTGAGCGGCTCGCGGACGCCCGTGGCGGGCGCCGGCCACGTGTCGCACAGGTCGGGACCGCCCCAGTACGGCGCGATGGTGGGCGCCTCGGCGGCGACGCGCGCCTCGGCCGCCGCCATCTCTTCGTCGGTGTCGGGCGGGTAGTCGACGCAGTTGTAGGCGAAGAACGCCTCGGTCGAGTTGTCGAGATACACCCCGCCCTCACGGTTGTAGTAGAAGTCGGCGAGGGTGAAGGCCAGCGACGGGTCGCCCTGAAGCACGTCCGCGAGGGCCTGCGACAGGAACGGCCAGCTGTCCTGCGAGTACAGCGCGGCGATGATGCCGGTCAGCAGCGAGTCCGCTCCCAGCATCCGCCCGTCGGCCGACGGGATCGGATCGCGCTCGACGCTCGCCAGCAGCGCGCCGAGATCGGCCATCGCGTCGTCGACGGTGCCGCGGAACGGGCATTCGCTGCCGGCGAGGAGGCAGTCGGCCATGAAGGCGCGCAGCGCCTGCTCGAACCCGACCATCTGGGTCGCCCCGACCTCGGCGGACCGCACCGAGGGGTCGAGCGCGCCGTCCAGGACCAGGCGCCCGACGCGCTCCGGGTACAGCTCGGCGTAGGTGGCGCCCAGATACGTTCCGTACGAGTAGCCCAGGAAGTTCAGCTTGTCGTCACCGAGGACGGCGCGCAGCAGATCCATGTCGCGCGCCGCCTGCACCGTCGAGATGTACGGCAGGATGCCGCCGCTGTTGGCCTCGCAGGCCTCCGCGAGCGCGGCGTTGCGGTCTTCGAGCTCGGCCGTCCACGCGTCGGTGTCGCGCGCGGCGTCGGGGATGTCGAAGAGGTACGCGTCCATGTCGGCCGCGTCGAAGCAGCGCACGGCGGTCGACGAGCCCACGCCGCGCGGGTCGAATCCGATGATGTCGTAGCTCGCGCGCAGTTCGGGCGTGACGACGTAGGTCAGCGAATTGCGCACGTAGTCCACGCCGCTCGCGCCGGGGCCGCCGGGGTTGGTCAGCAGCGACCCGAGGGGCTCGCCGTCCTCGGCGCGGCTGCGCACGACCGCGAGGTCGATCTCGCCGGCGGAGGCGTCGTCCCAGTCGAGCGGCGCCGTCACCGTGGTGCACTCCATGCCGGCGCCACAGTCGCTCCACGACAGCGTCTGCGTGTAGAACGGCAGCAGGTCGGCGGCGACGCCGGAGGCGTCGGGGGTCGCACTCGCGGTCGACCGCGGCGTCTCCTCGGGGATCAGCGCATACAGGCATCCGCTCAGCGAGAGGGATGCCGCGACCAGACCGGCGACGACGGCGAGCGCGCGGCGAGCGCGGCGGGAAGAGGCGGCGTTCACGGGGTCCTTCCGCTCGCGACGGTGACGAGCATGCTCTCGAGGGCGAGGGTGGGGGCGACGTTCTGTTCGAGGTTGCGACGGGTCTCGGCGATGCGGTCGACGACGACGAGGGTGCGGTCGGGCGACCACGCCTCGGCGACCTGGCGCAGGTGCGGCTCGAGTTCGCGGTTGATGAGCGCCTCATCGCGCCCGAACTGCAGCATGAGCACGTCGCGGTACATCGACTGCAGGTCGGTGAGGACGCGGTCGATGCCGTCGCGGAGGCTGCGGGTGGCGCGTCGCTTCTGCTCGTCCTCGAGCGCGGTCAGCTGCGAGCGGACGGCGGGCGGCAGAGCCGCCCCTTCGGCGACGCCGAGGGTGCGCCGCAGCTGCGCCCGCTCGGCCTCGTCGCGCTCGACGGTGAGGGCCTTGGCGTCGTCGGTCGCGGCCTGCACGATGTGACCGGCGGTCTCGACGGCATCGGTGACGCTGCGCACCTGCAGCACCGCACGCAGGGTCTGGTCGCGGCGCGTGCGCGGGTCGGCGTCCGTCGCGAGGCGCTGGGCCATTCCGATGTGGCGCTGGGCCAGACGCGCGGACTGCTCGGCGACGTCGGGGGCCGCGCCGGTGCGCTCCACGATCAGGCGCGCGACGTCGGCGACCTCGGGCTCGTTCAGGCGCAGCGTGCGCACGCGCGAGCGGATCGTGGGGAGCAGATCGGCCTCGCTCGGAGCGCAGAGCACCCAGACGGTGTGCTCGGGCGGCTCCTCGAGGGCCTTGAGGAGCACGTTCGACGTGCGCTCGGCCATGCGGTCGGCGTCCTCGACCACGATCACGCGGTGGCGGCCGATCGACGGCGCGAAGTAGGCGCGCTCGACGAGGCGCCGCGCCTCGTCGATGCGGATGATGACCTGCTCGGTGCGCAGCGACGTCAGATCGGGGTGCGTGCGGGCGAGCACCTGCCGCATCGCCGCCTCGTCGCCCGGATCGGCGATCAGCGCCGCGGCGAACGCGTAGGCGAGGTTCGAGCGCCCTGATCCCGGAGGACCGGTGATCAGCCACGCGTGGGTCATGTTCGCGGGATGGGCGGCCGCGCTCTGCAGTGTGTGCACCGCGGCGTCCTGCCCCCATACGTCGGACCAGGGAAGGTCGCGCAGGGCCGGATCCGCCACGGACGCGTCGGCCTCGGAACCCATGGGGCCCAGCCTAACCGGCGCGGCCGACACCGCCGGACGCCTCCGCGAGCGCCGTCACCCGCTCGCGCACCGCCGCGGCGAGCGCCTCGGGCGCCTGGGCGGCGTCGAGCACCAGGAACCGGTCGGGCTCGTTCGCCGCGAGTTCGAGGAACTCCGCTCGGACGCGCGCGTGGAACGCGTCCTTCTCGGCCTCGAGCCGGTCGAAGGGCTTGTCGTCGGCGTCGAGCCGGGCGCGGGCCGCGTCGGGGGCGAGGTCGAGCAGGACGGTCAGGTCGGGCAGCAGACCCTCGGTCGCCCACAGCGACAGGTCGCGGACCTCGTCGCGCCCGAGGACGCGTCCGGCGCCCTGGTACGCGACGGAGGAGTCGAGGTAGCGGTCCTGGATCACCACGTCGCCGCGGTCGAGGGCCGGGCGCACGACCGTCGCGATGTGGTGCGCGCGGTCGGCCGCGTAGAGCAGCGCCTCCGCGCGCGGGGCGACGTCGCCGCGGTGGTGCAGCACGATGTCGCGGATGAGCACGCCCACCTCGGTGCCGCCGGGCTCGCGGGTGCGCACGACGGTGCGTCCCTGCTCGGCGAGCCACGCGTCCAGCAGCGCGGCCTGGGTGGTCTTGCCCGCTCCGTCGCCGCCCTCGAACGTGACGAAGAGCCCGGCATGCGGATGCCGGCGCGCGGTCGTCACTTCTTCGCCGTGGTCTTGCGCGTCGTGGTCTTGCGCGTCGTGCGCTTGGGGGCGGGGCCCTTGGCGCGCTTGTCGGCGAGCAGCTGCACGGCCCGCTCGAACGTGACCTCCATGGCGTCCTCGCCGCGCGGCACCGTGGCGTTGGTCTCGCCGTCGGTCACGTACGGGCCGAAGCGGCCGTCGCGCAGCTTGATGGGCTTGCCGCTGGTGGGGTCGGCCTCGAACTCCTTCAGCGCGCTCGACGCGCGACGCGCGCCGTACTTCGGCTGCGCGTAGATCGCGAGCGCCTGCTCGAGGGTGATGTCGAAGATCTGCTGCTCGCCGTCGAGCGAGCGCGACTCGGTCCCCTTCTTCAGGTACGGACCGTAGCGGCCGTTCTGCGCCGTGATGGCCTCGCCCGACTCGGGGTCGGCGCCGACGATGCGCGGCAGGTCCAGCAGCTTGAGGGCGGTCTCGAGGTCGACGGTGTCGACCGACATCGACTTGAACAGCGACGCCGTGCGGGGCTTGGGCGCGGCGTCCTTCTTGGCGCCGCGCTTCTTCGGCGCCGGCTTCTCGGCCTCGGCGACCTCGCCGGTGGCCGCGTCGACGGCGTCCGGGTCCACCGGGTCGGTCTCCTGCACGTAGGGCCCGAACCGGCCGTCCTTGACGACGATGATCTTGCCGTTGGCCGGGTTCTCGCCCAGCACGCGGTCGCCGGCGACGGGCGCGTCGATGAGCTCCTGGGCCTTGGCCACGGTCAGCTCGTCGGGCGCGAGGTCCTCGGGGATGTTGACGCGGCGCGGGTCGCCCTCGGGATTCTCGGCGTTGGGGACCTCGAGGTACGGGCCGTACTTGCCGAAGCGGAGCGTGGCGATGTCGCCGATGCGCGTTGCGTTGATCTCGCGCGCGTCGATCTCGCCGAGGTTGTCGACGATGTTGCGCAGGCCCACGTGGGCGTCCGAGCCGAAGTAGAAATCCTTCAGCCACTCCACGCGCTTCTGCTCGCCGCGGGCGATCGCGTCGAGGTCGTCCTCGAGCGCCGCCGTGAAGTCGTAGTCGACGAGGTCGGAGAAGTGCTGCTCGAGCAGCCGGATGACGCTGAACGCGAGCCAGCTGGGGATGAGCGCCTGACCGCGCTTGGTGACGTACCCGCGGTTGATGATCACGTCGATGATGCTCGCGAACGTCGACGGGCGGCCGATGCCCTTCTCCTCGAGCGCCTTCACGAGGCTCGCCTCGGTGTAGCGGGGCTTCGGCGAGGTCGAGTGGCCCTTGGGCTCGATGTCCTTCAGGCGCAGCGTGTCGCCGACCTCGAGAGCGGGGAGCTGCTGGTCGTCCGACTTGTCGGCATCCGATCGCTTCTCGTCGCTGCCCTCTTCATAAGCCTCGAGGAAGCCCTTGAAGGTGTAGACGGTGCCGGATGCTGTGAACTCGGCGTGGCGGCCGTCGGCGTCGACGGCGAGGGTGACCGTCGTCGTCTCGTACTTGGCGTCGGACATCTGGCTGGCCATCGTGCGCTTCCAGATGAGGTCGTACAGGCGCTGCTCGTCGCGGTCGAGGTCGCCCGAGACCTCGGAGGGCTTGCGGAACACGTCGCCCGACGGGCGGATGGCCTCGTGGGCCTCCTGCGCGTTCTTGGACTTGCTGCGGTAGCTGCGCGGGTTGGGCGGCACGGACTTGTCGCCGTACATCTCGACGGCCTGCGCCCGGGCCGCCTGCACCGCCTGGGCGCTGAGGGCGACCGAGTCGGTGCGCATGTAGGTGATGTACCCCTTCTCGTAGAGGCGCTGCGCGACGCCCATGGCGTGCTTGGCGCTCATCGAGAGCTTGCGCCCGGCCTCCTGCTGGAGGGTCGAGGTTGTGAAGGGCGCGCGGGGGCTGCGCGTGCCGGGCTTGGACTCCAGCGCGGTGACGGATGCCTCGCCTACGGCTTCGATGGCGGCGGCGAGCGACTGGACGGCCTCTTCGTCGAGGACGACGACGGCCTTCTTCAGCTGGCCGCGGTCGTCGAAGTCGGTGCCGCGGGCCAGCGCCGCGCCGTCCAGGCGCGCGAGGCGCGCTCCGAACGCGTCGGAGCCGCGGGCCGCGGTCGTCTCGATGTCCCAGTACGACGCCGACACGAAGGCCATGCGCTCGCGCTCGCGGTCGACCACGAGGCGGGTCGCGGCGGACTGCACGCGTCCGGCGGACGTGCCCTGCTGCACCTTGAACCACAGGACGGGGCTGACGTCCCAGCCGTAGAGGCGGTCGAGGATGCGGCGCGTCTCCTGCGCGTCGACGAGCGCCAGGTCGAGTTCGCGGGTGTTCTCCGCGGCGGCGCGGATGGCGTCCTTGGTGATCTCGTGGAACACCATGCGCTTGACGGGGACCTTCGGCTTGAGGGTCTCGAGAAGGTGCCACGCGATGGCCTCGCCCTCGCGGTCCTCATCAGTGGCGAGGAGGAGTTCGTCGGCTCCCTTGAGCGCGCGCTTGAGCTCGGCGACGGTCTTCTTGCCGCGCTCGCTGGGCACGTAGTAGGGATCGAACCCGTTGTCGATGTCGATCGAGTACTTGCCGTAGGCCTGCTTCTTCTCGGCCGGGATGTCCTTCTTGTCCGCCAGATCGCGGATGTGCCCGACCGAGCTGAGCACCTCGTAGTCATCGCCGAGGTAGCCCTGGATCGACTTCATCTTCGTCGGGGACTCGACGATGACGAGCTTCTTGCCTTCTGCCAAGGGTGGCGTCCTTTCTTCGATGCACACCATACACACCATGTCAAGAACCCGTGCTGTGAGGATGCCGAAGGTGACGGCCCCCGCCTCCGCGACCGGCACCGCGCTCGGCGACCCGGATCGGGCCGCCTCGACACCGTCGATCGATCCGCCCTACCCTCACACACATGGACAGCATGCTGGCGTTCCTCGCGCCGTGGATGTCGCGTCAGCGGTGGTACGGCGGGAAGGGACGCGAACCGAGCCTGCGGTTGGAGGCGACGTGGGAGCTCGCCTCGCCCGCACCCGCCGAGGCGCGTGTGCTGGTGCACCTGGTCGCCGACGAGGCGACGCTCCCGGCGGTGACCTACCAGATCCCGGTCGTCGAGCGCGAGACCGCGGCCGTCGACATCGACTCCGAGCATGTGATCGGCAGCCCCGTCCCCGGCACCACGCTCATCGACGGGCCCTTCGACCCCGCGTTCACCGCCGCGCTCGAGGCGCTGATCACGCGCGGCGGCGGGGAGGCCGGCATCGAGGGCACTCCGATCGGCGAGGCGGTGCACGCCGAACCGCGAACGGCGAGCGTCCTCGCGGGCGAGCAGTCCAACACGTCCATCGTCTACCGCGGTGAGCGGGACTCGATGATCTGCAAGGTGTACCGGCAGGTCCATGCGGGCCTCAGCCCGGACATCGAGCTGTCGGCGGCGCTGTCGGCGGCGGGGTCCATCTACGTGCCCCGGGCGATCGGCTTCGTCAGCGCGACCCGAGCCGATCCCCGCGACCCGGCCGGGACGTGGTCGGGGTCGCTCGCCTTCGGGCAGGAGTTCCTCGCGGACGTCGAGGACGCGTGGCGCGTGGCGCTGCGCGCCGCCGCCGAGGACCGGGACTTCACGGCGGAGGCGCGCTCGCTCGGCAATGCGACCGCCGACGTCCACCGCACCCTCGCCGAACTCTTCCCCACGCGGCCGGCGGGCCCGGACGACCGAGCGGCCGTGTTCCGGGCATGGGAGCGGAGGCTGTCGATCGCCGTCGCCGAGGTGACGCCGATGGCCGACCTCGCAGACGCGGTCCACGACATCTACGATGCCGCCGGCCGCGGGCCGTGGCCGTCCCTCCAGCGCATCCACGGGGACCTGCACCTCGGCCAGGTGCTCGAGGTCGCCGATCACGGCTGCGTGCTCCTGGACTTCGAGGGCGAGCCGATGCGTCCGATGCGCGAGCGCACGGAGCCCGACCTCGCTCTGCGGGATGTCGCCGGCGTGCTCCGCTCGCTCGACTACGTCGTGGGCTCGCTCCGCGTCGAGGATGGGCGCTCACCCGAGGGCATGCAGAGCTGGGCCCGGCACACGCGGCGCGCGTTCCTCGACGGCTACTCGGCCGCCTCGGGAGCGGACGTCGAGCAGGCCGGGCTGCTGCTGGTGGCGCTCGAGCTCGACAAGGCGGTCTACGAGTGCATCTACGAGGCGCGCAACAGACCCGAGTGGCTCGGCATCCCGTTCGGCGGCGTCGAACGGCTTCTCGCCCGGGCGGCCAGATTCGCGTGAGGCGGTCTGCGGGGAGCGCGCGGCGGGCGGGCGGGGCGGACTCAGGGCGGCGGCCCCGCGCGCGACGTCGCCGTCGCGTGCATCGGCCCGATTCCTCCGCGCACCGAGACCGTCGCGATGAGGGCCGAGAGGTCGCACTCGGCCACCTCGAATCCGAGCGCGCCGGCCACCTCCTGGGCGCGCTCGCACGGATAGCCCGGGATCGCGCCGGACGCGGCGTCGGCCGCAGCCAGCGCGGCGGCATCCGCGGCGGCGGCCGCCCGCTGTCCCTCGACGGCGCCGGCCGCGACCGCGCACAGCGCCACCGCGCACGTCGCCGACACCGCGGCGACGGCGACCGTCAGCCCTGAGCCGGCCATGGCGCCACCCCCTCGTCGAGCGCGCATCCGGTGGCGCTGAGCCGGCCGATCACGGGGAGCGGCGCGGGCGCGCTCACCGTCAGACACACGAGCCCGCCGCGACGGTCGAGCGTGATGCTCGCATCGGCGACCGTGGCGCGCACGGCGTCGCCGACGCGCTCGGCGGACTCGCCGCGCGCCCACAGCCGTGCACCGTCCGCCGCCGCATCCTGAAGCAGCACCTGGCGTGCGCCCGTGGCCAGCGCGCCGAGTCCGAAGGCGAGCACCAGGACGGCGGCGGGCATCGCGATCGCGAACTCGGCGACCACCGCCCCCGCGTCGGCCCCGGCGCGCGACGGGTCATTCGACCGTGAGCGCACGGCGCACCAGGTCGGTGAGGATCCCGCGCACCTCGTCGCTGCGCATGATGACGACCAGCAGCCCCGCGAAGGCGACGGCGGCCATCGTGGCGATGGCGTATTCCGCGGTGGCGGCGCCGGTGTCGTCGCCGAACAGGCGCTCGGCGCGACGCCGCGTGAGTCGGGGCAGGGCGGGCGGACGCCGTGCGAAGAGCGGAAGGGCGTCGGCGCGCCGCAGGAAGGAGAGAAGAATCATGACTGCTCCGTTCTGGGTGATTCGGTCGTTCGGGCACGTTCGAGGGGCGCGCAGGGAGGCAGGAGGTCCGGCACCGTCATGGCACCGCCTCGTCGAGCCCCGGCGGCAGGCCGACGGCCCCCATGACGCTCAGCAGCAGGGGCGCGACGCCGAGCAGGAGGAACGCCGGCAGCGTGCACACCCCGAGCGGGGCGAGCAGACCCGTCGCGAGCCGGCCCGCCCGCAGCCGCGCATCGGTGCGGGCGCGGTGGCGTTCGAGTGAGGCCGACGCGCGCAGCAGCTCGACGGCGGGCACACCGGCACGGGCCGACAGGTCGAGCACGGCCCGCTGATGCTCCGCGGGGCCGGGGCCGGGGCCGAGGGATTCGGCTGCGAGCGTCCGGGCCCGCTCGATCGAGGCGCCGGCGCTGAGCGCGATCGCGAGCACCTCCGCGCCGAGCCCGGGCACCGTCGCCGAAGCGCGTGCGCGCGCCACCATCGCGGCCGTCCACCGGCGCGCGATGGCCATGAGCGCCACCCCCGCGACGAGGCATGCGGCGCCCGCGGGCGTGGTGGCGAGCACCGCGAGCGTGTCGAACCCCAGCGCGAGCCCGAGACCGGCGCCGATCAGAGGCAGCCACGACATCAGCCGTGCCGTCGCGGCGGGCTCTGCGAGGGCGACGCGCACCTCATCCCGGGCCTCCTGCGTGTCGCGCAGAGCGGCGGCGATGGCGCGCAGGCTCTCGGCCAGCGGCGCGCCCACCGTCGTGGCCACGCGCCAGGCCGCGGCGACGTCGCGCCACGCGCTCACGGAGTCGTCGCGGACCCGGTCGGCCGACACACCGCCCGCCCGGGCGATCGCGTCGGCGGGCGCGAGGCCCGCCGCGACGCCGTCGCGCACCCTCGCGGCGATCGCATCGCCGAGGTCGGCGAGGTGCTCCCAGGCGCGCGCCGGGGCGATGCCCGCCTGCAGCAGCACCGCCAGCCGCAGCGCCGTGTCGGCCGCGACCGCGGCGTCGTCGTCGCGGGATTCGACCCGCCGTCTCAGGTGCACGACGCCTCCTCGATCCCGAGGCGGCCGTCGGCGCCGACGACGGGCCTGCCCATCCGCGCGACGCGGCGGCGGCCGTCGGCGTCCCGGTCCACGTGGATGACGACGTCGACGGCGCTCGCGGCCTGACGGGCGATCGCCCGGTCGTCGAGACCTGCGAGAGCGCCGAGTGTCTCGAGGCGGGCGGGCACGTCGTCGAGGCCGTTCGCGTGGATCGTTCCGCCGCCGCCGTCGTGACCGGTGTTGAGGGCGGCGAGCAGGTCGCGGATCTCGGCGCCACGGCACTCGCCCACGACGAGCCGGTCGGGACGCATGCGCAGCGCCTCGCGCACGAGACGGGAGAGCTCGACCGCGCCCGCGCCCTCGAGGTTCGCCTGGCGCGCCTCGAGACGGACGTGGTGCGGATGCCGCGGCTGCAGCTCGGCCACGTCCTCGACCGTGATGATCCGCTCGTGCTCGGCCGCGTGGGAGAGCATCGCCGCCAGGAGCGTCGTCTTGCCGGCGCCCGCGGGTCCGCTGACGAGCACGTTGTCGCGACGCGCGACGATGCCCTCGAGCGCCGCGCGCGTCTCGGCGTCGTACATCCCCCGGCCCTCGAGGTGCTCGAGCGTCGGACGCGCCAGGCGCGGGACGCGGATGGAGATGGCGGTGCCGTCCACCGAGACCGGCGGAAGCACCGCGTGCACGCGCAGACCCCCGTCGAGGCGGACGTCCACGGCGGGCGACGCATCGTCGATGTGCCGTCCTCCGAGCCCGATGAGGGCGACGGCGAGGTCGCGCACCTCGGATTCGTCCGCCGCGAATCGCGGCACGTGCTCGGCGCCGCGTCCGCGGTCGACGAACAGCCCTCGCGACCCGTTGATGAACAGGTCCGACACCTCGGGGTCGTCCAGGTGCGCTGCGAAGGGCGCGAGTGCTGCCGGACGAGGTCGGGTCTCGTCGGGGTCCGGCGGCGACGACGGCGGTGATCCCGACGTCCGCGGCGTGGGACACCAGCGGGCTGCCGTGGGAATCGGCGCGGGATTCGACGCGGGAGGCCGCGGGTCGATGCTCGCGATCGACTCGACCCGGGCGAACGGCTCGGCACCGCCGATCGGCAAGGCGCGCAAGACCGATTCGGCCCCGGCGCTTGCCTCCGCGCGAGCCGAGATCTCGGCGTCGGCACGGGCCACGATCGACGTGGTGACGACTCGCGGCCGGACGACGAAGGCTTCGGGCATGCCCCGAAGCTACGAGCCGGCGAGGTGCGTGTCCGGGCGGGGTCGGCATCCGTGGACAGGGCGACCGAGCGGGGCGCTTGGGGAGGAGACCCGAGCCCGCGGACCCGATTGTTGGAACCGGTCCGGAAAAAGTAAGGGGCGGCATCCCATGGGGGGAATGGGATGCCGCCACGCGCGGCACCGCACTTCGGGGGGTGACTCGGGTGCCGCAATGCCAGAATCGAATGTTCGGCCGCTCACGAGCATAGGCGAGGATCCGTCGCGGAAACAAACAGAAAGCGCCTTCCGCAACTGATATATCGCTCACTTGGACCGAGCGCACAATCCCCACTATCGGAGGTAGTGTCCCCTCGAGGGCCTCGGTACCCTCGCATGTCAGACCCCGCCGAACGTCGGCTTCACGTCTGCACGCAAAGGAGCGCGCCGCATGAGCAGCCAGATCGACCACCTTCTGAACGAGACCCGGCACTTCGCCCCCAGCAGGGAGTTCGTCGCGCAGGCCGTCGCCGGCGCCGATCTGTACGACCGCGCCAAGGTCGACCGCGAAGGATTCTGGGCCGAGCAGGCCCGCGAGCTGCTGCACTGGCACAAGCCGTTCACCGAGGTGCTCGACTGGTCGAACCCGCCGTTCGCGCAGTGGTTCGCCGACGGCGAGCTCAACGTCTCGTACAACTGCCTCGACCGTCACGTCGAGGCGGGCAACGGCGACCGCGTCGCGCTGCTGTGGGAGGGCGAGCCCGGCGACGATCGCCGCGTCACCTACGCCGAGCTCACCGACGAGGTCAAGCGCCTCGCGAACGTGCTGGAGGGCCTGGGCATCGGCCACGGCGACCGTGTCGCGATCTACATGCCGATGATCCCCGAGGCCGTCGCCGCGATGCTCGCCGTCGCGCGCGTCGGGGCGATCCACTCGGTCGTCTTCGGCGGCTTCTCGGCCGACTCGCTGCGGGCGCGCATCGATGACGCCGGGGCACGCCTGGTGATCACCGCCGACGGCGGCTGGCGCAAGGGCAAGGTCTCGCCGCTCAAGCCCGCCGTCGACCAGGCGCTCGCCGACCGCGGGAGCGGGCCGCAGGAGTCGGTCGAGCACGTCATCGTCGTCAAGCGCGGCGAGAACGAGGTCGCGTGGGTCGAGGGACGCGACCTGTGGTGGCACGACGTCGTGCCCGCGGCATCCGCCGACCACACCGCGCAGCCGTTCCCGGCCGAGAACCCGCTGTTCATCCTCTACACATCGGGCACGACCGGGAAGCCCAAGGGCATCCTCCACACCTCCGGGGGCTACCTGACGCAGGCGACGTTCACGAACCGCGTCGTGCACGACATCCACCCCGAGACCGACGTCTACTGGTGCACGGCCGACATCGGCTGGATCACCGGCCACTCCTACGTCACCTACGGCCCGCTCGCCAACGGCGCGACCCAGGTGCTGTACGAGGGCACGCCCGAGACCCCCCACCCGGGCCGGTGGTGGGAGGTCATCGAGAAGTACGGCGTGAGCGTCTTCTACACCGCACCGACCGCCATCCGCTCGTTCATGAAGCTCGGGCGGCAGATCCCGCAGTCCTTCGACCTGTCGAGCGTGCGTGTGCTGGGCTCGGTGGGCGAGCCGATCAACCCCGAGGCGTGGGTCTGGTACCGCGACGTCATCGGCGAGGACCGCGCGCCGATCGTCGACACGTGGTGGCAGACCGAGACGGGCGCCATCATGATCTCGGCGCTGCCGGGCGTCACGGTCACCAAGCCCGGCGCCGCACAGGTCGCCGTGCCCGGCATCTCGGTCGACGTCGTCGATGAAGCCGGCGAGCACGTCGGCACCGGCAACGGCGGGCTCCTCGTGATCACCGAACCGTGGCCGAGCATGCTGCGCGGCATCTGGGGCGACCCCGAGCGGTTCGTCGAGACGTACTGGGAGAAGTTCGCCGACAAGGGCTTCTACTTCGCCGGCGACGGCGCGCGCCTCGACGAGGACGGCGACGTGTGGCTCATGGGCCGCGTCGACGACGTCATGAACGTGTCGGGCCACCGCCTGTCGACCGCCGAGATCGAGTCGTCGCTCGTCGCGCACGAGGCCACGGCCGAGGCCGCGGTGGTGGGCGCCTCCGATGAGACCACCGGGCAGGCCGTGGTGGCGTTCGTGATCCTGAAGGAGAGCTTCCTCAAGGCCCACACCCCCGACGGCCTCGCGGCGCAGCTGCGGTCGTGGGTCGGCGAGCAGATCGGCCCCATCGCCCGCCCGCGCGACATCTACATCGTCAGCGAGCTGCCCAAGACCCGCTCGGGCAAGATCATGCGGCGCCTGCTGCGCGACGTCGCCGAGGGCCGCGAGGTCGGCGACACCACGACCCTCGCCGACACCGCGGTGATGAGCGTCATCTCGGCGCAGGTGAAGTAGGCGGCGCCGCGCGAAGACACGAGAAGCGGATGCCGCGGCCGGCGGCATCCGCTTCTCAGCGTCAGGAGAGGCTGAAGACGACCTCGACCTCGACGGGGCTGTCCAGCGGCAGCACCGGGACGCCGACCGCCGAGCGCGCGTGACGTCCGGCTTCTCCGAAGATCTCGCCCAGCACCTCGCTGGCGCCGTTGATGACGCCGGGCTGACCGGTGAACTCCGGCACCGACGACACGAAGCCGACGACCTTGACGACGCCGGTGAGCTGGTCCACTCCCCCGACGGCCGCGGCGGCGGCCGCGATCGCGTTGAGGGCGGACTGACGCGCGTACTCCTTGGCGTCGGATGCGGGCACGAGGCCATGGCCGTCGCCGACCTTGCCGGTGGCCGGCAGCGCGCCCGCGACCATCGGCAGCTGTCCGGACGTGTAGACCAGGTCGCCGTGCACCTTCGCGGGGATGTAGGCCGCGACGGGCGGGACGACGTCGGGAAGATCGATGCCGAGTTCGGCCAGACGCTGCGAGAGGGTCATGTCAGTTCCCTTCGAACTGCTTGGCGGCCTCGGCCGCGGCGCCCAGTCCGGCGTTGGCGGTGCCGCCGCCCGTCGGACGCTTGAAGTACGCGACCAGTCCGCCCTCCGGGCCGGGCACGACCTGGACGAGCTCCCAGCCCTGCTTTCCCCAGTTGTTGAGGATGGCGGCGGTGTTGTGGATCAGAAGGGGCGTGGTGAGGTACTCCCACGTCGTCATCGAGGCTCCTCGGAGTAGGGCGGGAAGGGGTGGGAACAGGCTGAGAATGCTCTCATCGGCAGGGCCGCCGTCAGGGGTTCACCCAGGGTCGTCCCCTACGATCAAGCCTATGCCCGATACGAAACGCACGGCCAGCGGCGTGCTCGGCGGACTCGCCGGCCTCGTTGGCCTCAGCGCCGTCGCCGGTGTCCTCATCAGCGCCACCGTCACGCCCGCCATCGCCGTCACCGGCGCCGCGGCGTCGAGCGCCATCACGATGTTCGACAACCTGCCGAGCGTGCTCGACATCGAGAAGCTCATGCTCCCGACCACCATCTACGCCAAGAACAGCAAGGGCGACTGGAAGGAGCTGACCCAGTTCTACGACCAGAACCGGTCGCCCGTGGAGTACGACGAGATCGCACCGGTCATGTACGACGCGATCCTCTCCAGTGAGGACCCGCGCTACTACGAGCACGGCGGCGTGGACCTGATCGGCACGACGCGTGCCATGCTGAGCAACCTGCGCGGCGGCGGCGAGACCCAGGGTGGCTCGTCGATCAGCCAGCAGTACGTCAAGAACATCCTCGTGCAGCGCTGCGAGGCCGAGGCCACGGCCACCGAGACCACCTCGGCCGAAGAGGAGCGCTACGCGTGCTGGTTCGAGGCGACGCGCTCCGATGGCAGCGAGGGCATCCAGCGCAAGCTCCAGGAGATGCGCTACGCCATCGCCCTCGAGCAGAAGTACTCGAAGGACGAGATCCTCCTCGGGTACCTGAACATCGCCAACTTCGGCGGCACGACCTACGGCATCGACGCCGCGGCGCAGTACTACTTCGGCGTCTCCGCCGCGAAGCTCGACGTCGGCCAGGCCGCGACGCTCGCCGGCATCGTGCAGAACCCGAACACCTACCGCATCGACCTCGAGGGCGGCTCGATCACGGATGCCGACGGCAACGGCGTCAACAGCGCCGAGGACGGCTACAAGCTGACCAAGCAGCGCCAGCAGTACGTGCTGGGTCGCATGCTCGAGGACGGCAAGATCACGCAGGAGCAGTTCGACGAGGCCTACGACGCTCCCATCGAGCCCGACATCACGCAGCCCAAGACGGGATGTGCGGCGGCGACCGGAGCGGAGTACTTCTGCCAGTACGTGCGCTACGTCATCGAGCGCGACGACGCCTTCGGCACGACTCCCGAGGAGCGCACCGAGGCGCTGCGCCGCGGCGGTCTGAACGTCTACACGACCCTGAACTGGGAGCTGCAGAAGTCGGCGCAGGCGTCGGTGAAGAACTACGCGCCCACCTCGGTCAACAAGACGGCATTCGGCGCGTCCACGGTGAGCGTCGAGGCCGACACGGGTCGCATCCTCTCGATCACGCAGAACACGAAGTTCAACGAATCGAACAGCGACAACGTCAACTACTCGTCGATCGTCTACGCCGGCGATGCGCAGTTCGGTCAGTCCGAGGGCTTCGAGGCCGGTTCGACGTTCAAGCTGTTCACGCTGCTCGACTGGCTCGAGAAGGGCCACTCCGTCAACGAGGTGCTCAACGGCACGCTGAGGGTGTTCGAGCGGATCACCAACTCCTGCGACGGCGACTGGGTCAACTACTCCGGCGAACTCGTGAACAACTTCGGCAAGGCCCCCGGTTACGTCGGCACGCCGATGTCGTTCACGCGCGACTCGCTGAACACCGGCTACTTCGCGATGGCCGAACAGCTCGACCTGTGCGACATCCAGAAGGTCGCGACGAAGATGGGCGTCACGCGAGGCAACGGCGAAGAGGTGTCGATGACCACCCTGTCGTCGATCATCGGCACCAACAACATCTCGCCGCTGGCGATGGCCGCCGCCTACGCCACCGTCGCGAACGACGGCGTCTACTGCGAGCCGCGGGCGATCGACAAGGTCACCGACTCCGAGGGCAACGAGTGGACGCTCCCCGAGCGCGACTGCAGCCAGGTGCTCGAGCCCGAGGTCGCGGCCACCGCCGCCTACGCTCTGCAGGGCGTGATGAACGGCGGAACCGGAGCGGCCGGCAAGCCGTACGACTCCGTGCCCGTGCTCGGCAAGACCGGTACGCATGAGTCGAAGCAGACCTGGCTCATGGAGGCCAGCACCAAGGTCGCCACGGCGACGTGGGTGGGAAACCCCAAGGGGAACATCGACCTGTTCCAGACGTGGACGGATGCGGGCCTGAAGCTGTCTGATCTGCGCTACTACATCGGACGCGAGGTCCAGGCCAAGGCGAATGAGATGTGGGGCGGTGAGGCGTTCCCGAGCCCCGACAGCACGCTGACGCGCCAGGTGCTCACGGAACTGCCCAACGTGGTCGGCAAGAGCATCGACGACGCCACCGAGATCCTCACCGAGGCGGGCTTCACCGTCAGGGTCGGCGACGCGATCGACTCGTCCCAGAAGGAGGGCACCGTCGCGTCGCAGGATCCCGGCGCCGGTCAGGTCGCGGGCGGCACGACCGTGACGCTGCGTCCCTCCAACGGGCAGGGCATCGAGGTTCCCAACGTCGTCGGGGACCGCCTCGACCAGGCGATGAACAAGCTGCGGCGGGCCGGGTTCGGCAATGTGCAGGAGGGCTCCTGCACGGAGGACCAGAGCGCGGACGCGCAGGGGACGGTCACCGGCACGAACCCGAGCGCCGGCACCGTGCTCAACCGCAATTCGCAGATCACCGTCAACTACTCCCTGTTCAGCTGCGGGTTCGACACCGGAGGCGACTCCGGCGGCAACGTCGGCGGACCGGGCAACAACGGCAGCGGCAACGACTGATGCCGAGCGCTGCGCGCGCCGCCCTCACCGTGCTCGGCACGGTGGGGGCGGTCGGCGCTGGAGCCGCGATCTGGGGCGTCGGGATCGAGCGCTACCTCTTCACGGTCCGGCACCATGCCCTGCGGATGCTGCCCCCGGGCTCGCAGCCGGTGCGGGTGCTGCACGTCTCGGACGCCCACATGGCGCCGTGGCAGCACCGCAAGCAGCGCTGGATCGCGGGTCTGGCCGCCCTCCGGCCCGACCTCGTGATCAACACGGGCGACAACCTCGGACACGAACGGGGCCTCGAGGGGCTGCGTGAGGCGTTCGCGCCGCTGCGCGGCATCCCCGGCGCGTTCGTCCACGGGTCAAACGACCACGCCTCCCCGTCGCCGCGCAATCCGCTGATGTACTTCTCGGGGCCCTCGAAGCAGGTCTCTTCGGCGGAGCCCCTCGACACCGGAGCCCTGGACGCCTATCTGGGAGACGAGCTCGGCTGGCTGTCGCTGAACAACGCCGTCGGCTCGCTGGAGGCCGCGGGCGTGAGGTTCGACCTGTTCGGCATCAGCGACGCGCATCGCGGCTGGGACCGCCTGGACCTCCTGCCGGACCCTGTCGCGGCCATGAGGTCGGGCAGCACGGCCGCACTCACGCTCGGGGTCACGCACGCCCCGTACCGGCGCGTGCTCGACGAGTTCACGGATCTGGGCGCCGACGTCATCTTCGCCGGGCACACCCACGGCGGGCAGGTCCGCATCCCGGGGTCCCGTTCCGCACTCGTGGCGAACTGCGACATCCCGCTCGACCAGGCGCGCGGGCTGAGTGCCTGGACGCACGACGGGCGCACCGCCGCGCTCAACGTCAGCGCGGGACTGGGCCACTCCATCTACGCACCGGTGCGATTCGGATGCCGGCCCGAGGCGTCGCTGATCACGCTGCTGCCGGCGTGATCGGGCACGCCCGGCACGTCTGTCGATTCGGTGCACCGAGCGGAATCAGGTAGACTCTTCGGGTTGCCACCGGGGTGTGGCGCAGCTTGGTAGCGCGCTTCGTTCGGGACGAAGAGGCCGCAGGTTCAAATCCTGTCACCCCGACAACAGAGAGGCTCCGCCGCAAGGCGGAGCCTCTCGCAGATCACCGTTGATCGCCGCCGAAACGTCGCCCGGACAACGGAGGACCACCGTGACCGACAGCACCGCGATCCGCCTCGTCGCCTTCGATCTGGACGACACCCTCGCGCCGTCCAAGAGCGCGATCGACCCACGCATCGGCGACCTGCTGATCGCCCTCGCGGAGCGCGTCGAGGTCGCCATCATCTCTGGCGGCCAGCTCGCGCAGTTCACGATGCAGGTCGTGGACCGTCTGCCCGAGAGCTCTCCCGAGATCCTCGCGCGCGTCCACCTGCTGCCCACGTGCGGCACACAGTACTACCGTCTGGCCGAGGGCGGCGTCGACACCGTGTACGCGCACTCCCTCACGCCCGACCAGCGCGACCGCGCCCTCGCCGCGGTCGAGGACGAGGCCCGCCGCCTCGGCTACTGGGAGAGCGAGACCTGGGGCGACATCCTCGAAGACCGAGGGTCGCAGATCACGTTCTCGGCGCTCGGTCAGCGCGCGCCGCTCGAGGCGAAGAAGGCGTGGGACCCGACCGGCGCGAAGAAGAACGATCTCCGCGCGGCCGTCGCGGGCCGTCTGCCGGATCTCGAGGTGCGCTCGGGCGGCTCCACGTCCGTCGACATCACGCATCGGGGCATCGACAAGGCGTACGGGATGCGTCAGCTCGCCGAGCAGACCGGCATCGACCTCGACGCCATGCTCTTCGTCGGCGACCGCCTCGACCCCGACGGCAATGACTACCCGGTGCTCGCGATGGGCGTGCGCTGCCAGGCCGTGGACGGCTGGGAGGACACCGCGGTGTTCCTCGAGGGCCTGATCCCCACGCTCTGACCAGGCCCTCGAGACGAAGCGCCTCAGGCCTTCGCGGGGGCCTTCGTGCGCGCGGGTGCGCGGCGAGCGGGCTGCGCCATCGGCGTGAGACGCTGCAGCTGCGTGACGTGCTTGGGCTGGAGCTCCTCGATGCTCGCCACGCCCAGCAGCTTCATCGTGCGCTCGATCTCGCTGCGGAGGATCTCGATCATGCGATCCACGCCCTCGCGGCCGCCGGCCATGAGGCCGTACAGGTACGCGCGGCCGACGAGCGTGAACTTCGCGCCAAGCGCCATCGACGCGACGATGTCCGCGCCGTTCATGATGCCGGTGTCGATCATGACGGTGGCGTCCTTGCCGACCTCGCGCACGACCTTCGGCAGCAGGTGGAAGGGGATGGGCGCGCGGTCGAGCTGGCGCCCGCCGTGGTTGGACAGCACGATGCCGTCGACGCCGAGGTCGACGAGCTTCTTGGAGTCCTCGACGTTCTGCACGCCCTTGACGACGATCTTGCCGGGCCAGATGTCGCGGATGACCGCGAGGTCCTCGTACGAGATCGTCGGGTCCATGGCGGCGTCCAGCAGCTCGCCGACGGTGCCGCCGGTGGACGACAGCGACGCGAACTCGAGCTTGGGCGTGGTGAGGAAGTCGAACCACCACCACGGGCGCGGGATCGCGTTGATGATCGTGCCGAGGGTCAGCTGCGGCGGGATCGAGAAGCCGTTGCGCTTGTCGCGCAGGCGCGCTCCGGCGACGGGCGTGTCGACGGTGAACATGAGCGTGTCGAACCCGGCCTCGGCCGCGCGGCGGGCGAGGCCGTACGAGATCTCGCGATCCTTCATGACGTACAGCTGGAACCAGTTGCGCCCGTGCGGGTTCGCCGCCTTGACGCCCTCGATGGAGGTGGTGCCGAGCGTCGACAGCGTGAACGGGATGCCGGCGGCGCCGGCCGCCGAGGCGCCCGCGACCTCGCCCTCGGTCTGCATGAGGCGCGTGAAGCCCGTGGGTGCGATGCCGAAGGGCAGCGCGGAGGATCCGCCGAGGATCTGCACCGACGTGTCGACGGAGGGGGCGGGCTTGAGGATGCCGGGGTGGAACTCGATGTCCTCGAACGCACGGCGCGCGCGGTCCAGCGACAGCTCGCCCTCGGCGGCGCCGTCGGTGTAGTCGAACGCCGCCTTGGGCGTCCGGCGCTTCGCGATCGTGCGCAGGTCGTAGACCGTGAGGGCGGAGTCGAGGCGGCGCTTGCGGCCGTTGAGCTCGGGCTTCTTGAACTGCATGAGTTCGAGCAGCTCGATCGGGTTCGGGATCTGACGGGTGACCATACAGTGCCTTTCGGATGGCTTTCGGGGCGTGTCGGGTGCGGTGGGGCTGTCTCGGCGTGTCAGCCGTGCGAGCGGGCCAGGCCCGCCTCGGCGTAGTAGCCGGTGATGTGGTCTCGGATGAGCTTGGCGGCGAGGGCGCTGTCGCCGGTCTCGATCGCGTCGAGGATCGCGCCGTGCTCGGCGCGGAGGCGCGCGGCCTCGGCATCCCAGTCGGCGAAGCGCTCGGCGCCGGAGCGCACGTAGCCCTCGATCGCGTCGCGCAGGCCCGCCATCATCGCGGTGATGACGACGTTGCCGGATGCCTCGGCGAGCGCGAGGTGCAGCTGGGCGTCGAGGGCGAGGAACTCGTCGGGCGCGAGGTCGTCGGCCTCCATGGCGTGGAGCATCGCGTGGACGTCCTCGATGGAGCGCCCGGGGTCGGCGGCGAGCGCCTCGACGACGGCGGATTCGAGCACGAGTCGTGTGCGCACGACGTCGTCGAGCGGGAACCCCTGCGCGGCGACCTGCAGGCGCAGCAGCGCCGACATGCCTCCTCCGGGGGTGGCGATGATGATGGCGCCGGCGTTGGGCCCCGAGCCGGTGGCGGTGCGGATGAGGCCCATCACCTCGAGGACGCGCAGCGCCTCGCGGACGCTCGAGCGTCCGACGCCGAGGGATGCGGACAGGTCTCGTTCACCGGGCAGGCGGTCGCCGGGGGCGAGTCGGCCCTCGAGAAGGTCACCCTCGATCTTCTCCAGGACCGTCTGCCAGGCGCGCGGTGCGCGGGCAGCGGATGCGGTCATTGCTCTCCTCAATGGTCAGACCACGATTATCACATGTGGTCAGACCAGATCAACCGCGTGTGTCGCCGGGAGTCGGATGCGGTCGCCCTACGCTGGCAGGGTGGACCCCCTTCTGATCGTCATGGGCATCGCCGCCGCCGCGAGCGCCTTCTGCTGGATCGCGTCGCTCGCGACGAAGGACACGTCGTGGGTCGACCGGCTGTGGTCGATCGTTCCCGTCGTCTACGTGTGGGTGTTCGCGATCGCGGGTCTGACCTCGGGGGCGGATGCCGCGCGCCTGGTTCTCATGGCCGTGCTCGTGACCGCGTGGGGCGCACGCCTGACCTTCAACTTCGCACGCAAGGGCGGCTACTCCGGAATGGAGGACTACCGCTGGGCTGTGCTTCGCGGGCGGATGCCGGCGGCGGCGTTCCAGGTCTTCAACCTGCTCTTCATCGTCGGATTCCAGATGACCCTGCTCGTGCTGATCGCGCTTCCGGCCCGGGTCGCGTTCGAGCATCCGGCCCCCCTCACCGCGTGGGACGGCGTGTTCGCCGTGCTGTTCGCCGGCTTCCTCGTCGGCGAGTTCGTCGCGGACCAGCAGCAGTGGGACTTCCAGCGGGCCAAGAGCGCCTCAGGGGGCGTGCTGGAGCCCGGGTTCGTCACGACCGGGCTGTTCGCGTGGAGCCGGCATCCGAACTTCTTCTTCGAGCAGGCGCAGTGGTGGACCTTCTACGCGATGGGAGCGACGGCGGCGACCGCTTCGGGCCTCGGGCTGTGGGGCGGTGTGCTCAACGCATCGATCGCCGGCGCTGTGCTGCTGACGGCCCTGTTCATCGGCTCGACGGTGTTCACCGAGTCGATCTCGGCCGCCAAGTACCCCGCCTATGCGGAGTATCAGCGGACCACGTCGATGCTCATCCCGTGGCCGCCCCGCCGGCGGGCGCGGGACGTCGTGCCCGGGACGTGACGCCGGTCAGCCCAGGCGCCCGCCCGACTCGCGCAGGTAGCACTCGGCGCACATCGACTCGTACGTCACGCGGTCGCTGCTGAGCTCGTCGATCGCGACCTGGTCGCCGTCGAACACGAACCGGCCGCCGACGAGTCGTGCGTTGAAGAGGGCCTTTCGTCCGCAGCGGCAGATGGTCTTGAGCTCCTCGAGGCTGTGGGCGAGCTCCAGCAGCCGCCGGGAGCCCGGAAAGGCCTGCGTCTGGAAGTCGGTGCGGATGCCGTAGGCGAGCACGGGCACGCCGTCGAGGACGACGATCCGCATCAGGTCGTCGACCTGCGCGCGCGTGAGGAACTGGGCCTCGTCGATCAGCAGGCACGCGACGTCGGGCGACTCCCCCGTGGCGGTGGACTCGGGGATGAGCGCGTCCTCGCCGCGCAGGCGCAGCAGCGCGCGGTGGTGGCCGAAGAGCGCCCGCAGGTCGTCCTCGGGCGCGATGAGGAAGTCGACCTTGCGCTTGACGCCCAGCCGGCTGTCGATCTGGTCGGCGCCCTTGGTGTCGATCTCGGGCTTGGCCAGCAGCACGTGCTGGCCGCGCTCCTCGTAGTTGAATGCGGCCTGGAGGAGCGATGTCGACTTGCCGGAGTTCATCGCTCCGTAGCGGAAGTACAGTTTGGCCACCCGAGGAGTCTACGGACTTCTCCGTCCGCGGCTCACGGGTGTCGGCGGCGCCGCGGTCGGCTACCGCCCGCCGAAGCCACCGCCACCTCCGCCGGAGAACCCCCCTCCGGAGGACCCGCCCGACGACGAGAAGCCGCCGGAGAACGAGCCCGAGGACCGCGACGAGCCGCTCGAGACCGGTGTGATCGCGAGGCGGCCGATCGATCGCGACGCGTCCGAGAGCGCCCCGGAGTCCAGCGCGGACGACAGAGCCATGTCGCCCGTGACGGCGCTCGGACCGGCGTGACGGATCACCTCCAGCCACTCGCGCTGCATCCCGAACAGCACCGCGTAGGGCAGCAGACGCTCGTACAGATTCACCACACGGTCGCCCGTCCCGCCGGGGTCGTCGCCGTAGGGACGGCGCCCCGACGACACGAGGTCCGCCGTGCGCGGGGTCTGAGCGGCCGCCAGGCGCTCCTCCTCCGCGAGTTCGAGGTAGGTGCGGATGCCCTCGAGGTAGGTCTTGTGGCGGCCGCCGGCCAGCGTGAGCATCGTCGCCGGGACCGGCACGAACGGCACGATGAAGAATGCGGCGAATCCGCTGATCACGGCGGCGACGTAGACGCTGCTCCCCCAGCCTGCGACATCGGTGACCGTGTCCAGGTCTTCGCCGAAGGCGAGGAGCGCGATCGCGGCGACGAGCCCGCCGATCGCGAGCGCGCCGCGCATGCGGCCGATCCACGTCGGCCGTTCGGCGCGGTATCCGTCGCTGACGGCCGACTTCTCGATGCGGCGGACGTAGCTGACCGCGCGGATCGGCGGGTCGCTCGAGAACGCGCCGAGATCGACGCTGTCGCCGACGGCCGGCGACTTGCCGTACAGCACTTTCAGCAGCCGGCGGTCGTCGTCGTCGAGCCCCTCCTTCGAGCGCAGCGCGACGGCGAAGTCGTCGGGGTCGGCCCGATCGCCCTCCGCCGTGATCTCGAGCACGTCGCGCACCGCGAGGTCGACCACGTGCGCCGCGAAAGCCCGGTCGGGGACGCCCAGCACCCCCGCCGACAGCGTCGGCGATTCGTCGACGGGCGGCGCGTACTGCACGATCACGGGCGCCCGGTCCGGGTTGCGGCGCAGGACCGCGCGGGCGGCGAGGACGAAGACCAGCGCGCCCGGCCCCGCGAGGAAGGCGATGCCGGGGAGGATCCACTGCCACCACGGATAGGGCGGCTCAGGCGGCGGGGTCAGCGCCGCGAAGGTGCCGACGGCGAATCCGAGCGCGACGGTGACGTTCTCGTCAGCGCCGAGAGGGCCGTCGGATGCGGTGAACACGACAGCGTCGCGCGCCGGGTCGTCGGCGCCCGAGGCGACCATCCAGTAGTACGGAAGGTCGGGCCACGGGTCGTCGGGCTCCGGGCCGGCGATCTCGCATTCGTCGGTCGAGCCCGCACCGCCGGTGTAGCAGTACGCCCGCTCTCCCAGAAGGCCGTGCGCGGCGTCGCCCGCGACGTGGACGCGCACGGTCACGACGTCGAACGGCTGAGCGTGGTCGGTGCCGACGGTGTCCCAGTAGAACTCGTCGGCCCCCGTGTCGGGATACCGCAGCACGACGTCGCTCATGGCATACGAGACGACGTACGTCTGCGCGCCGTGCACGTAGGTGTCGTCGCCGGTGAGGACGTAGGCGAACTCGTCGTCGTACTCGAGCCACCAGGGGATCGGCGCTCCGTCGGCGCCGGTCACCTCGACGACGGTGGTCTCGTGCGCGATGCCCGAGTCCGACAGCGGCAGGGCCCGCACGATGCCCTTGTTCTGGTCGAACTCGGGGAACCGCGCGACGATGGTCTCGGTCGTGAACAGCTCGCTGCGCCCGCCGGTTCCCGGCGCGAGCCAGTAATCCGCCTCGAACGAATCGAACGTGAAGTCGTCGACGCCCGTATGGGCCCGCGCGGCGACAGCGCCGGCGGACGCCGTGACGGCATCCCTGGCGGCATCCGTGGCGGCGATGGCGGGCGCGGCCGCTGCCGCCATGGCAGCGCACAGCGCGATGACCGACGTCGCCGCACGCACGGCGCTGATCCTCCCCACGCGCTCAGGATAGAGCGCGCGCTCCGCGACGGCTACGCGTCGCGGCGGGCTCGCACCTCAGGCGGTGATCGCGAGCGTCTCCGCGGTCTCGCTGAGCGACTCCTGGGCGACCTCGGGGCGCGGGTTGAGCGTCTCGCCGTAGCTCGGGATGAGCTCGCGCAGGCGGGGCTCCCAGCCCTCGATCTGCTCGGGGAAGCAGGTCTTCAGCACGTTCAGCATGATCGAGACGGCCGTCGATGCGCCGGGCGATGCGCCGAGGAGTCCCGCGATGGACCCGTCCTCGCCGGTGACGACCTCGGTGCCGAACTGCAGCACGCCGCCCTTGTCGGGATCCTTCTTCATCACCTGCGCGCGCTGGCCGGCGTTGAGCAGCTCCCAGTCGGAGTCCTTCGCCGTGGGCATGAAGGTGCGGAGGCTGTCGACCTTCTTCGCGTGGTTCTTCAGCAGCTCGCCGACGAGGTACGAGATGAGGCTCGGGTTGTCGATGGCGACCTTGAGCATCGGCCAGATGTTGCCGAAGCGCACCTGCGAGACGATGTCGAACCACGAGCCGTTCTTGAGGAACTTGGGGCTGAACGTCGCGAACGGGCCGAACAGCAGCGAGGCCTCGCCGTCCACGACGCGCGTGTCCAGGTGCGGCACCGACATCGGCGGGGCGCCGACCGATGCCTGCGAGTACACCTTGGCCTTGTGCTGCGAGACGATCGCCGGGTTCGAGGTCTTCAGCCACTGGCCGCCGATCGGGAACACGCCGTACCCCGAGATCTCGGGGATGCCCGAGGCCTGCAGCAGCTTGATGGCCCAGCCGCCCGCGCCGACGAACACGAAGCGGGCGTTGGTCGTGCCGGGGGTGCGACCCACCGAGGCGCGCCACTTCACGTTCCACGTGCCGTCGGAGAGCTTCTTCAGTCCCCGCACCTCGCGGTTCGTGACGACCTCGGCGCCCTTGGCCTCCAGGTTCGCGAACAGCTGGCGCGTGAGCGCGCCGAAGTCGACGTCGGTGCCGGCGGGCACGCGGGTCGCCGCGAAGGGCTGGTCGGCCTTGCGTCGCTTCTGCATGAGCAGCGGCGCCCACTGGTTGATGACGCGGGAGTCCTCGCTGTACTGGATGCCCGCGAACAGGGGCTCCTGCTTGAGCACCTCGTAGCGCTTCTTGAGGTACGCCACGTCCTTCTCGCCCGTGACGAAGGTCATGTGCGGCGTGGCGTTGATGAACGTCGACGGCGCGTCGAGCACGCCCTCCTCGACCAGGGTCGACCACAGCTGGCGCGACTGCTGGAACTGCTCGTTGATCGAGATCGCCTTCGCGGGGTCGAGCTCGCCGTCGGGGCCCGCGGGCATGTAGTTCAGCTCGCACAGGGCCGCGTGGCCGGTGCCGGCGTTGTTCCACGCGTTCGAGGACTCCATCGCCACGTCGCTGAGGCGCTCGTAGACGTGGATCTTCCAGTCGGGCTGCAGTTCGCTGATGAGGGTGCCCAGGGTGGCGCTCATGATGCCACCGCCGATGAGCACGACGTCCACGGGTTCAGTCACCATGTCAGTCTAATTGCCCTTCCTCGGGTCTCTTGACGTCGAGATAGATTCGGATGCCGCGGGTGTCGGCATCCGTCGATCACGCGGTCGCGGGCTGACCGAGCTTCGCCGCGACGAGCTCGGCGATCTGGACGGCGTTGAGGGCCGCGCCCTTGCGCAGGTTGTCGTTCGCGATGAACAGCGCCAGACCCTTGCCCTCGGGGGCGGACTGGTCGGCGCGGATGCGGCCGACGAAGCTCGGGTCCTTGCCGGCGGCCTGCAGCGGCGTCGGCACCTCGTCCAGGGTGACGCCGGGGGCGGCGGAGAGGATCTCGCGGGCGCGCTCGGGCGTGATGTCGCGTGCGAACTCGGCATTGATCGAGAGCGAGTGGCCGGTGAAGACGGGGACGCGCACGCAGGTGCCCGCGACGCGCAGGTCCGGCAGCTCGAGGATCTTGCGGCTCTCGTTGCGGAGCTTCTTCTCCTCGTCCGTCTCGTTCAGACCGTCGTCGACGACGGAGCCCGCGAGCGGGATCACGTCGAAGGCGATGGGGGCGACGTACTTCTCGGGCTGCGGGAAGTCCACCGCCGAGCCGTCGTGGACCAGGCGCAGCGTGTCGCCCTGGGCGAGGACGCCCTCGACCTGGCCGAGCAGCTCCTGGGCGCCCGCGAGACCGGAGCCCGACACGGCCTGATAGGTGCTGACGATGAGGCGCTCGAGGCCGGCCTCGGCGTCGAGGACCTTCAGCACCGGCATCGCGGCCATCGTGGTGCAGTTGGGGTTCGCGATGATGCCCTTGGGTGCGTCCTCGATCGCGTGCGGGTTGACCTCGGCGACCACCAACGGCACCTCGGGGTCCATGCGCCATGCGCTGGAGTTGTCGATGACGACGGCGCCCGCCGCGGCGAAGCGCGGCGCGTGCGCGCGCGAGCCCGTGGCCCCGGCCGAGAACAGCGCGATGTCGATGCCTGCGGCATCCGCCGTCGCGACGTCCTCGACGATGATCGTGGCGCCGCCGAAGTGGACGGCGCGGCCGGCCGAGCGCGCGGTGGAGAACAGGCGGAGCTCGCGGATCGGGAACGACCGCTCCGCGAGAATCTCGCGCATCACGGTGCCCACCTGGCCGGTGGCGCCGACGACGGCGACGGAGAGTCCGGAATCGGAGATGCGGGTCATGGGTGTTCCTCGGAGAGTGTGGGGGGTTGCCCGATTCTAGCGGCCGGTGCCGGCGTAGACGGTCGCGTCCACGTCGCCGTCCAGGTCGTACGCGGTGTGCACGACGCGCGCGGCCTCGGCCAGGTCGTCGCCGCGCACGACGACCGAGATGCGGATCTCGGAGGTCGAGATCATCTCGATGTTGATGCCGGCGACGCTGAGCGCCTCGAAGAGGGTCGCCGAGACGCCCGAGTGCGTGCGCATGCCGGCGCCGACGACCGACAGCTTGCCGATCTGGTCGTCGTGGACGAGGCTCTCGAAGCCCACCTCGGCCTGGTCGCCGGCGAGCGCCTTGAGCGCGGTGGCGGCGTCGGTCTTGGGCAGCGTGAACGAGATGTCGGTGCGCCCGGTCGCGGCGGCCGAGACGTTCTGGACGATCATGTCGACGTTGGCGCCGGACTTCGCGACGATCTTGAAGATCTCCGCGGCCTTGCCGGGGACGTCCGGGACGCCGATGATCGTGATCTTGGCCTGGCTGAGGTCGGTCGCGACGCCCGCGACGATCGGCTCTTCCATGTCGTCTCCCTCTTCGCCCTCGGGAAGGGTCATGCCGGCGCCGAGCACCCACGTGCCGACGCCGGAGCTGAATGTGGAACGCGCGTGGATGAGCACGCCGTGACGGCGCGCGTACTCCACGGCGCGGATGTAGAGGACCTTCGCGCCGTTGGCGGCGAGCTCGAGCATCTCCTCGCTCGAGATGCGGTCGAGCTTGCGCGCCTTGGGGACGACGCGGGGGTCGGCGGTGAAGATGCCGTCGACGTCGCTGTAGATCTCGCAGACGTCGGCGGTGAGCGCCGCGGCGAGCGCGACGGCGGTCGTGTCCGACCCGCCGCGACCGAGCGTCGTGATGTCACGCGTGTCGCGGTTGAAGCCCTGGAAGCCGGCGACGATGACGATCGCGCCGTCGTCGAGCGCTTCGCGCAGACGCACCGGGGTGACGTCGACGATGCGGGCCGAGCCGTGGTCGGCGGTCGTGATCATGCCGGCCTGGCTGCCGGTGAACGAGCGAGCCTCGAAGCCCATCGAGTGGATGGCCATCGCCAGCAGCGCCATCGCGATCCGCTCGCCGCTGGACAGCAGCATGTCGAGCTCGCGGGGCGCCGGGATGGGTGCGACCTGCGCGGCGAGGTCGAGCAGTTCGTCCGTCGTGTCGCCCATGGCGCTCACGGCCACGACGACGTCGTGGCCGGCGCGGCGCGTGTCGACGATGCGCTTGGCGACGCGCTTGATGCTCTCGGCATCGGCGACCGACGAGCCGCCGTACTTCTGGACGATGAGCGCCACGATGAAAACTCCTGAGGTGCCGGACGGCACGGGTGCTGATGAGGCCGGGACGCGGAAGCCGCGCCCACCGGACCATCTTACGGACCCGCCCGATGCGGCCCCGTCCATGTGACGGTCGGAGCGCGGTTCCCGTCGCTACCATCGAGGTGACGCGCGGCGCGCGCGGCGCGGCGGGCGGAAAGCGAGCAGACGGATGCAGCCACAGCGTCGGGGGTTCCGGGAGTGGCTGCGTGGGCTCTTCCAGACCGACATCGTCGTCTCGGACGCCACCGAGGCACTCCCCGTCATCGACGACGCCCTCGCTGTGCGTGTCCTGGACCTCGCGGTTCGCATCGGAGAGACCATGCTCGTGACAGGCGCACCGGCGAGCGAGGTCACGCTGGTCATCGTGCGCGTGGGCCGGGCGTACGGTCTCGACCCCGTCCACGTCGACGTCACGTACAACTCGATCACCGCGGCGTACCACCGCAGCGGCGCTCCTCGGCCGATCACCCTCATGCGGGTGGTGCGCGCGGCGGTGCCCGATCACGAGAAGCTGCAGCGGCTCCAGGCCCTCGTCGCCGCTGTGCGCAAGGGCGAGGGGCTGGATGCCGCCGTCGAGCGGTACCGGCAGATCCGGCGAACACCCTTCCGCTACCGCCCCATCGCCGTGATCGGCGCCCAGGCGCTGCTGGCGGTCGGGGTCGCGGTGATGTTCGGGCTGAACTGGCTCGTGCTCGCGCTGGCGTTCGTGGCGGCGGCCCTGGCTGCACTGACCCAGTTCGCGCTCGCGCGGCTGCGGGTGCCCTTCTTCTTCAGCCAGATCGCGGGCGCGTTCGTGCTGACCCTCGTCGCCGCCGTGGCGCCGGTGCTCGCGCTGACCGGATGGGAGGCGGCGGAGTCCATCCGTCCCTCGGTGATCGTCGCGTCGGGCGTCGTGCTGATGCTCGCGGGCCTGACGGTGGTGGGCGCGGCGCAGGACGCCATCGACGGCTTCGCGCTGACGGCGATGGGCCGCATCCTCGAGCTGGTGACCCAGACGCTGGGCGTCGTGCTCGGCATCCTCGCGGGGCTCGAGACCGCCCGTGTCCTCGGGCTCGGCGTCGACCCGCCGAGCGAGACGCTGCCGTTCGGTCCGGTGCCGCTGCAGTTCCTCGGCGCGGCGCTCATCGCCGCCGCGGTCGCGATCATCAACGGAGCGGGTTCGCGCATCATCCTGGTGAGCGCCGTGCTCAGCCTGATCGCGTGGCTCGGGTTCCTCGCCGCGTCGGCGATCGGCTTCGAGACCGCCGCCGCCAGCGGCGTGGGCGCGTTCGCCGGCAGCTTCGTCGGCATCGTCCTCGCCTACCGGCTGCACGTGCCGTCGGTCGCCATCACGATCGCCGCGATCCTGCCGATGGTGCCCGGCGTGGCCGTCTTCCGCGGCCTGCTGAGCCTCGTGGAGGCGACGGACTCCCCCACGCTGCTGCTCACCGGCTTCGGAACCCTTGCCACCGCGACGACGATCGGCGTCAGCCTCGCCGTGGGGGCGTCGCTGGGCATCTACCTGGGGCAGCCGGTGCGGACCTCGCTCGGCAGCGTCGAGCGGTCCCGCGCGCGGGTGGGCCGCTGGCGCGGCGCCGGACGCGCCGTCGTGCGCCGCAGCTGAGCCGAACACCCGGACTGAGTCCCGCGCCCGGCCGACCGGCGCGGGCCGACGTCGCGGCTCAGACCGACCGGCGTCCTTCGAACGCCCGGCCGAGGGTCACCTCGTCGGCGTACTCCAGGTCGCCGCCCACGGGGAGCCCCGAGGCGAGCCGCGTGACGGTGATCTGCATCGTCTGCAGCAGGCGGCTGAGGTACGTCGCCGTCGCCTCTCCCTCGAGGTTGGGATTGGTGGCGAGGATGACCTCCTGCACGGTGCCGTCGGCGAGACGCTGCATGAGCTGGGTGATGCGCAGGTCGTCGGGGCCGATGCCGGCGATGGGGCTGATGGCGCCGCCGAGCACGTGATACAGGCCGCGGAACTCGCGGGTGCGCTCGATCGCCGCCACGTCTTTGGCATCCTCGACGACGCAGATGAGCGTGAGGTTGCGGCGGGGGTCCCGGCAGATCGAGCAGCGCTCCTGCTCGCTGACGTTGCCGCAGACGTCGCAGAAGCGCACCTTGTCGCGGACGTCCGTGAGCAGCTCCGCCAGACGCGACACGTCGAAGTTGGGCGTCTGCAGGATGTGGAACGCGATGCGCTGCGCCGACTTCGGCCCGATTCCGGGAAGGCGGCCGAATTCGTCGATGAGGTCTTGGACGATGCCGTCGTACATCGTCAGCTGAACCTGGTCGGGGGGTCGTACGGCTCTTCACGCACGAAGGTCGCGCCGAGCACCTGCCGCACGACCGCCTCTCCGTAGCGCTCCACCCCGTCACTCCGGCCGGCGGGCGCCAGCGGCGGCGCGACCACCGGCGGAACCGGCGCCTCGGCGGCCGGGGTCTCGATCTCGGGCTCGTCATCGTCCTCGGCCGAGGCGGGCGGCGCCGCCTCGGCGGGTCGCAGCACGGCGCCGTCCGCGGGGGCCATCGTCGCGACGCGCGCGGATGCCGACGACTCGGCGTCCTCGGGCTCTTCGTCGACGGCGAGCTGGGCGACGGAACCGCCGGAGGCCGCGGACGCGGCCGCGTCCGGAATCGGCGCGACGGCCCAGTCGGTCACGGGCGCTGCCTGCGACGGTGACGCGGATGCCCGTGGCGGGCTCGCCGGGCCGGCGTGCGCCGGGCGAGCCGACGCGTTCCCTGCCGGCGCGGGCTCCGTCGGAGCCGGGCGCTCGGGCGCGGAGGCCACCGCCCCACCGGCGGGAGCCGACCGGCCGCCGTTCGGAGGTGTCACCGGCGCCGCCGCCGCGGGTGCGCCGCCGGCCGGCGGCGTCAGGTCGTCCTCGTGCTTGGCGAGGTACTTCACGCGGATGCCGAGGATGCCCTGGATCGCGGTGCGCAGGTCTTCGCTGGGGCCGGCGCCGGCGGTGCGCTGCTTGAACTTCGCGACGTCGCCGCGGCTCGCGAACGCGAGGGTCAGCACGTCGTCGTCGAAGCCGGCGACGCGCGCCGAGGCGACGATGAGCCAGGACGCACGGCTGGTGCCCTCGAGGCGCGACATGACGCGCGGCCACGCTTCTTCGACGACCGCGAGCGTGACCGGGCCGGTCGGCACCGGCGGAGCCTCGGCCTCGGGGGGTTCGGGCGGCGCGGCCTCGCGCGGCGCCGACGTGGGCGCGGCGGACGTCGGCGCAGCGGACCCGGACGCGGCCGACGCCGTCGTGGCGGGCTCGCGCACCGGCCGTTCGGGCGCCCGGGTCTCGGACGGCGGGGACGACTGCGCCGACGCGGGCGCTACCGGTGCGGCGGCCGGCGATGCCGCGGTCGCCGCGGGCGCAGGCGCCGAGGCGGGCGATGCCGACCCCTGGGCGAGCACGCGCGCGACCATCAGCTCGAGCTGGAGGCGCGGCGAGGTCGCCCCGGTCATCTCGTCGAGCGCCGCGATGACGATGTCGGCCGTGTGCGAGAGGCGGGCGGCGCCGAACGACGCCGCGTGCCGCGCCATGACCGCGAGGTCCTCGGCCGAAGCCCCACGCAGCACCGAGGCCGCTTCGGGTCCGGCGGCGGCGACGATGATGAGGTCGCGCAGGCGCTCGAGCAGGTCGTCGACGAAGCGGCGCGGGTCCTGCCCGGTCTGCACGACGCGGTCGACCGCGGCGAAGGCCGCCGCGGCGTCCGACGCGGCGAACGCCTCGACGACCTCGTCGAGCAGCTCGGCGTGGGTGTAGCCCAGCAGAGCGACGGCGCGCTCGTACGTCACGACGACCCCGGAGTCGGTGGACTCGGACCCGGCGATGAGCTGGTCGAGCAGCGACAGCGTGTCACGTGGTGACCCGCCGCCGGCGCGCACGACCAGCGGCAGGACGCCCGGCTCGATGGTGACGTGCTCGGACGCGCACAGCTCTTCGACGTACGCGAGCATCGCCGCGGGCGGCACCAGGCGGAACGGGTAGTGGTGCGTACGCGAGCGGATCGTGCCGATGACCTTCTCGGGCTCGGTGGTCGCGAAGATGAACTTGACGTGGTCGGGCGGCTCTTCGACGAGCTTGAGCAGGGCGTTGAAGCCCTGCGGTGTGACCATGTGCGCCTCGTCGAGGATGAAGATCTTGTACCGGTCGCGGGCCGGCGCGAACACGGCGCGCTCGCGCAGGTCGCGCGCATCGTCGACGCCGTTGTGGCTGGCCGCGTCGATCTCGACGACGTCGAGGGACCCGCCCCCGCCGCGGCCCAGCTCGACGCAGCTCTCGCACACGCCGCACGGGGTGTCGGTGGGGCCTTCGGCGCAGTTCAGGCAGCGCGCGAGGATGCGCGCCGACGTGGTCTTGCCGCACCCGCGCGGGCCGGAGAACAGGTACGCGTGGCCGACGCGGTCGCCGCGCAGCGCGGTCATGAGCGGCTCGGTGACCTGCGACTGCCCGATCATCTCGCCGAACGTCTCCGGACGGTAGCGGCGGTACAGAGCGGTGGTCACCCGTCCAGCCTACGGCGTGCCTGCGACATTCAGCCGGGGGTCACGCATCCGCGCCGTGCTCGATGTCGGCCGTCTCGCCGATCACGGGGATCGTCGTGGTCACGGCCGGGACGGATGCCGACAGCAGCGACCCGTCCTCACGGCGCACGTTGGCGAACTGGCCGAGCGACGGACGGCCGGGCTTGACCGGACCCTGGCCGTCGAGCGGCACGACGAGGGTCTCTCCCCCGCCGATGACGTAGCCCTTGCCTCGCACGTTGAAGGCGACCGGGTCGCCCTCGCCCGCCACGAACGTCATCTTGGTCCGCTCGACGGTGATGTCCAGCCGCGTTCCCTGCCACTGCAGCACGTACCGCAGTGACGGCCACGACGCGGGCAGCCGCGGGTCGAAGGTCAGATCGCCGAAGTGGTCGCGCATGCCGCCGAAGCCGCACACCAGCGCCGTCCACACGCCGCCGGCCGAGGCGACGTGCACGCCGTCCGCGGCGTTGTGGTGGAGGTCTGCGAGGTCGACGAACAGGGCCTCCTCGAAGTACTTGTGCGCGAGGTCCTGATATCCGACCTCGGCGGCGAGGATCGCCTGCACGACGGCCGACAGGGTCGAGTCTCCCGTGGTCAGCGGGTCGTAGTACTCGAAGTCCGCGAGCTTGTCGTCATCCGAGAAGTGGTTGCCCTGCAGGAACAGCGCCAGCACGACGTCGGCCTGCTTGAGCACCTGGTAGCGGTAGATCACCAGCGGGTGGAAATGCAGCAGCAGCGGCCGCTGCTCGCGCGGCGTGTTCTCGAGATCCCAGATCTCGCGCTCGAGGAAGACGGCGTCCTGCGGGTGGATGCCGAGGTTCTCGCTGTACGGGATGTGCATCGCCTCGGCGGCGCTCTCCCAGCGGTCGGCCTCGTCGGGGCCGAGGCCCAGACGCGCGACCATCTCGCGGTAGACCTCGCCGTTGACCTCTTCCATCTCGCGCACGACGCGGGCCGCGACGCGCAGGTTGAAGCGCGCCATGACGTTGGTGAAGAGGTTGTCGTTGACGACGGTGGTGTACTCGTCGGGGCCCGTGACGCCGTGGATGTGGAACGACGTCTCGACGCCGTCGGCGGTGCGCCAGAACCCGAGGCTGGTCCACAGCCGGGCCGTCTCGACGACGACGTCCACGCCCTCGCGGTACATGAAGTCGGTGTCGCCGGTGGCGCGCACGTACTTGGCGACGGCGAAGCTGACATCGGCGTTGATGTGGTACTGCGCGGTGCCTGCGGCGTAGTACGCCGACGCCTCCTCGCCGTTGATCGTGCGCCAGGGGAAGAGCGCACCGGCCTCGTTCAGCTGGAACGCGCGCCGGCGGGCGGCGGGGAGCATGAGGTACCGCATCCGCAGGGCGTTGCGCGCCCACTGCGGCGTCGTGTACGCCAGGAACGGCAGCACGTAGATCTCGGTGTCCCAGAAGTAGTGGCCGCTGTAGCCCGAGCCGGTGACGCCCTTGGCGGGCACACCGAATCCGTCGGCGCGCGCCGCTGCCTGCGCGAGCTGGAAAAGACACCAGCGGATGGCCTGCTGCAGCTCGGGTCGTCCGCCGATCTCGACGTCCGAACGCTCCCAGAACGCGTCGAGCCACTGGCGCTGCCGCTCGTAGTGGGAGTCGATGCCCTGGCTCATGGCGCGGTCGATCGTGCGTCGGCAGCGGTCGACGAGCTCGCGCGCCGGCACGCCGCGCGACGTGTGGTAGCTGACGAGCTTGGTGATGCGGATCGGCACGCCGGCGGTGCC
This sequence comes from Microbacterium thalassium, assembly GCF_014208045.1. Taxonomy (NCBI): domain Bacteria; kingdom Bacillati; phylum Actinomycetota; class Actinomycetes; order Micrococcales; family Microbacteriaceae; genus Microbacterium; species Microbacterium thalassium. Next base: position 3,197,496 of record NZ_JACHML010000001.1, read on the forward strand.
GTCGACGCGGAAGACGTTCTTGGCGATGTCCTGCTCGATCAGCGTGCGCGCGTTGTAGGCGTTCTCGGTCTCGATGACGTGGTCGGCGACCACCGCGAGGGTCATGCCCGAGTCGGCGACGCGGTACGCCATCGCCGAGCGCAGCTTGTCCTGCCAGTACTCCTGGGGCTGGAGCACGCGCTCGCTCGAGATCTTCTCGGCCTTGCGCGGGTCGAAGCCGGCCTTCTTGGGCGCCGTGGGCGTTCCGCCGTACACGTCCTCGCCGTCCTGGCGGTTCAGCAGCTGGCAGCTCACGGTGACGGGGGCGTCGGCGTTGAGCACCGTCACGGTCAGGCGCATGATCGCGAGGTGCTTCTCCTCGAAGGACACCAGGCGGTCGTACTCGATCTGCACCTCCTTGCCCGAGGGCGTGCGCCAGCGCAGCGATCGCCGCAGCACGCCGTCGCGGAAGTCGAGCTCGCGCTGGTATTCGGGCAGGTCCGCGATGTCGAACGACAGCGGCTCGTCGTCGACGTACACGCGCATCGTCTTGGCGTCCGGCGCATTGACGATGGTCTGACCGATCTCGGCGAAGCCGTAGGCGCGCTCGGCGTGGCGGATCGGGAAGGTCTCGTGCAGGCCGTTGACGAACGTGCCGTGCTCGTGCGCGTAGCGGCCCTCGGGCTGGTTGCCGCGCAGGCCCAGGTAGCCGTTGCCCGTCGCGAACAGTGTCTCGGTGACTCCGGCATCCTCGACCGAGAACTGGGTCTCGACGAGCTTCCAGGGGTCTGCGGGGAAGCGGTCGCGGTCGATCACGCCGGCTCCTCGCCCTCGGTCGCGGCCGAAGCATCGAATCGCACGCCGGTGCCGACGGCGGGCACGAGCTCGGCCAGGTCGTCGACGACGAGGTGCGCGCCGGCGTCTGCGAGCACATGCGCGCCGACGCCGCGGTCGACGCCGATGACGAGCTCGAAGCCGCCCGCGGCGGCCGATGCGACGCCGCTGAGGGCGTCCTCGACCGCGGCCGAGCGGCCGGGGTCGACCCCCAGCATCCGCGCCGCCTCGACGAAGACGTCGGGGGCGGGCTTGCTGGCGAGGTTGTCGCGCTCGGCGATGACGCCGTCCATCACGAGGCCGAAGCGATCCTGGATGCCGGCGGAGGCGAGGACCTCGAGCGCGTTCTTCGAGCTCGACACGACCGCGACCGGCGTGTTCGCGGCGGCGAGCTTGTCGAGCAGGTCGAGGGAGCCCGGGTACGGCGCGATGCCCTCATCGCGCAGCACGCGCTCGAACACGGCGTTCTTGCGGTTGCCGATGCCGCACACGGTGTCCTCGGTCGGCGGGTCGGACGGGTCGCCCCACGGCACCTCGACGTCGCGCGAGCGCAGCAGGCTCGCCACGCCGTCGTAGCGCTTCTTGCCGTCGAGGTAGTCGAAGTAGTCGCGCTCCGTGTACGCGGGGCTGATGTCCCACTGCTCGAAGAGCTCCTGGAACATCGCCTGCCACGCGTGCATGTGCACCTCGGCGGTCGGGGTGAGCACGCCGTCGAGATCGAACAGGACAGCGTCATACGTGGACAGGTCGGGCATCGAATCAGCAGACACGAAACCTCCGGCGTCGGCGGAAGGCGGGTACGAAAGACGGCTCCTCATCGTGCCGTGGTGCCAGCGTAGTGCCGCGACGGGACCGCCGGTACCGTATCGCGCCCGCCGCGAGCGGCCCGCCGGTCGCGATGGCCGCGCGGCTCCCCGTCACGCGGTCGCGACGGCGAGGGTCTGACGCGCGATCTCGAGCTCCTCGTTCGTCGGCACGACGAGCACCGTGACGGGCGAGTCGTCGGCCGAGATGACGCGGATGCCGCGGCCGCGCGGGGCGTTGCGCTCGGGGTCGAGCACCACTCCGGCGAAGCCGAGGGTGTCGAGCGCGGCCGCGCGGACGACGTCGGAGTTCTCGCCGACGCCGGCGGTGAACGAGATGACGTCGACCCCGCCCAGCTGCGCGAGATACGCGCCGAGGTAGGTCCGGATGCGGTGGATGTAGACGTCGAAGGCGAGGATCGCGGCACTGTCGCCCTTCTCGCGGCGCTCCTCGATGTCGCGCATGTCGGAGACCCCGGCCAGTCCCAGCAGGCCGCTGTGCTTGTTGAGGAGGTTGTCGAGGTCGTCGATCGACAGTCGCGCCCGCCGCGCGAGCTGGATGAGCACGGCGGGGTCGAGATCGCCCGAGCGCGTCCCCATCACGAGACCCTCCAGCGGCGTGAGCCCCATCGACGTGTCGATCGATCGGCCGCCGTCGATCGCGGTCATCGACGCGCCGTTGCCCAGGTGCAGCACGATCTGGCGCAGGTCCTCGTTCGGGCGCCCCACGAAGGCGGCCGCGGCTTCGCTCACGAACTTGTGCGACGTGCCGTGGAAGCCGTACTTGCGGATGCGGTGGGCCTTGGCGAGCTCCGCGTCGATCGCGTAGGTGTAGGCCGACGGCGGGAGCGTCTGGTGGAACGCGGTGTCGAAGACGGCCACGTGCGCCTGCTCGGGGAACGCGGCGCGCGCGGCGCGGATGCCCTGCACCGCGCCGGGGTTGTGCAGCGGCGCGAGGCGGCTGAGGTCCTCGATGTTGATCTCGACCTGCGGCGTCACGAGTGTCGGCTCGAAGAAGCGGGCGCCGCCGTGCACGACGCGGTGTCCGACGGCCGCCGGCGGGTGCTCGTCGAGGCTGGGGCCGTTCTCGGCGAACGCGTCGAGCATGACGCGGAAGCCGGCCGCGTGGTCGCGGATCGGCAGCTCCTGCGTGTACTCGGCATCCGACACCGCCGGCGCGTCCGCGGCCGGGGCGAGCGCCGCCGCGTGGACCTTGTGCTTCGCGCGTCCGCGGTGCTCGCCGATGCGCTCGACCAGCCCCGAGGCGAGCACGGCCTCGGCCTCCATGTCGATCAGCTGGTACTTGAACGAGGACGAGCCGCTGTTGACGACGAGGACGGGGGTCATGCCTGGGTCTCTCCCTGTGCCTGGATCGCGGTGATGGCGATCGTGTTGACGATGTCTTCGACGAGCGCCCCGCGCGACAGGTCGTTGATGGGCTTGTTGAGGCCCTGCAGCACGGGCCCGATCGCGACGGCGCCGGCGGAGCGCTGCACGGCCTTGTACGTGTTGTTGCCCGTGTTCAGGTCGGGGAAGATGAACACCGTCGCGCGGCCGGCGACGTCCGAGCCCGGCATCTTCGCGGCGGCGACGGCGGCATCGGTGGCCGCGTCGTACTGGATCGGGCCCTCGACCAGCAGCTGCGGGGCGCGCTCGCGCACGAACCCGGTCGCCGCGCGCACCTTCTCGACGTCGGCGCCCGACCCGGACTCCCCCGTCGAGTACGACAGCATCGCCACGCGCGGCTCGATGCCGAACTGCTGAGCGGTCGCCGCCGACGAGATGGCGATGTCGGCGAGCTGCTCGCTGGTGGGGTCGGGGATGACCGCGCAGTCGCCGTAGACGAGCACGCGGTCGGCGAGCGCCATGAGGAACACGCTCGAGACGACCGAGACGCCGGGCTTGGTCTTGATGATCTCGAACGCCGGCCGGATCGTGTGCGCGGTCGTGTGGGCGGCGCCCGAGACCATGCCGTCCGCGAGCCCGAGGTGGACCATGAGCGTGCCGAAGTAGGACACGTCGGTGACGGTGTCGGATGCCTTCTCGAAGGTGACGCCCTTGTGCGCGCGCAGCCGCGCGTACTCGTCGGCGAACTTGTGGACGTGGGGCGCGTCGAACGGCGAGAGGACCTCGGCCTGCTGGATGTCGATGCCGAGCTCGAGGGCGCGTGCGCGCACCTCGATGGGCTCGCCGAGGATCGTGAGGTCCGCGATGCCGCGCTTGAGCACGGTCGCCGCGGCGCGCAGGACGCGGTCGTCGCCTCCCTCGGGGAGGACGATGCGGCGGCGGTCCGACCGCGCGCGCTCGATGAGCTGGTACTGGAACATCAGGGGCGTCACGACCGTCGCGCGCGCGACGCCCAGGGCGCTGAGGAGCTCGGTCGTGTCGACGTTGTTCTCGAACAGGCTGAGGGCCGTGTCGTAGCGGCGCTGCGAGTCGGCGGCGAGGCGCCCGCGCGTGTTCATGATGCGGACGGCCGTCTCGTACGTGTCGAATCCGGTCGTGATGATCGGGATGCCGCCGCTCAGACCCTCGAGCAGGCGCGTGACGGGCTCGGGGATGTCGAATCCGCCGTTGAGGACGATGCCCGAGATCGATGGGAAGGTGCCCGAGGAGTGGGCCATGAGGACGGCCAGCAGCACTTCGGACCGGTCGCTGGGGATGACGACGACCGCACCGTCGACCAGGCGCGGCAGGACGTTGACGCCCCTCATGCCGGCGATGACGACCTTGAGCGCCTCGCGCGTGAGCAGCTCGGGGTCGCCCGCGATCAGCTCGCCCTCGACCGAGCGCGACACGTCGCGCATCGACGGCGAGACCAGGAACCGATCCTCGGGGATGGCCCACACCGGGACCTCGCCTGACGCCCCGCGGGCGGCGTGCACGGACGTGCTGATGGCGGCGATGATGGCGCCCAGGGCGTCGCCGTCGGCGCGGTTCGCGACGACGCCGACCAGTTCGGCGCGGCCGTGGGCGAGCTCGGCGAGGGCGAGGTCGGCGATCTGCCCCATCTCCTCGGGCGTGCGGGGCTTGGTGGCTCCCAGCTGCTCGGGCTGCCCCTGTGCGGCACGTCCGCCGATGACCAGCAGCACGGGGGCGCCGAGGTTCGCGGCGATGCGGGCGTTGTAGGCGAGCTCGGCGGGAGATCCGACGTCGGTGTAGTCGCTGCCGAGGATGACCATCGCGTCGCACTGCGCCTCGACGGCTTTGTAGCGTTCGACGATCGTGGCGAGCGCGGCCTCGGGGTCGCGGCGGACGTCGTCGTAGCTGACGCCGATGCAGTCGTCGTAGACGAGGTCGACGCCGTCGTGGGCGAGGAGCATCTCGAGGACGTAGTCGCGTTCGATCGTGGACCTGGCGATCGCGCGGAACACTCCGACCCGGGGCGTCGCGTGACCGAGCGTCGCGAGGACGCCCAGCGCTACGGAGGACTTGCCCGAGTGACCTTCGGCTGACGTGATGAAGATGCTCTGAGCCACGGGCCCCAGCCTAGACGCGGGCTCGTGCGCTGTGGGAGGGACCTTCGACCCGGTCGCCGGTGCCCGGGCGGCTGTCCGCCGGAGATGCAGGTCCCCGGAAAAATTAAGACTCTCCGCGAACCCGGCAGAGCCTGGTTACCCTTGCTACGTTTCCGTCCTGGGGGAGTTGGCCTGGATGCCGCCTCGCGGAGAGCTGTCCCCAGTCTAACCCGGCTGCGCGTGTGGGCCGAACCGTCCCGCGCTCAGTCCGTCAGCGGGATGACGCGTGCGCCCTCCGCACCCGCGGCCAGCACCAGCACGGTCGGCGCGCTGATCCCCCGCAGCTCGTCGACCACGGCCGGCATCGCCTCGGGATCCGCCGCGGGCACCGTCTCGGCCGCCCGCAGCGTCGAGACCCGCACGCCCAGCTGGTCGCGGAAGTACGCCGAGAGCGCATCGGCCTCCGAGGCGGTGGAGACCAGCACGATGCGGCCGATCGTCGGCTTCGCCTCGGGCTCGATGGTGCGTGCGAGGGCTCGATCGCGCCGCCACACCGCGAAGTGATACGCGAACACGACGACGGTCGCGGCGAGCAGCCCGAACGGCGCCCGCACCCGCTCCACGAAGCCGGAGAAGCCGGACGGATCGAGCACGTACTCGAACACGCGGTACCCGATGAGCAGCAGCGTCACGATCGCGACGACCGCGCTCGCCCCGAAGACGGCGATGAGGTAGACGCGCCGCCCGGTGTCGGCGGCGTCCTCGGCCGCCACGGACCGTTCGGGGCGCCAGGCGATCCACCACACCGGGAAGCCGACCACGAGGGCGCTGAGGCCCCCGAGGAGGAGCGTGCGCGGGTCGTCGTCGACCAGTGTCGCCGTGAACGTCGCCAGGAGCGCGTTGACCACCACGCCGAACCCGCTCGCGGCGCCGATGAGCGCGATCGCGGAGGTCACCAGGCGCGAGGCGCGCAGGACGGAGCTGCCGCGACGGGCCAGCACGGGGTAGTGATAGGCCCACAGCACCCCGCCGATGAGCACGGCGCCGAGCGCCGTGTCGAGGGGGCTGAGCACCTCTGCGATCGGGTCGGTGTCGAACAGCAGCCGGAGGATCACGAACAGCACGGTGCCCGCACCGAACAGCGCCGTGAGGGTCAGGGCGCCGGTGACGACGACCTGGACCACGTCGGCGAACGCACCGGCCGCGTCCCGTCCGCGCTGGCGGAACCAGTGCCACCACCACACCAGCGCGCCGATCGCCGCCGTAACCGCCGCCTGCAGGACGGTGAGCCACCAGTTGGTCCCGCCGGCCAGCACGGGCTCGGCGAACGACAGCGCCTCGGCGATGAGCTCGGCCAGCGCATCCACGGCGCCGATGGCGAGCATCGCCAGCCCGAAGACGCCGCCGAGCAGCACCGGGAGCGTCGGGAGACGCGTGGGCGAGATCCGGGAGCTCGCGCGCATCAGCCCGTGCAGCACCCATACGGCCGCCCAGACGATCGCGACCGAGGCCGCCTCGGGCTCCCACTCCCCGGCGATGCCGTCGGAGACCACGGAGGCGAGCGCCGTGGAGAAGACGATGAGGGATGCCGTCGTCGCCGCGGCGACGTAGAGCGCCCACGTCAGCGAGGCGCGCTCGGCCGGATCGGCGAGCCGGCGCTGCTGCCACCACCACAGGACTCCCGCGAGGGGCCCGCCGATGAAGGTGAACGCGAGCGAGGCCGCGAGGCCTGCGTCGTCGGCGACGAGTTCGCGTCCGGCGCCGAGCACGCGCTCGAGCAGGCCGCTGACGCCGATCGCGGTGATCACGACCAGAGCCAGCAGGATCACGTAGACGAGGATGCGGCGGACGACCGTGCCGGCGCCGGGCGTCGACGCGCTCATCCGTACACCTCCTCGCAGACGGCGAGCTCCCACGGGGCTTCGACGACGAGCCATTCGCCCTCGACCTCCTGCAGCAGGAACTGGTCCTCGTACTCGTATGTGCTCGAGCCGAACGGGCCGCCTCCGTAGCTGGCGGCGATGCCGACCTCGACCGTGGCGAGGTCGCCGCGCACGGTGGTGTCGAGCAGCGTGACGCGCACGTCGACGACCTCGATCCGTCGATTCACGCAGCTGTCGGCTCTCTCGGGCACCAGGTAGCCCACGGCGGCGTCGTAGTCGCCGTCGACGACGGCCTGCGAATATCGCTGCACGACGCCCTCGGGGGTGTCGGCGTCGTACTGCGTGGGCGAGCTTCGCGCGAACACGGCGATGAGGGCGATGACGACGACCAGCGCGATGCCGGAGATCAGGGCGATCATCACCGCGCGCGACCGTCCACTCTGCTCGGTCATGGCTCCATCATCCGCCCAGGGAGCCGGGCTCCCCAGGGACCTACGTCCCCCGGCGCGTCGCGCGCGTGCCGCCCCATGCCTCCGGAAGCATGCGGCAGGTCGCGCGTGCCCGCGACCTGCTCACACCACCAGCGGGCCGAGGCGCTCGGCGACGGGCCGCAGCACCTCGAGTACCGCGTCGGGCTCCTCGATGCGGTGCCGGGGCCCGGCGAAGCAGACGGCCCCGGCGAGGTGACCCGCGCCGTCGCGGATGGGGACGGCGAGGCATCCGAAGCCGGGCGTCACCTCGCCGATCTGGCGCGCGACCCCCCAGCGCGAGATGTCGGATGCGGTGTCGACGACGACGTCGGCGTCGGCATCCGCTCCTCCCGTCTCCGCCGCCAGCAGGCGGCCCAGGGCGTAGCGTGCGGGCTCGCGCGCGAGCCGGGATTCGTCCGAGAGCGGGAAGTCCGGATCGGCGTCGGCGACGACGATGCGTCCGTCGACGTACAGCGCGACGTGCACGCCACCGCGAAGGGCGTCCCGCGCGTCGGTGACCACGGCGCGCGCCGCGGCGGTCAGGCGCACCGGCGGAGCCGCGACCGCCGCGAGCTGGGCGACCTTCGCACCGAGGGCGAACCCCGCCAGATCGGGCGTGCGCACGAGGTACTCGTCCTGCACGAGCAGATTGAGCAGGCGGTACGTCGTCGCGCGGGGCAGCCCCAGCTCGCGCGAGATCTCCTGGGCGCTCGCCCCCGCGCCGAGACGCGCGACCGCTTCCAGCACGGTGAGGGCGCTGTGCACCGCCTTCGGCTGACGCGCGGACAGCGTCGGCGCGGGTTCGGGGCTCATCGCGGCGGGTCCGGTCTGGCGACCCCGCCCAGCACATCGGCGGCCACCGGCTCGTCGTACGAGCCGATGGTGCGCAGCGTCTCACGACCCCGGCGCACCCGCACGAGCACCCCGGTCGCGGCGATCGCCGCGAGCCCCGCGACGACCCAGATCGCGACGCTGCCCGATGCCGCATCCCACACGAAGAACGTCACGAGCGTCGCCGTGAGCACCGCGGCCGACACCAGCGACACCGCCGTCGACCAGAACGTCAACTCGCCGATGCGCCGCAGGAAGAACGGCGCCGCGACGCTCACCAGGATGTACGCGACGATGTATCCGGCTCCCCCGATGGCGATCGTGAGGTGCATGGCGTCGCGGATGCCGACGCCGGCGAGGATCAGCACGAGCGGCACGACCGTGATCACCGGAAGCGACAGGACGATGGCGCCGATCGGCGTGCCGTGGCGGCGGTGGGTGGCGCCGGCCACGCGCGGCAGCACGCCGTCGCGGCCCATCGCGAACAGCACGCGTGTGAGCGCGGTGGTCGAGCCGATGGCGCACGCGATGAACGAGGCCGCGATGCCGATGTCGGCGATGACGCCCCACGGCCCGAGCCCGAAGGCCGCGGTGAGTTCGTTGATGGGCGACGCGCTGCCGGCGAGGTCGCCCCCGAGGGCCTCGAAGCCCGCGACCTGCGTCACCGCCGCGAGCACGTACAGACCGCCCGAGAGGATCACCGTCCACAGGATCGCGCGGGGCACCGTGCGCAGCGGCGAGCGCGCCTCGACGCCGAGCGTCGCGGCGGACTCGAACCCGACGAACGCTGTGAGCGCGATGACGGATCCGGCCGCGATGGCGCCCCACGACCACTCACCCACGCCGACGACGGAGCCGATGTCGACAGGCCCGATGAGCGTGAGCAGCACGACCAGCAGCACGACGATGAGCGCGACCGAGACGCACTCCACGATCAGCGCGATGCGCGACGACAGCCGGATGCCGAGCACGAGGACGATCGCGACGAACGCCGCCTCGGCGACGAGGGCGACGGCGACGGTCACAGGACCGTCCAGCGCCGGCCATACCGAGCCGAGCAGGAACGTGATGTAGTACGCGCCGCCGAGCAGCGCGAACATCGCGATGACGCCGTAGCCGACGAGGATCGCCGAGCCCGCCGCCAGTCCCGTCGCAGGGCCCAGGCCTCGCGCCGTGTAGGTGTAGATCGACCCGGCGGCGGCCATGCGCCGTGCGAACAGGGACACGGTGCGGGCGACGCCGACGCTCAGGACGCCCGCGATGAGGATCGACACGACGGTCGCGGGCACCGAGATCCCCGCGACCAGGAGCACGACCGTGAGGGCGGCCGCGGCCGGGGCGACGGCCGAGACCGACTGCGCCATGACGTCCCAGAATCCGACGCTGCGGCGATCGAGGCCGTGCATCGGCGACCGGTCGCCGAACGAGTGGACGGGGTCGGGGTGCGCGATCGCGCGTTCGAGTGCGGTCATGAGGAGCTCCGGGTATGGCCCTCCGAACGGTACGCCAGCGGCGTTGCCCGCCCGCTTCCCTCGTGTTTCGAGTTCGTGACGCCCGAATGAGACACCTCGTCGGAGGTGTCTCAGTCGGGGTGCCGAAGGGTTTCACGCCCGCAAAACGGTGCGGCAACAGCGGCGCGACAGAGTCGGATCATCCACTTCACCCGTTCCCGCACCACTGTCCCGGGAGGACCGAACCCATGACCCAGCTCGAATCGAAGGGGACCGCGGCGCCCGCCAAGCGCACGCTGCAGGGCTCCCTCGGCGTCACCGCGATCGTCTTCATGGTCGTCGCCGCCGCATCCCCGCTCACCGTCGTCGGCGGCGCCGCGCCGCTGGGCATCCTGCTCGGCAACGGCGTCGGCTTCCCGTCGCTGTACGCCATCAGCGGCGTCGTGCTGCTGCTGTTCTCGGTCGGCGTCGCCGCGATCTCGCGTCACGTCGCCAAGCCCGGCGCCTTCTTCACGTATGTCGGCTACGGCATGGGCCGTCCGATGGGTCTCGCGAGCGCGTGGCTGGCGATGCTGACGTACACGACCATCCAGATCTCGGTGTTCGGCTACATCGGCTTCGTGCTCGGCTTCACCGTCGAGTCGCTCGGCGGTCCCGCGCTGCCGTGGTACCTGTACTCGCTCGCGATGATCGCGCTCGTCGGCATCCTCGGCTACCGCCACATCGAGCTGTCGAGCAAGGTGCTCAGCGTCCTGCTCGTGCTCGAGGTCGGCATTGTGCTCGTCATGGTCGCCGCCGTCGTCTTCACCGGCGGCGAGCAGGGTCTGTCGGCGGAGCCGTTCTATCCGTCGAACATCGTCAGCGGCTCGCCCGGCATCGGCCTCATGTTCGCCATCGCCGCCTTCATCGGCTTCGAGGCCACGGCGATCTTCCGCGACGAGGCCAAGGACCCCGGCAAGACGATCCCCCGCGCCACCTACGCGGCGGTCATCGGCATCGGCATCTTCTACACGCTCGCCTCGTGGGGCCTCGTGATGGCCTGGGGTCCCGACAACGTCGTGGACGTCGCCGCCGAGGACCCGGGCTCGATGATCATCACGACGATGGCGCGCTACCTCGGCGTCGTCGGCGAGGTCGGCGTGAACATCCTCCTGATCACCGCGATGTTCGCGTGCGTGCTGTCGTTCCACAACGTCATCACGCGCTACCAGCACTCGATGGCCGGCGCCGGGGTCCTCCCCGACCGGGTCGGCGACGTCCACGCGAAGCACCTCTCGCCGCACGTGTCCTCGCTCGTCCAGACCGCGACCGCGGTCGTGCTGACGGTGCTGTTCGCGGTGCTGGGCCTGGACCCCGTGCTTCAGGTGTTCACGTGGTTCGCCGGCGTCGCGACGCTCGCGATCGCGATCCTGATGGCCCTCACCTCGCTCGCGATCATCGTGTACTTCGCCCGCACGAAGAAGGACAAGCGCGTGTGGAACACCGTCATCGCGCCGGCCCTCGGCTTCGTCGGCCTCGTCCTGTCGGCAGTCCTGATCGCGGCGAACTTCCCGATGCTCGTCGGGGACGTGGATGCCGACGGCAACCAGGTCTTCGGGCTGGTGAGCGGCTTCCTGCTGTTCCTCATCGTCGCCTTCCCGGTCTTCGGCTACCTGCAGGCGCTGTGGATCAAGGCCAAGCACCCCGAGGCCTACACCAAGCTCACCGACGCCATCGCCGCCTGACCCATCCCCAGCTCCGGGGGCGGCGCCGCCACCTCATCCCGGCTCCGCCCCCGGCATCCGCCCTCTCGACCCGCTCTCCAGGAGACATCATGAGCATCACCGACACCCAGACCACCGCGGCGTTCGTCACGCCGCCCGCCCCTGCCCACCCGCTGGCGAGCCTGAGCGCCGCCGAGATCGAAGCCGTCCGCGCCGTCGTCCTGGGCCTTCCCACCACGACCGACAAGACGCGCTTCGCCTACGTCGGGCTCGAGGAGCCCGCCAAGGGCGAGGTGCTCGCGTGGGAGGCCGGCGACGGACCGCTCCCCGAACGCCGCGCCCGCGTGCAGCTGCTCGAGATGACCACCGCCCACTCCCTCGACCTCATCGTGTCGCTCGCGACCGGCGAGGTCCTCCGCGAGACCGAGCTCGACGGCACCGCCGGGCAGCTCCCGATCATCGACGCCGAGTTCGAAGAGGTCGGGGTCATCGCGAACGAGAGCGAGGCGTGGGTCGCCGCCCTCGCGAACCGCGGCCTCACCCCCGACGACGTCGTGCTCGTGCCGCTCTCGGCCGGGCACTACGGCTACGAGGACGAGGTCGGGCGCCGCATCCTGCGCACGTTCGCGTTCCGGATGGACCACCCGGCCGATCACCCGTGGGCGCACCCGGTCGACGGCCTCACCGCCTACATCGACGTCGCCCGCCGCGAAGTGCTCAAGATCGTCGACACCCCGGGGTTCGAGATCCCCGAGACCAGCGGCAACTTCGACGACCCCGAGCTGCAGGGTCCGCCGCTCGAGGGCCTCAAGCCCATCGAGATCACCCAGCCCGAGGGCTCCAGCTTCACCGTCGAGGACGAGATGGTCACGTGGGGCAACTGGAAGCTGCGCATCGGCTTCGACACCCGCGAGGGCCTCGTGCTGCGCCAGCTCGAGTTCGACGGCCGCCCCGTGATGTACCGCGGGTCGATCAGCGAGATGGTCGTCCCCTACGGCGACCCCGCGCCGAACCGCTTCTGGCAGAACTACTTCGACACCGGCGAGTACCTGTTCGGCCGCTACACCAACGAACTCGAGCTCGGCTGCGACTGCGTGGGCGACATCACCTACGTCGACGCGGTGCTCTCGGACGAGCTGGGGTCGCCCCGCACGATCCGCAACGGCATCTGCATGCACGAGGAGGACTTCGGGTCGCTGTGGAAGCACACCGACCTGTTCACCGGCTCCAGCGAGGTGCGTCGCCAGCGGCGCCTGGTGATCTCGTTCTTCACCACCGTCGGCAACTACGACTACGGGTTCTTCTGGTACCTGTACCTCGACGGCACGATCGAGTGCGAGGCCAAGCTCACCGGCATCCTCTTCTCGAGCGCGTACCCGGGTGAGGATGCCGACGGCAACCCGTATCCGTTCGCCTCGCAGGTCGCCCCGGGCCTGGGTGCGCCGTACCACCAGCACCTGTTCTCGGCGCGCCTGGACATGACCGTCGACGGCACCGCCAACGTCGTCAACGAGATCGACGCCGTGCGCGTGCCGATCTCGGAGATCAACCCGGCCGGCAACGCCTTCAGCAAGAAGGTCACGCCCATCACGAGCGAGAAGGAGTCCGGCCGCGTCGCGAACGGCGCCCTGAACCGCGTGTGGCAGGTCGCCTCGACCGAGAAGACCACGTCGATGGGTCAGCCGACGTCGTACGTGCTTTTCCCGACCGAGACCCCCGTGCTGCTGGCCGACGACGACTCCGTCATCGCCTCCCGCGCCGCGTTCGCGACGAAGAACCTGTTCGTCACGAAGTACGACCCGGCGGAGCGCTACGCGGCGGGCGACTTCGTCAACCAGCATCCGGGCGGCGCCGGCATCCCGGAGTTCATCGCGGGCGACGAGCCCCTCGTGGGCGAGGACGTCGTGCTGTGGCACACCTTCGGCCTGACGCACTTCCCTCGCAACGAGGACTGGCCGGTCATGCCGATGGACTACGCGAAGTTCACGCTGAAGCCGTACAACTTCTTCGAGCGGAACCCCACGCTGAACGTGCCGGCTCCCGTCATGGACCACTGCTCGATGGGCACGGGGGCCGCGCACACCGCGCACCGTGAGCACGGTCACGACGCGCACGCGGGTCACGACCACGGTCACCACGGTCACCACCACCACTGAGGATCCGTCCCATGCCGGAGATCCTCCACGCGTGGGCCCTCGCCCCGGCCGCGATCGGAACCTGCTGTCTGGCAGCCGATCGCGGCCGGGTGCGCGTGCCCGAGCTGCTCGCGTCGATCCTCATGCTCGTCGCGATGCTCGACGCCGCCCTGGCGCACGCCGTGTCGAACGTCGTGTGGGCGACGCTGCTGATCGGGTCGGCGATCGCCCTCGCCGCCCTCCGCAGTCCGCGGCGGCGGCGCACCCGCGCCGCGGTCGCGGCGGCGAGCGCCGAGGTCGGGATGCTCGTGCACACGACGGTGGGCATGGTCGCGATGGCGGCGCTCCAGCTGAGCATGCTCCACTCCGGAACCGCGGCGGGCGCCGGCCATGTGCACGGCGCGGGCCGCGGCCTGCTCGACGGGCTGCTGATCGTCGGTGCGATCGCGTACGGGGTGTTCAGCGCCGTGCTGGCCGCTCGCGCGCACACGCGGCTGGACCGTGCGCAGGATGTCGCGATGGGCGCGTCGGTCTGCCTCATGGCGGCCGGCCTCATCCTCTAGGGAGCCGGGGAGTCCGAGGTCGTCCGACTTTCGCGGCTTCCCGGCCCCGGCGGGGCCGCCCGTTGTTACGATCGACGGGTGGGCGACGTCGCCCGCGGACCGGCTCCATCGCCCGACGGCAGCCCTGGGAGGTCGCTTTGGCAGACACCACGATGACGGATGCCGCGACGCGCGGCCCCGTGACCGCCGACAGTTTCCTGGAGCTCACGCAGGGCATCCTCGACGCCGTCGGCCGTGTCATCGATGGGAAGCCCGAAGCCGTGCGCGGCGCGCTCGTGTGTCTCCTTGCCGAGGGCCACCTGCTCATCGAGGACGTGCCGGGCGTCGGCAAGACGATGCTGGCGCGGGCGCTGGCCGCATCGGTGGACGCCAGCGTCCGCCGCATCCAGTTCACCCCCGATCTGCTCCCGGGCGACGTGACCGGCGTGTCGGTGTTCAACCCCGTCGAGCGCGAGTTCGAGTTCAAGAACGGGGCGATCTTCGCCAACATCGTCATCGCCGACGAGATCAACCGGTCCTCTCCGAAGACGCAGTCGGCGCTGCTCGAGGCGATGGAAGAGGGTCAGGTCACCGTCGACGGGCGCAGCCACATGCTGCCCGAGCCGTTCCTGGTCGTCGCGACGCAGAACCCGCTCGAGATGGAGGGCACGTACGCCCTGCCCGAGGCCCAGCGCGACCGCTTCATGATGCGGCTGTCGATGGGCTACCCGGACGCCCAGGCCGAGGCCCTCATGCTGCGTCAGCGCGAGACCTCCAATCCGCTCGACGACCTCGCCCCCGTCATCTCGGCGGACGAGGTCCTCGCGCTCATCGGCTGGGCGCGCGCGATCCACGTGGCCCCCGCCATCGAGGAGTACGCCGTCGCCCTCGCGCGCGCGACGCGGCAGCATCCGGACCTCCGGCTGGGCGCGAGCCCGCGCGCGACGCTGCAGCTCGTGCGCGCCGCGAAGGTGCGTGCGGCGCTCGACGGCCGTGGCTTCGTCATTCCCGACGATCTGACGGATCTGATCTCGCCGGTGTTCGCCCACCGCCTCATCCCCACGCGCACCGCCGGGACGGGGCGCGGCCGCAGCGCCGGCGACCACATCGCCGGCATCCTCGAGCGCATCGTCTCCACGGTGCGCGTGCCGATCGCCCCGCGGACCTGAATCGCACCCACGATCATGTCGAGCATCTGGCCGTTCACGCCCCGTGGGACGGGCGCGCTGGTGCTCGGGGTGGCGGCCTTCATCGCCGCCGGAGAGCTGGGGCTCGTCGAGCTGGTGTACTTCGGGGTGCTGCTGGTGGCGGCGGTGCTCACGAGCCTGATCTCGCTCTATGTCGCCCAGCGGACCGACAGCGTCGAGCGCGCCCTGCATCCGGACGTCGTCGCCGTGGGCCGCGAGGCCGAGGTGACGGTGCGAGTCGGTGCGCGCAGCGCGCTGCCGACCGCGACGGGGCTGTGGCACGACGCGCTGCCGGTGGGACTGGCCGGCAGCGCCGAGGGCGTGTTCCCGGCGCTGGCTTCGGGGCTGCGGGGAGCCGAGCGCACCGTCGACCTGTCGTACCGCGTCCGCGGGACGAGCCGCGGCATCCATGCGATCGGTCCGCTCTCGGTGCGGGTGCTCGATCCGTTCGGGCTGGTGCGTCGCAACACCGTGCTCGGCGACCGCACGCGGGTCGTCGTCGCCCCCGAGGTGGTCGAGCTGCCGTCGCTGCGCATCGCGTCGGGCGAATCGGGCGGCATGCGGCACATGACGAACGAGCGGCTCGGGCAGGGGTCGGACAACCTCACCCCGCGCACCTACGTCCCCGGCGACTCGATGCGCCGCATCCACTGGCGCGCGAGCGCCCACCACGACTCGCTCATGGTGCGTCAGGAGGAGCAGGAGTCGACCCCCGAGGCGACCGTGATGCTCGACCGCAGCGCGACGCGGTGGGACCCGCTGGCCACGGCCGCGCCGGGAGCGGATCCCGGCTTCGAGGTCGCGGTGTCCGCGTGCGTGTCGGCCATGGCGCGCCTGGTGCGCGACGGCTTCGCCGTCGACGTCGCCGACAGCGACGGCGTGCTGCTGGCGGATCCGATCGCGGGCGGCGACCTCGTCGAGGTCGACCACGCGGTGGCGGACTTCGCGTCGCTCCGGGCCCGCAACGGCGACACCCTGCCGCGCCTGCCGCACCTGTTCGTCGGCGCGATGACCGGCCCGCTCGTCCTGATCGTCGGGCGATTCGATCCGGCGGACGCCGATGCCCTCGCCTCGGTGGCGCACCACACGTCCGCCGCGATCCTGCTCGCGGTCGATCCGCGCGCCGACGCCCTGGAGCGCGCGACCGCCCACGGCTGGCACGCGGCGCGCGTCGGCGAGGGCGAGGTGGCGGATGCATGGGCGCAGGCCGCCGAGACGGAGGCCGGTCGTGTCCTCCGGTGAGCGGCGGCCGGTGCGGCGCGGCGATCTGACCCTCGCGATCGGGTGTCTGCTGGCCCTGCTGGTGACGGTGCTCCCGCTTCTGCGGGTGGTCACCCCCGGGCCGTGGCTGGGCGGCACCGTCGTGCTCATGACGGCGCTGCTGGCGACCGGATACATCGCCCGGCGGCTGCGTCTTCCCGCCGTCGCGGTCAGCCTCGCCGAGGCGGCGCTGTGGCTGGTGTTCATGAGCGCCGTCTTCCTCGGCTCGGTCTCGCTGCTCGGGTTCATCCCGACCGTCTCGTCGGTGCAGGCCGTCCCCGTGTTCATCGAGGCGGCGATGGATGCGATCTACCACGGTGTGGCGCCGATGGAGGCGACCGAGCCGCTCGCCTTCCTGATCATGGGCGCCACCGGGCTGCTGACGATCGCGGTGGACCACGTCGTCATCACCGCCCGCATGCCGCTGCTGGCCGCGATCGCCCTCGTGATGGTGTCGCTGATCCCGGCGATCGCGGTGCCCGTCGAGCCGGACATCCTGGCGTTCGTGCTGCTGGCCGCGTGCATCCTCTTCCTCGTGCGGGCCGAGACCCAGTCGCGCGATCCGTCGCCGGCCCGGGGAGGCGAATCGGCACCGGCCGCCGTTCCGCTGGCCGGCGTGACGGCGACGGCCGTCGGCATCGGGGCCGTCGCCGTCGTGGTCGCGCTCGTCGTCACGCCGACGCTCCCCCAGCCGGTGCTCCGCGCAGGCAGCAACCCGTTCGGGACGGGCGTCGGCCTCGACGCCTCACTCGAGCTGGGCGACGATCTGCGCCGGCCGCGCGAGATCGAGATCATGCGCATCCACAGTTCGGCGCCGTCGCCGCCGTACCTGCGCGCGACCACCCTGTCGGACTTCGACGGCGAGGTGTGGAACCCCGACATCTCTCGCTCGATCCCCCTGGATTCGCCCAGCGAGTTCGGCGATGTGTCGGTGGCCGAAGGCATCCGCGTCGACGAGTACGTCACGACCGTCGAGGTCGAGAACCTGTCGTCGACGTGGCTGCCGGTCAGCTATCCCGCGGTGACGGTCACGGGGCTCGTCGGCCAGTGGGCGGCCGTGCCGTGGAATCGCACGGTGGTCGCGCGGGCCGGGTCGAGCCAGGGCGAGACGTATCAGGTCACCACGCACGTGCCGCGTCCCACGCTCGAGCAGATCAGGGCGGCGGAGGCGGTGTGGCCCGGCCTGCCCAACGACACGACGTCTCTGCCCGACGGGGTTCCGGCCATCGTCGGGCAGCTGGCCAGACAGGTCACCGCAGACGCGTTCACCGACTACGACAAACTCGCCGCGCTGCAGGCCTGGTTCCGCGGCACCGACTTCCGCTATTCGCTGTCGGCCCCCGTGGACGCCGGCTTCGACGGCAGCGGCGCCGAGGCGATCGCGCAGTTCCTGGAGGTGCGCGAGGGGTACTGCATCCACTTCGCGTCGGCGTTCGCGATGATGGCGCGCGAGCTCGGGATGCCGAGCCGCATCGTCGTCGGGTTCCTCCCCGGCTCCTCGACGACCGAGGTGATCGACGGCGAGACGGTCCACTCGATCACCACGAGCCGGACGCACTCGTGGCCGGAGGTCTACTTCGAGGGCATCGGATGGGTCGCCTTCGAGCCGACGAACAGCCTGGGCTCACCGACGGCGTTCTCGTCGGCGACCTCCGATCCGCTGGCCGGCATCCCGGGGGTCACGGCGTCGGCCCAGGCGAGCGCGTCGGCCACCCCGACCGCGGGCGAGCGCCCCCAGGACCTCGGCCAGGACCAGACGGGGTCGGCCTCGGGTCCCCTCACCGCGAGCGGCGAGGGATGGCCGCCGGCCGCGGTGGCGCTGGTGATCGCGGCCCTGCTGACGCTGCCCGCCGTCGCCCGCGAGATCCGGCGCCGCGGTCGGCTCGCGCAGGCGGCCGAGGGCGACGCGGGCGCCGCCTGGGCACTCGTGCAGGATACGGCGATCGACCTGGGGATCCCCGTGCCGCCCGCCGAGACACCGCGGGCGCTCGGCGAGCGTCTCGTCGCGCGCTACGGTGCTCCGCCCGAGGTCATGGGCCAGCTCGTGAACGCCATCGAACGGGCGGCCTACGCCCCCTCGAGGGCGCAGTACTGGGAGGGCGACGTGCTGCCGGGGGCCGCGATCGCTGTTCGGGCGGCTCTCATGGCGCAGGTGCCGGTGTCGCGTCGCGCCCTCGCCGTCATCGCGCCGAGATCGCTGATCGTGCGTCCGGGCACCGCCTACGCCGCGGCGAGGCCGTCGCGCGCCTGATGCGGGCGCGCGACGTCGGCGGCGGGGCTCAGTGGGCGGCGACCCAGCTCTTGAGGACCGACAGCGAGATGCCGGTGCGACTCTGTGACTTCTTCAGCCCGACCTCCGCGGCGATCTGCTTCGCCGAGCAGCCGGCCGTGTCGGTGATCGTGTAGCCCGACTTGGCCCCGGTGCCGTCGATGAAGACGCCCGACTTGTTGGCGTAGTAGCCCCCCGCGGCCTTGCGCACGCTGTCGGGCAGCGAGGTTCCGGAGCAGACGTCGGCTGAATCGGCGACGCCGTCGCCGTCGGCGTCGCTCACCGTGGTGGAGCCGCCGCCGCTGCCACCGGACGAGCACGAGAAGGTCCACGTCAGCGACGCGGGCCGGGTGCCCGCGGCTTCGTACGACCAGCTGAAGCTGTGGGTCGTGCTGATGCCCGCGGTGTAGTGGAACCCGGAGGTCGCGGGAGCCTCGTAGAAGTCGAACGCCAGGCCGATCACGACCGTGGCGATGATCCGGTCCTCGGCGAGCGCGGGGCTCGCCGAGACGCTGAGCGTCTCGCCGGCCGTCATCGCGACGACCTCGCTTACGCCCGACGCGGTGACCGTGCGTCCGTCGAGGGACGAGCAGGTCACTCCCGACGACGATTCGCCGCCGCCGCGGACGGGCTTGGCCGCCGAAGCCGGCAGCACCGCCGTGGTGACGGCCAGCGCGATTCCGGCCAGTGCGCCGATGGCGCCGATGATCTTGCCGCGAGTGTGCATCTTCTCTCCTCGGTATGACGACGACAGTGCGTCATCCCGCCCCTCCCCCGAGAGAGCGAGAACTTCCCTTGCCTACCAGAATTCACCTGTGTATCGCCAGAGAGCGTGTGCGCGGATCGAGGTCGCGCACACGTGCTCCACCGGAATCGGAGCACCCCGGCCGACCAGGTAGACTGTCCTGCGGCCCTTTTCGCGAAGGGCTCTGGAGGATTCGCCTAGTGGCCTATGGCGCACGCTTGGAAAGCGTGTTGGGTGCAAGCCCTCAGGGGTTCGAATCCCCTATCCTCCGCCATTTTCACCACTCTGACCTGGGATTCTTCTCAGCTCAGTCCGGGCTTTCCGTCACACCGTCGGCGAACCGCCTCCCCGATGCGATCTGCTCGGCGACGCGGCGCAGCGACAGCAGCAGAGGCTCGACGAGCACCGAACCGAGCACGACGTAGCGCACCGCCTCGTCGGGTGAACTCAGCGGCACGTGGGCGATCTCGGCGTCCGCGATCCGGCGCATCGCGTCGACGTACTCCGCGGCCACGGCGGACGGCATCGCGAAGCCCGCGCGCTCGATGTTCTGCAGCGCCCGCGCGATGGCGGCGACCGTCGCGTCGTCGCACAGGCCCGGCTGCCAGCCGAGCCCCGCGATGAGCTCCTGGGCGGATGCCGTGTCGACGTCATCGTCCACGGGCGGCGTGACCGCCGCGTGGGCCGCGCCGAGGAGGTCGTTGGGGTTCTCGGGCGGATCCGCGAGCATCGCGACGACGCGCCGCACCTCGGCGACGCTCACCCCCGAGTCGATGAGGGCGCGAATGACACCCAGCCGGCGCACGTGGGCGTCGCCGTAGTCGGCCTGCGTCGGCGAGGAGCGGACTCCTTCGGGCAGCAGCCCTTCGCGCAGGTAGTACTTGATCGAGGCGACCGAGACCCCGGTCGCCTTCGCCAGCTCTGAAATACGCATGATCACCTCTTGACATGGATAGTATCGCTATCCATTATGGATAGTGACACTATCGAGAGGATGTCGACCATGGCGAAGGTTCTTCCCGGCCGCATGACCCACCACCACGACGGAGACCTCGTCGTCTTCCACATCGGCATGCAGATCAACCGGCCGTGGCGACCGGACCTGTGGCTTCCGGTGTTCCTCGCCATGCCCGGCATGATCCGCGAACTGAGCGAGGACCCTGACTCCGGCATGCTCGGCTACGCGCTGCTCTTCGGGCGCGGCGGCCCCTACGTCGTGCAGTACTGGGACTCGGTCGACAAGCTCTACGCGTACGCCTCGAACCCGTCGCAGCAGCACCGGCCGGCATGGACGGCGTTCAACCGCATGGCCCGGCGCGCACCCGGCGCGGTCGGCGTGTGGCACGAGACGTTCACCGTGGATCGCGCCGAGTCGATGTACGTCTCGACGCGGCCGATGGGTCTGGGCGAGGCTACGACCCTCGTCGACGTCGGCCGCCACAACACGCACGCGCGCGACCGGCTCACCTCGAGCAGCCGGCGCCAGGTCGCGTAGCCCGCAAACGCGCGGCCGAGGTGCCGGCTCAGACCACGGCCGGCACCGAGGACCAGCCCGCCGCGTGCAGGCGCTCGAAGGAGTCGAGCAGGATTTCGAGCGCGAACGCGAACTCGGCATCGGAGTCGCACTCCGCGCCGGCGTGCGGAGCGGTCGTGGCCATGCGCACGATCCCCGGGTACGCCTCGGCGAATCCGGCGAGCGCCGAGGCGCGCTCGGCCGGATCATCGGGCATCGAGGGAGTGGGAAGCACGTCCCGCGTGAAGCCCCACATGCGCGTGGACAGGGCGTGCATCGCATGGTGGACGAGGTCGGCCGACAGCCCGCCCGCGAACAGGATCCGCATGAGCCGGTCCATGTAGGCGAGCACAACGGGACTGGCGAGTGTGCGGGTCTCGATGGCCTCGACCGACCACGGATGCCGCAGCACGACGGCGCGCGACGCGGTCACCTGCGCGCGCAGCGCGCTCTTCCAGGTGCCGGCGGTGACGGCATCCGGATCGGCGTCCGGGGCGATCATCTCGCCGACGATGTGGTCGACCATCGCGTCGACGAGCTCCTCGCGGTTCGCGACGTGCTTGTAGAGCGCCATGGGGGTCACGCCGAGGTCGTCCGCGAGCCGGCGCATCGTCGTGCCGTCGAGCCCGACGTCGTCGGCGAGGGCGACGGCGGCCTCGGCGACGCGCGCGCGGCTCAGCGGTGTGCGGGCGGCATCCGGACTTGACATGTATACACCGTATACCTAGAGTCGGTTCCTGCAAGGTATACGCCGTATACCGATACCCGATCCTCCCTGAGCCCCACCTGATCAGAACGGAACACCATGACCCGTCTTCGCTCCCTCGCCCTCGTTGCGGGCCTCCTCTACCTCGTCACACACGTCACGTCGGTCGGCGCGGCGATCGTCTATCGCCTCGGAACCGAGGGCGGCGACGTCGGACTCGTGCAGCTGGGCGTCGCCCTCGAGGTCGCGCTCGCCCTCGCGTGCGTCGGCAACGGCGTCGTGCTGCTGACGGTGCTGCGTCCCTACGGCCCGGCCGGCGCCGCCGCGTTCGCGGGCCTGCGCGGCCTCGAGGCCGCGATCATCGGCGCCGGAACGCTCCCGATGATCGCGCTCATCCAGCTGCAGACCGGTGCGATCCCGGCATCGACCGACCCGGCTCTCGAGCCTGCGCTCTCGTGGCTGCACGAAGCGTCCTTCCTCGTCGGACAGGGCCTGGTCATCGCCGTCAACACGCTCGTGATCGCGTTCATGCTGTGGCGCTCGCGGCTCGTGTTCCCCGGCATCCCGATCCTCGGCGCCGTCGGCGGCACGCTGGTGCTGCTCAGCGACCTCGGCCAGCTGTTCGGGGTCGTCGAGCAGTCGGGCGACCTGGCGATGATCCTCGCCGTGCCGATCTTCGGCTTCGAGCTGTGGTTCGCCGGCTACATGCTCTTCGTCGGGTTCCGGCAGGACTCCCCCGAGCGGATGGTCGAGACCGCGCGCGACACCGCCATCGCGCGCTGACGCCCCACAGCGCCACGCGCGACGGCGCCGCTCCGGCCCTTTCCGCCCCCGGCATCCCGCGATACGTTGGCCGGGACCGGGGAGGGGCCGGAGCGGACGGCCCGCGCGAGGGAGCGAGGTCCGTGACATGGTGATCGAGATCGACCCGCTCGCCGTCCTCCGGGACGGTCTGCCGCAGCTGGACGGCGACCGCAAGCGGATCGTCATCGTCGGGGCCGGCATCGCCGGACTCACCGCGGGGATGATGCTCCACGAGGCCGGTCACGACGTCACGCTCCTCGAGGCGCGCAATCGCCTCGGCGGCCGCATCTACACATATCGCGGATTCGCGGGCGGCATGTACGGCGAGTTCGGGGCGATGCGGTTCCCGCGCGGGCATCGGCTCGCGCAGCACCTCATCACCGAGCGATTCCGGCTCGCGACCAGCCCCTTCCCGATGTACGACGGCAACACCTTCATCTTCCTCAACGGCACCCGGGTGCGACGCGGCGACTTCGCTCGCGACAGCTTCGAGTTCGGCCTGCCCGAGCACGAGCGGGGCAAGGAGCCTGCCGACATCCTGAAGGACGCGATGCAGCCGCTGCTCGAGCTCATCGACGAGCCGGGAGGATGGCAGCGGATCATCGACCGCTACGACGGCTACTCGCTGCTGAGCTTCCTCGTCGAGCGGGGCGTCAGCAAGCAGGCGCGATCGCTGCTCGGTCCGCTGCTGAACATCGAGGGCCGCTTCCACTTCTCGCTCGTGGAGTGGTTCGCCCAGTACCACCAGGACGTCTTCGGCGACCTGGTCTACATCGACGCGGGTTCCGACACGCTCGCGGACGCGTTCGCCCCCCAGCTCATGGACCGCACGCGGCTGGGCGCCGAGGTGCGGAGCGTGTCGCAGGATGCCGACGGCGTGCGCGTGCTGTACCGGGACGGCATCGCCGACCACCACACGGTGTCGGGCGACGAGTGCATCGTGACGGTTCCGCTGATCCTGCTGCGTCACCTCGATCTCGAAGGCGTCGACGTGCAGAAGCGCGCGGCGATGCGCAACAGCTACTACGGCCGGGCCCACAAGATCTTCATGCAGTTCAGCCGCCGGTGGTGGGAGGAGGACTACGGGATCACCCACGGACTCACCGTCACCGACCTGCCCATACGCAACGTCGTCTACACGCCGGCGGGCCAGAACCCCGACATCGACAAGGGCGTGATCATCGCCGCCTACGGCTGGGGGCAGGACAGCATGGCCTACAGCATGCTGTCGGAGGAGGCGCGCATCTCGGACGCTCTCGAGCACCTCGCGAAGATCCACCCCGAGGCGCGCGACACGTTCGAGTTCGGCGTGTCGCACGACTGGGCGCTCGACCCGTACGCGGGTGGGATCGGG
Source organism: Microbacterium thalassium (assembly GCF_014208045.1). Classification (NCBI taxonomy): domain Bacteria; kingdom Bacillati; phylum Actinomycetota; class Actinomycetes; order Micrococcales; family Microbacteriaceae; genus Microbacterium; species Microbacterium thalassium. The sequence goes on from NZ_JACHML010000001.1 coordinate 3,221,423, forward strand.
CCGCTGTTCCGACCGTTCGAGATGAGCGGGGAAACCTACGACGACCTGGTCCGGCCGGCCGGGCGGATGTGGTTCGCGAACGACGCGTGCGACCGGCGCGCCCGGCGCTGGATCGAGGGCGCCATCGAGTCCGCGGTCAAGAACGCGTACGCGATCCACACCGGCATGCGCGACGAGATCCCCACCGCCGTCCCGCGCTGAGCAGCGCGCGCGGGGATGCGAGAGGCGCCGCCCCCGCACGGGGGGCGACGCCTCTCGCTGTCACACGGTCACGCCGTGGCGGGAGCCCACTCCGACACGCGGTCGAGCTCGGCGACCTCGTCCGGGGTGAGGTCGACGCGCGCGCTCGCGAGGAGGTCGGCGACCTGCTCGGTCTTCGACGCACTCGCGATCGGCGCGGCGACGGTGGGCTGCGCACGCAGCCACGCGAGGGCGGTCGAGGTGATCGAGACGCCGTGCGCGTCGCCGATCCGCTCCAGGGCGTCGATGATCTGCAGGCCCTGCTCGGTGGCGTACTTCGCCGCACCGCCGGCGCGCGGCGAGCCGTCGCCCGCGGCGTCGGCCGCGCGGTACTTGCCCGTCAGGAACCCGCTCGCCAGCGCGTAGTACGGCACGGTGCTCATGCCGAACTCCTCGGCGACGGGGAGGATGTTCTGCTCGACCTCGGCGCGGTGCACGAGGTTGTAGTGCGGCTGCACGGCGACGGGGCGCACGGCTCCGATCTCGTCGGCGATGCGGATCCACTCGCGGATACGGTCGGCGCTGTAGTTCGACACCGCCGGGTAGCGCACGAGGCCGTCGCGCACGAGGGCGTCGAAGGCGCCGACGGTCTCCTCGAGCGGCACCGTCTCGTCGTCCCAGTGGGCGTAGTAGAGGTCGATGGCGTCGATGCCCAGGCGGGTCAGCGACGCCTCGGCGGCGGCGCGGACGTTGGCCGCCGACAGCCCGCGGAACTGCGGGTGGGCGCTCACCTTCGTCGCCACGACGGCGCCTTCGGGGCTCCGGGCGCGCAGCCACTCGCCGATGATCGTCTCGCTCTCGCCGCCCGCGTTCCCCGGGGCCCACGCGCTGTAGGAATCGGCGGTGTCGATGAAGTCGCCGCCGCCGGCGACGAACGAGTCGAGGATGCGGAACGACATGTCCCGGTCGGCGGTCCAGCCGAAGACGTTGCCGCCGAGCGACAGGGGGAGGATGTCGAGGTCACTGGTTCCGATGCGTGTCATGTTCGGACAAACACACGGCGACGGGGAACATATTCCCGCCGGACGAGGTGCCGCCCGGCCTCCCCAGCGCGGGGGCGCGCTCAGCCATGCCCATTCAGCGGAATGGATTCGCGAGGGGTAGCGTTCGATTCGACATGAAGCGCTTCGGAACCCTCTCGTTCGGACACTACGGCCCGCTCGGCGGCGGCCACGAGCTGTCGGCGGCCGACTCGATGCTCCAGGCGATCGATCTCGCCCAGGGCATGGACGAGCTGGGCGTGAACGGCGTGTACTTCCGCGTGCACCACTTCGCGCGTCAGCAGTCCTCCCCCATGCCGCTGCTCGCGGCGATCGCCGCGCGCACGCAGCGGATCGAGATGGGCACCGGCGTCATCGACATGCGCTACGAGAACCCGCTGTATCTCGCCGAGGAGGCGGCATCCGTCGATCTCATCTCGGGCGGGCGCCTGGCGCTCGGCGTGAGCCGCGGGTCACCCGAGTCGGTGGTGCGCGGCTACGAGACGTTCGGCTACACCGGGTCGGAGGATCCGCGCGGCGCCGACATCGCGCGCGAGCACTTCGCGCTTCTTCTGCGCGCGGTCGAGGGTGAGGGGCTCGCCGAGCGCGATCCGTACTCGCCGTTCGGCGGCGGGATGGGCCTGCAGCGGATCGAGCCGTACTCGGAAGGTCTGCGCTCGCGCATCTGGTGGGGCGCGGGCAACCGCGACAGCGCCGAGTGGGCGGGGCGCACCGGCGTGAACCTCATGTCGTCGACGCTGCTCACCGAGGCCGACGGCACCCCGTTCGACCTGCTCCAGGCGCAGCAGATCGACGCGTTCCGCGCCGCGTACCGCGAGGCCGGTCACGCCGGTGAGCCGCGCGTGTCGGTGAGCCGGTCGGTCATCCCGATCACGACGGCGCAGGAGCGGATGTACTTCGGCGGACGGCAGGACGGCGACCAGATCGGCGTCATCGACGGCATGCGGTCGACGTTCGGCAAGACCTATGCGGCGGAGCCGGACGTCCTCGTCGAGCAGCTGCTGCAGGACGAGGCGATCCAGAGCGCCGACACCCTCATGATCACGATTCCGAGCCAGCTCGGCGTCGATTTCAACCTGCGGCTGATGGATTCGTTCGCCCGGTACGTCGCCCCGTCGCTCGGCTGGGAGAGCACGCTGGCCGACGCACCCGCGCCGGTGTCGGCATCGGACCGTCGTCAGTCCTGACCACCCGGGACCACGACACCCGCCTCATAGGCCCACACGACGAGCTGCGCACGATCGCGCGCGTCGAGCTTGGCCATGATGCGGTTGACGTGCGTCTTCGCGGTGGCCGGCGAAATCCACAGCTCGGCGCCGATCTCGTCGTTCGAACGGCCCTGCGCGACCAGCGCGAGCACCTCGCGTTCACGCGGGGTCAGCTGATCCAGCAGCGACCGGTCCGCGCGCGTGCGGCCCGGCGGTGGGGCCGCGTCGAGGTAGCGCGCGATCAGCGACCTGGTCGCAGCGGGCGACAGCAGCGCCTCACCGCTGTGGGCGACGCGCACCGCGCGCACGATCTCGTCGGGCTCGGCGCCCTTGCCGATGAACCCGCTCGCGCCCGCGCGCAGGGCCTGGACGAGATAGTCGTCCTCTTCGAACGTCGTGAGGATGAGGACGCGGGTGCGTGCGATCGACGGATCGTCGCAGATCGCCGTAGTCGCCGCGATGCCGTCCATCACCGGCATGCGGATGTCCATGACGACGACGTCGACGTCCGACGCCCGCACCGCGGCGAGCGCCTCGGCGCCGTCGGCGACCTCCGCCACGACCTCCACGTCGGGCTGCGCGTCCAGGAGCAGGCGCACTGCCGAGCGGATGAGCGCCTGGTCATCCGCGATGACGACGCGGATCACGATCTGCTCCTCTGGAGCGGGAGCGTGACCCGCAGGCGGTAGGCATCGCCCGCGTGTCCGGCCTCGAGCCGTCCGCCGATGTCCTCGACGCGCTCGCGCATCCCCACCAGTCCGAGGCCGGTCGACACCGTGGACGCGCTGTCGCCGCGGACCGGATTGACCGCGACGATCTCGAGGGAGTCGTCGGTCGCGGAGACGTCGATGCGGGTCACCCCGGACGCACCGTGCTTGTGGGCGTTGGTCAGCGCCTCCTGAAGGACGGCGTAGACGACGTCGCCCACGGGCTCGGCCCGGGTCAGCAGGTCGTCCCCGCGCAGCTGCACCGTCAGCCCCGCGTCGCGGAAGCGCTCGATGAGCGACGCGACGTCGTCCAGTCCGGGCCGGGCGGCGTCGTTGTCGGGCTCCCCCTGGCGGAGCGACGCGAGCAGCTCGCCGATCTCGCCGAGCACCTTGCGGGAGGCGGTGCGGATCGTGACGAGTGCCTCGCGCGCGACCTCGGGGCGGTCATCCAGTGCGGACGTCGCGACGCCGGCGTTGAGGCTGATGACGGCGATCTGATGCGCGACCGCGTCGTGGAGATCGCGCGCGACGCGCAGTCGGTCCTCGGCCACCCGGCGGGACGCCTCGGCCTCGCGCGTGCGCTCGGCGCGCTCGGCTCGCGCGGTGATCGCCTCGATGTAGGCGCGACGCGTGCGGACGGCATCCCCCAGCGCCGCCGCGAAGGCGAGCGTCGCGGTGAGCTGGAACATCGCGAAGAGCGCGAAGTCAGCGTCGGCGATCCACACCGGCAGCACCATCGCGGCGCAGGCCGCGAGCGTCGCGATGATCGTGGTCCGACGGGGGCCGGCGATCGCCACCGCGTACGCGGCGAAGGCCGCGGGGATCGGCGAGAGCAGTGTCGCGGTGGCGGTGAGCGCCACCACCCAGAAGCACACGACCGTCGCGGCGAGCACGGCGAGGGGGTACCGCCGCCGCGCCAGCAGGATGAGGGCGGGCAGCAGCACCGCCGCCCACGCCAGCGGGCCGCGCTCGTCTTCCAGCCCGGGCCTGACCATCGCGGTGGCGGCCACGACGAGCACGATGACGATGTCCATCGCCCACGCCGGGAAGCGCCGTCGAAGCACAGGAAGTGAGGCCACGCGTCCATCTTGCCGTCCGCGTCCGCGCACGCCGACGTCCGGCCGCGGTATCGGCATACCGCGGTCGCGGTATTCCCGAGAGCCACCCGAGGGCGGACGACACGACGGATGCCGATCCGGACGCTGGAACCTGATACCCCTTCGCAGAAAGAGACATCGATGCAGACACCAGCTCTCGCAGCGCACGACCTGCGCAGAACCTACGGCCGGGGCGCGGCACGGTTCGACGCCCTCCGCGGCGTCAGCCTGGAGGTCATGCCGGGCGAGTCCGTCGCCATCGTCGGCAAGTCCGGTTCGGGCAAGTCGACGCTCATGCACCTCCTCGCTCTCCTGGACCAGCCGACGCGCGGCACCGTCGAGATCGACGGAACCGCCACGACCGGGCTCGGCGGGCGCGCGCTCAACCGGACGCGCAACCGCACCTTCGGGTTCGTCTTCCAGCAGTTCTTCCTCACGCCGAACCAGTCGGTGCTCGAGAACGTGTCGCTCCCCCTCACGATCGCCGGCGTCGGGCGCCGCGAGCGGCGGCAGCGCGCCATGGCCGCGCTCGAGCAGCTCGAGCTGGACGACAAGGCGGCCAATCGCGCCGTCGATCTCTCGGGCGGCCAGAAGCAGCGCGCGGCGATCGCCCGCGCCCTCGTCGGCGAGCCCCGCATCCTCATGGCCGACGAGCCGACGGGCAATCTCGACTCGGCGACCGGCGCGGTCGTCGAAGACATCCTGTTCGGTCTCAACGCCGAGCACGGCATCACGCTCGTCGTCGTCACGCACGATGACGACCTCGCGGCGCGGTGCGACCGCCGCATCCGCATCCGGGACGGCGTCGTGGACGCGGAGGTGGCGGCATGAAGGTCCTCGATCTGGTCGGCACCGCCGTCCGCAGCACGTTCCGGTCCCTGACGCGCACCGTCCTGACGATCCTCGCGATCTTCGTCGGCGCCTTCACGCTGACCCTCACCACCGGGCTCGGCACCGGCATCAACGCGTACATCGACGACACCGTCGCGAGCCTCGGGGCCGGCGACGTGATGACCGTCACCAAGCCCGCCGACGATGTGCCGCTGAGCGGCCCCCGCGAGTACGACCCCGACACGACGACCGCGCGCGGTCCCGGCAACACCGTGACGACCCTCGAGTCGATGGACCAGACCGATCTCGACGCGCTCGCAGAGGTGGCTGGCGTGCTGCGCGTCGACTCCGTGCCCCAGATCTCGGTCGACTACATCGCCGCCGGCGACGGCACCCCGTACGTGATCGGCGTCGCGCCGATCGTGGACGGACAGGAGCTCCAGCTCGCCGCGGGGGCGATGCCCGACGACGGCGCGGCGGAGTACGAGCTGGGCATCCCCGTCTCGTACGTCGAGCCGCTCGGGTTCTCGGGCGACGCCGACGCACTCGGGGCGACCGTGGAAGTCGCGCTGACCGACGGCGACGGCGCGCAGCAGTCCGTCGAAGCGACCGTCGTCGCCGTGGTGGAGGAGACGTTCACCCTGACCGGCACGGGCAATCTGTCGCCGAACGAGGCGCTCGCGGATGCGCTCGTCGAGCTGCAGGCCGTGGGCGTGCCCGAAGACGACCTCGGGACGTTCACACAGGCCGACCTGTGGTTCGCCGCCGACGCGACCGACGACGAGATCACCGCCCTCGAGGACGATCTGGCTGCGCTCGGCTACGACGGCGTGACGGTGGCCCAGCAGCTCGGGGCCCTCACCGACGTCATCGACGGGATCGTGCTCGTCCTCAACGGGTTCGCCGTCATCGCCCTCCTGGCCGCCGGGTTCGGCATCGTCAACACGCTGCTCATGTCGGTGCAGGAGCGCACGCGCGAGATCGGCCTGATGAAGGCGATGGGGATGGGCTCGGGGCGCGTGTTCACGCTCTTCAGCCTCGAGGCGACGTTCATCGGGTTCCTCGGGAGCGCGATCGGCGTGCTCATCGGCATGGTCGCCGGTCGCATCCTCAGCCGCGTGCTGACGCGCACCGTGCTGTCGGATCTGCCCGGTCTTCAGCTCATCGCGTTCGACCCGGCCGCGATCGCGGCCATCGTCCTCGTCGTGATGGCGATCGCCTTCGTCGCCGGGACCATCCCGGCGCTGCGCGCCGCCCGTCAGGACCCCGTCGCATCGCTGAGGTACGAGTGATGGGCGGCGCGACGGTGGAGCAGGATGCCGCCGGCACGCCACGTCGGCGGGCGTGGTGGATCGCACTCGCCGTGGCCGCGGCGCTGATCGTGGTCGTGGTGGTCGCCGTCGAGGTCGCGGCCCGCCACGGGCTGGCGTCGCGGTACGCACGGAGCGCGTCGGCGGGCACGTCGGTCGAGGTCTCGGGTTCGGTCACGTGGGGGTTCGTCACCGGCTCGCAGCACGTGACGATCACGGTCGACGAGGCGACGATGCGCGAACGGGCGGTGGAGCGATCGGACGGAGTCATCGACGATCTCTGGATCGACGGGGGCATCCACCTGTCGGCGACCCGCGCGGGCGCGGAGGGCGACCGCTCGGTCGAGGTGCTGGTCGTTCCGCAGGTCGTCGACGGCGCGGTCGTCGTGGACGTCGCCTCGGCCACCGTCGACTCCGTCGCGGTTCCGATGCCGCCGACCGTCGATCTGGGACTGCCTGATGCGCTCACGGCCGGCGGCTCGGGCTGCATCGAGCCGCACGCGATCGTCGCCGACGCGGGCGCGCTCACGATCGAGGCGAGCGTTCCCGCCGGCTTCGGCTGGCTGAGCAGCGGCGACTGCCGGCGCGACGCGCCGTAGGCGCGTGGGCGGCGTCGACGGCCGGGGCTTCTCAGGCCGCGACGTCGCCCAGGCCGAGCCGCTCCGACATCCACTCGTCGGTGGGTTCGACCACGACGCTGCCGTCCGCGAAGCTCACGACCGGCACCTGCATCCGTCCGCTGAGGCGCACCGCGGCCTCGTGGTTCTCGGGCTCGGCCTCCACGTCGTGGAACGTGTACGCCACACCATGCTTGTCGAGCAGCGCCCGCGTCCGGTTGGTGTCGGGGCACTCGAGCTTGCCGTAGACGTCGATGTGGCCCTGAGCCTCAGGAGACTGGGGTGCCGTCGGAGCCGTCATATCCGCTTCCCTTCGTTGGCGGTGATGAGTAACCGCAACGACGGAGAAGCCGTGGATAATCCCGGCCGCGCGATCAGGCTGTCCGCGGCACGCGCGGCGCGCGGAGCAGGGCGATCGCCCACGTCACGATTCCCGCGACGTTCGCGAGCATCGCAGCCATGAACAGCGGCGACGAGAACAGCTGGAAGACGGTGAATCCCATGCCGATGATCTGCCCTGCGCCGGCGACGATCGCCGCCCACCCCGCGACCTTCGACCATCGGCGCCGGCGCAGGCCGAGGGCGCCCGCCGCGACGAACCACGCGCCGATCACGGTGAGCCCGGCGAACTGGAGCACGAGGGCGCCCGGCAGAATGAGCAGCCCGAGGCCGTTCGCGACGAGCACGGCCGCCGCGGCCGCAAGGGCGCCGGCGCCCACCGTTCCCGTCACGGTCGTGGCGCGCGCCGCGGCATCCGACCCCATGTCGGCACCGACGCCCAGGACCACCGGCAGCAGCGCGAGGCCGAACAGCAGCGCGCCGGCATCCGACAGCAGCGCCCACAGTCCGTAGACGCCGGTGGATTGCTCCACCATGAAGCCGATGCCGACGCCGTACATGACGACGAGGGCGACGAGCAGGAGCACGAGGTACTCGCGCCGCAGTTCGAGGGGCGGCGGAGCGGATTCCGCGTGCGCGGCGGCGGAGTCCGTGTGCGAGGCGTGTGCGGTCATGGGTTCATCCCCTTGTTCCCGCGAGCCGGCGACGCTGCCGGCGGGTGCGCGACGCGCCCCGACCCGCAATCCATGTGTTCCCCTGGATCCAGGGTATTCTTTTGTTTGCTGGTGTCAAGCAATGTAATTGTCGGCGTGATCGATGAGCCGACGCGGGAGGGCTCGTGTCTCCACGTCCGTACCGGATGGGCAAGCGCGCCGAGTCGGTCGCCCGCACGCGCGCCGCCATCCGCGAGGCTGCGCGCGACGAGTACGCCGAGACCGGCATCGACGGCGCCAGCATGCAGTCGATCGCCCGGCGGGCCGGGGTCGCGCCGGGAACGGTGCTGTACCAGTACCCCGACCCGGATGAACTCGCGCGCGAGGTCATCCAGGAGAGCACCCGCGTGATGAAGGTGCCGACGGCCGCGGACGTGGACGCGGATGCCTCTCTCGCGTCGCGCGTGCGCTGGCTCGCGCACGAGCTCTTCCGCGTGTACGCGGGCACCGAGCGCGAGTACCAGGCGTGGTCGCGCAGTCGCACCCATCCCGTGATCGCGGAGTCCGACGCGTGGTACGCCCGCACGTATCAGGAGGTGCTGGGCGCCGTGCTCGGTCCGGAGCACGCCGACCCGCGGGCGTTCCAGGTCGCCTCGGCCGTCATCGATCCGGGATTCCGCGCGAATCTGGTCGCACGAGGGATGTCGGACGACGAAGCAGCCGATACCGCCGCGGACCTCGTGATCGGCTGGGTGGAGCTGGCGTCCTGACCCGGTCCTGACACGACAGGGGCCCGGGCGCGATCACCCGGGCCCCTGTCGGGGACTCAGCCCACGGGCTGCCCCCCGGCGAACATGTTCGCCGGGTCGTAGACGGCCTTCAGCTCCCGAAGTCGATCCTGCGCGGCGCCGAAGCCGAGCGTGCGGTCCACTCCCCCGTCGATGAAGGTCAGCGCGAGGGCGGGTGCGTGCCAGTCGGCCATCGCGGCGACCATGCCATGCGCCGCGGCGAGCGCGCTCTCGGCGAGCTCGGGCGCGGGCACCATGGCGATGCCCGCGAGAAGGAAATCCCCCTGCACGGATCCGATCGCTCCGGCTCCATCGGGACGCCGCGCGGCGGCGCCGCCGACGTGGCGGAGCTCGGCGAGGAAGAGGCCCGGCGTGGTGGTCGCGGCCGCGACGTACGCGTCGACCGCTGGGCCGGCGAAGCCCGACAGCATGGCCCCGGCCGTCAGGCCCGGCGTCGGCTCGGGCGGGTCCATGTGCACCTGCACGAGCTGCACGGCCGGGATGCGGGCGAACGTGTCGATCTCGGGCGTCAGCGCGCGCAGCGGCTCGAGGAGCGCCGTGGCCGCGGCATCCGTCTCGAGGATCGCGCCGTCGATCACCACGACGCTGCGGTCCGACAGGAACGGGGGCAGGTCGGGCATCGGCGGGAAGTGCATGACCCGCAGCGACGTCGAGGCGCTCTCGGGCGCCGTCGTCGTCCAGGACGACCACGCGGCGACCACCTCGGGCGCTCGGTCGACCGGCCACAGCAGCATGCCGGCGAACACGTCCGCGATCGGGAGCAGGTCGATCTCGAGCGATACGACGACGCCGAACGCGCCCGAGCCGCCGCGCACGGCCCAGAACAGCTCCGGGTCGTCGTGCACGCTGGCGCGCACGATGCGCCCGTCGGCCGTCACGATCTGGACGGCGCGCACGCTGTTGACGGCGAGCCCGTGGGCCCGGGCGTAGAACGACAGACCGCCGCTGAGCGCGTAGCCGACGACGCCGACATCGCCCGAGCTGCCGTGCAGGGCGGTGAGACCCCATGGCGCCGCCGCCTGGACGACGTCGTTCCACTCCGAACCGCCGAGCACGCGAGCACTCTGCGCCTCGGGGTGCACGGTGACGCCGCGCAGCTTCGACAGCGACACCAGGATCGCGTCGGACAGGTCGGTATCGGCGAGGGCGCCGGCGCCGTGGCCGGTCGACTGCGGGGCCACGCGCAGGCCGAGGGCGCGCGCCGCCCGCACGACGTCGACGACGTCCTCGGCCGACTCGGGGTGGACGACGGCGAAGGGGCGCTGGTCGATGGCGAGGTTCCAGGGGACGCGGGCCGCGTCGTAGGCGGCGTCGCCGGCGAGGACGACGCGATCGCCCAGCACCTCGCGCAGCCGGTCCGCGGTGGCGGCGGCGGCAGTGACGCCGGTGGTGGTTCCGGTGTTGATGGTCATGGTCGATTCCGATCGTGGGGTGGGCACAAGACGATGGGTCCCATGCTGGAGCTCACCCCGCAAGGGAAACCATCCCAGATCCGGGGGGATTTCCGCTCCCCCAGAACTCTGGGATGGTGCGCGGACCGGCGCAGGAGGACACTTGTGCCATGCCCTCGGAGCTGGCCCTCGGCCGCGCGCGCAGCGACCTCGACGTGATGTCGCGCGCGGGCCTGCCGCTGCACCGCTTCATGGACGAGGCGACCGCGACGATCGAGCGGGTCGTCCCCACCGCCGGCGGGTGCCTGTCGACGCTGGATCCGGCGACGTCCATGGTGTCGAGCACCCGCAAGTTCGGCGCGATCGCGGGCAACAACTCCGACGACATCCGCTGGGCGCACATCGAGTACGGCGAAAGCGACCCGACCGCGATCGAGGCGATGGTGGTCTCGGGGACGACATCCCTCGGCGTGCACGCGCAGCTCGGCGGGGACGTCGAGAAGTCGGTGCGGATGGCGGACTTCATGCTGCCCGTCTTCGACTTCCACGACGAGGCTCGCGTGGTCTTCCGCGATCGGCACGGCGCATGGGGCGCGATCTCGATGTTCCGCGGGTCCGACGAGCCGGCGTTCTCGCGAACCGAGCTCGACTTCCTCGCCGAGGTCGCCCCCGCCTTCACGCGCGGCATCCGCGTGGGGCTGCTCGCACAGCTGAGCCGCTCCGCCGGCCCGGACGACGTCGGGCCGGCGGTGGTGATCATCGACGCGCGCGATCGCATCACGCAATCGAGCCCCGGCGCGAGTGCGCAGCTCGCGCGCATGAGCGATGCCCCGCACGCCGGCGACCCGCTGACGATCGTTCACGCCCTCGTCGCCGGCGCCCGACGGTTCGCGGGCGGCGAGATCGAGCGGATGCCGCGCATCCGCGTGCGCACCGCGGACGGGATCTGGCTCATCCTGTCGGCGGCCCCGCTCGGCGGCACGGCCGATCGCGCCGGCGACGTCGTGGTGACCATCGAGGAGGCTCGGCCGCAGGAGGTGATCGGGCTCGTCGCGGACGCTTTCGGGCTGACCGCGCGCGAGCGCGACGTCGTGGGGATGGTGCTGCGCGGATCCGACACCAAGGAGATCGCGGCCGCCCTGCACGTCTCGCCGTACACGGTCCAGGACCACTTGAAGTCGATCTTCGACAAGGCCGGCGTCGCGAGCAGGCGCGAACTCGTCGCGCGCGTCTACTTCGACCAGTACGTGCCGCGGTGGGGTCGAGAAGTGACGCCGACGGGGAGCCTCGCCCCCTGACCCACGTGCGGCGCTCATCGGGATGACCGCGGCCGGGCCCTGCCCCGGGGAGGGGATGCGCGTCTACTCTCGAAGCATGGGCACCGATCCCGCGACTCCCGGCACCGGCGCTGTCCCGCCCGCCGGATGGTACGACGACGGCACCGGCAAGCAGCGCTGGTGGGACGGCTCGCGCTGGACCGATGAGTACATCGATCTGCGCGATCGCTCGACCGAGCTGAGGACGGATGCCGGGCAGCCCGCGACGGGTGTCGCCGGTCCCGGATGGTTCGACGATCAGCGCGGACGCCGGCGCTGGTGGGACGGGCGGCAGTGGACCGCGGCGGTGCAGTACAGCGGCGAGGAGCAGGAGCTGGCCGGGATCGTCATCGACGGCCGGTGGATCCACTTCGGCGAGCTGAGCCAGCCGGTCGCGGGCGTCGAAGCCTCGATCGAGCAGGGTTCCACGCTGCTGTCGCGCCCGGCGTTCACCTCGTCGGCGGTGCAGCGACGGCTGTGGGGGCCGGGCGGCGCCATCACGTCGCGTCGGCTGACGAAGGCGATCGAGCGGCCGCGCACGTACCTCGTGATCACCGGTGAAGAGGGGGTCTGGGTGAGCCCGCTCGGCGAACAGACGGTTTCCAGAAGCCGGGAATTCGCCACATGGGTGAACTCCTCGGCGCAGCACTACCGCTACCGCTGAGGGGCGGCGGATGCCGCCCAGAGCCGCGGAATCACGCGAGACCGGCATCCGTATTCCATGGAAAGCATGCCCCTGACCGGGCTTTTCCCTCTCAGGAGACGTCCAGGAACCGTCCGGGAACCGTCCAGACGAGCCCGACAGAGTGGCGCCTTGTGTCCGACCCCGCGGGCACGGTCCCGGCGTTACGGCGGCGCGGATCCCTTTCACGAGACCCGGTTACATGCGCCCCCGTCAGACTTCCTCCCCTGCCCGACGCACCACCCGACGCGATGCCCGCCGCTCTGCGCGCGACGCTGCCCGCCGCAGCACGCGCCGCACGACCACGGTCGCGACCGCGGTGACGCTGGGTCTGCTGGCGACCGTCGGCGTCTCGGCGGCGGCCCCGACGTCGGAGGCCGAGGCCACCGGGCTGTACACGAACTTCGCGCTCGCGTCGTACACGGCGGCGGCAGAGCAGGGCTCGACCGCGGGGCGCGAGCAGCTCGCCAACGCGGCCGACCTGGCCGCGGCCGACGCCGACGAGGCGATCGCCGCGGCCGAGAAGATCGCGGCTGCCGTGAAGAAGGCCGATTTGGACGTCAAGGGCTCCACCTCGGTCGACACCGAAGACCTCGAGGCGGCCGTGTCGAACCTGTCGACCACGTTCATCCTCGCGGCGGCCGACGTCGAGGACGTCGCCTCGCTCGTGGACACGGTGACCGAGGAGACCGAAGACCTCACCAAGCGCCTGAAGAAGGCCAAGAAGGTCGAGGCGGCTCGCATCGCCGAGGAGAAGCGCAAGGCCGAGGAGGCCGCCCGGAAGGCCGCCGAGGAGAAGGCGGCCGCCGAGGCCGCTGCGGCGCAGGCTGCGGCATCCTCGTCGTCCTCGTCCTCGTCCTCGTCGTACTCCTCGACGCCGGTGGCGTCGACGGGCGACAACAGCCCCGGCGGTGCGCAGGCGACCGCGCGGTCGATGATGAAGTCGCGCTACGGCTGGGGCGACGGCGAGTTCTCGTGCCTGGTGTCGCTGTGGAACAAGGAGTCGGGCTGGAACTACCAGGCCTACAACGCGTCCAGCGGCGCGTTCGGCATCCCGCAGGCGCTCCCCGGCAGCAAGATGGCCACCGCCGGCGCCGACTGGCAGACGAGCGCGGCCACGCAGATCTCGTGGGGCCTCGGCTACATCGCCGGCCGCTACGGCACCCCGTGCGGCGCGTGGGGCCACTCGCAGTCGTACGGCTGGTACTGACACCCCTCGCCGAATCGCTGAACCGGCGCCCGGCGTCCGGCGCTCGTGAGGGCGGATGCCGTGGGCCGAAGGGCCCGATGCCGCGACGGCTGTGAGCCTACGCTGGCGGCGTGCCCGCGGCCGACATCCTCTCGCTCCTGCGCATCCCGATCGGGATCGCCATGGTCGTCGTCGCGTGGACGACGCCCGGGGCCTCGACGGCGATCGGTCTGCTGTTCGTCGCCGGTGCGCTGACAGACCTGCTCGACGGCCCGATCGCGCGGCGGACAGGCTCGGCGAGCGAGCGCGGCGCGCGACTGGACAGCGTCGCCGACGCGGTCTTCGTCGCCCTCACAGCCGTCGCGGTCGTGCTGACGGTGCGCCTGCCCTCGGACGCGTGGGTGTGGCTGCTGGCCGGACTCGTCGTGCTGCTGCGGCTGGCCGCTGTCGCTGTCGTCCGGATGCGGTTCGGAGCCTGGTCGATCACGCACACGTGGGGGAACCGGCTCACGGGACTCGCGCTGGCGATCGTGGCAGGCATCGCGCTCTTCCGCGGTGAGTTCGATCTCATCAGCGCGGGCGTCGTCATCGCGCTGGGAGTGCTGTCGGCGCTCGAGGATCTCGCCATCGCCGTGACGGCGGATCGTCTGGATCGCGATCGACGCAGCCTGTGGGCGCGGGCAGGGTGATCCGAGCGCGCCGGCGGTGAGGAAGTTATCCACAGGCCCGTTCCGGACACCGCGCTCCGCTTAGGCTCGGGCACGGCCGGTCCTGGACCGGCTGCGCTGGGGACACGCCCGCGCGGCGCACATCGTGCGTCGCGCGGGTGTCCTCCCCCGGCGGACGGGATCCCGGCCCGTCGCGTTCCAGTCGAAACACGGGGCCGGCCGTGTCCGAACGCTCTTCGTTCGGGCACGGCCGGAACTGCGGTCACGCCAGTGCGATATACCGATCGCACTGGTCGCAGTACCCGCTGGAGGCGAGCATGATGCCGCAGGTCGGACACTCGGCTGCGCGGTACCGCAGTCCCGGTCCATCGACGGAATGTCCCTCGTCCGAGCGGAGCATGTCGGTGTCGATGTGTCGGGCCGAGAGTCCGAAGACCAGGGCCATGGGGTTCTCCTCCTTGCGTGTCACCCGGCTCCGGGTGACGTGGTGGATACAGCATATGGACGTGGTCCGACCACGCAGTAGGGACCAAAGTCCCATTGCCGGGACGACCGTCAGCGGCCCGTCCTGACGCGGTAGCGGACATGCGTCGCAAGCGATACCGGCCGCACCGAGATCTGCTCGAGGTCGACCTCGCCGACGCCGTCGAACAGGCGCAGCCCGTCGCCGAGGACCACCGGGGCGATCTGCAGCATCAGCTCGTCGACGAGGCCGGCGGCGAGATAGGCGTTCGTCGTGGTGGGTCCGCCCGAGATGTGGACGGGTCGGTCGCCGGCGGCATCCGCGGCTCGGTCGAGGGCGGCATGGATGCCGTCGGTGACGAAGTGGAAGGTCGTGCCGCCCGCCATCTCGAGCGGTTCCCGCGGGTGGTTCGTGAGGACGAAGACGGGAGCGTGGTACGGCGGCTCCGGCCCCCACCAGCCGCGCCAGTCCCCCGCCCACGGTCCGCGGACGGGCCCGAACATGTTGCGGCCCATGATGAACGCGCCGGCGTCGACGATCGCGGCGATCTCGGCGGTGCTCTCGTCGGGCGTCTCGAACATCCAGCGGTGCAGGACGCCCTCGGGGATGTCGCCGAACGGGCGTTGCTCGGTCTGGTTGCGTCCAGCGCCGATCCCGTCGAGCGAGACGGTCATCGTGGCGATGACGGATGTCATGGGACTCGCCCCTCCCCCGGGTTCTTCGGTGCTTCCGCGCGTGGCAGAGACCCTCGACCTTCCGGGTTTCGATGGTTTCGAGGGCGTGCCATAAGGGTCGGGGACCTGAGGTTACCCCTGTTCACACCGTCGTGGGTCGGGAAGCGTATCACCCTCGGGGCCGATGCGGGAAGTCCGGGTTCGCGACGCATCCGCGGCCGCCGGGGGACGTGACCGCGGCGCTACCCCGTGACGACGTACCGGCCGCAGGGCTGGCAGAAGCCCGCCACGCGCAGCAGCACGCGGCACGTCGGGCACTCGGCCGTGCGGTAGGCGGATCCGGAGTCGTGGGTCGGATGCCCCGACACGGCGGGCAGCAGGTCGGCGACCATGCGGCGCACCGCGAACCCGATCTCGTTCGTGCTGTCGGATTCGGCTCGGGCCATCGGTACCGTCCTGCGGGTGTCGAGCGGCTGAGGCATCCGATCACCGCTCTGCTGGGGGCTGCTGGGGTGTCGGCACCGGGCCTGACGGTGGGGGGAACCGCTGCGGCCCGGGCCGACGGTCCAGCGTCGCATATCCGGCCCGCCGATTCCGCGGGGAAATACGACATGACGTGTTGCCGCCACGGCGCCGGGCCGGCGCGACGGGGTCAGCGCAGGAACTCGTCCGGGTCGAAGTCGTCGATGGGGATGACGCGCACCCGCGGGAGCGGGGCGTCGAAGGCATCCGCGTCGTATTCGAGGTCGAAGAACTCGATGCCGGGGATGCCGGCGAACTCGGTGCTGCGGAACTCGTGGAACGCGAGCACGCCGACGCGTCGCTCGCCGTCGGCGAGCCCGGCGAGCTCGTCGGCGAAGTCGCGGTCGTGGCTGACGAGCAGGACGTCGTCGGCGTGGTGGGCGAGGGCCGCGAGCGTGCGCTGGATCGCGATGTCGACGACCTTCTCGTCGGCGTCGCCTGACAGCGGGACGGGCTGGTAGCCGAGGGCGAGGAGGGCCTGCACGAACGACATCGGCAGGTGGGAGCTGGCGTTGAGGAAGAACAGGCCCTTGGCGGGCTGGTCCCAGCGGTCGGCGATGAAGCTCAGCAGCCGGTCCCAGCGGGGACGCTCCTCGGGCTGCGGGCGGCGTCCGAGGATCGATCCGCCGAGGGTCGCGTCGATGTTCTCGCCGTCGACCAGCACCCAGCTGCTGCGCTCCGCCACGTCCCGCTCCCTGTGTCTCCGGCCAGCTTCGGCCGGTCCGTTCCCGACGCTAGCAGGCGGCGCGGCCCCGGTCAGGTGTGCTCGACCGGCTGCCGCAGCACGGTGCGGAGCTTCGCCGGCTCGGTGCGGCGGAAGTCGCTGAAGTAGATCTCGTGGTGCCTGCCGGTCATGCGCAGTCCCTGCGCCGGGATGAACTCGTCGTGCATGCGTGCGAGGACGGGGCCCTCGTCGTCGAACGAGCCCAGGTGCAGGGTCTGCACGCACGTGCCTTCGCGGAGCTCCTCGAGCCGCACGGCATCGATCGACGGCGCGCCCTTCTCGGCGGCCGTCGCGATCGCGCGGTCGACGAGCTCTGCGGGGACCCAGTCGGGGACCAGGTTCAGGCACGTCCAGCTCCACTGCGACTTGTCGCGGTTGACGGTGAAGCTGTCCATGTCGTCGGCCCACCACTGCGCTTCGAGGGGCGGCACGACGTAGTCGCGGTCGAGCTCCTTCTTGCTGAGGAACTTGAGCGGGTACGCCACGCTGTAGATCGTGGTGATGGCGTCGGCGTACTCGGGTCCGGCGGGGGCTCCGTGCCCGTCGATCATGAGATAGCGCAGCGGCGGCACCTCGACGATCTCGAAGCGGCCGCGCGGGGCCGTGTACGCCGCAATGTCCTTCTTGAGGTCGACCTTCGTCATCGCACGCCCCCGCATCCCCGACTCACCGACGAATCACGTCACTGACGAAAGTACGCCTCCGCGACGCGCCGGAGGTCCCACAGGTCGCTGACGCCGGCGAGTTCGCGCGCCGAGTGCATCGACAGCATCGGGATGCCGACGTCGACGGTGCGGATGCCGATGCGTGTCGCCGTGATGGGCCCGATCGTCGAGCCGCACGGCACGGAGTTGTTCGAGACGAACTCCTGGCTGTTCACGCCGGCGGCCTCGCACCACCGGTTCCAGGCGGCGGCGCCCTGGGCATCCGTCGCATAGCGCTGGTTGGCGTTGATCTTGAGGATCGGGCCCGATCCCAGCAGCGGCTGGACGACCGGGTCGTGCTTGTCGGCGTAGTTGGGGTGGATCGAGTGGCCGACGTCGCTCGAGACGCACCAGGATGCCGCGAGCGCGCGCAGCTGGTGTTCGCGGTCGGCGCCGAGAGAGATCCAGAGGCGCTCGAGGACGTCCGAGAGGAACGGGCCGGCCGCGCCGGAGCGCGTGCCCGAGCCGATCTCCTCGTGGTCGAAGACGGCGAGCATCGCGATGTGGTCGGCGTCGAACCCGTCGGCGGCGGCCTCGAGGGCGACGACCCCGGCGTGCACCGAGGCGAGGTCGTCGAGGCGTCCCGAGGCGAAGAAGACGTCGTCGAGGCCGAACACGGCCCCGCGCGCCGCATCCGCCGTCACGATGTCGTAGCCGCGGATGCGTGCGGCGTCGACGCCGGCCGCGCTCGCGAGTTCGGCGAGGATATCGGCGGATGCGGACTCGCCGAGGCCCCACACGGGCTGCGTCTGCGACTGCTTGTCGAGGCTGAAGCTCTTGTTGGCGTCGCGGTCGAGGTGGATCGCGAGCTGCGGCAGGCGCAGCAGGGGTCCGGTCGCGGCGAGCGCCGTCGTTCCGTCGTCGAGGACGAGGCGGCCGGCGAGGCGGAGTTCGCGGTCGAGCCAGGAGTTGAGGAGGGGCCCGCCGTAGACCTCGACGCCCGCCTGCAGCCAGCCGAGCTTGCCGGTGGTGGGCTTCGGCTTGAGCTTGAACGCGGGCGAATCGCTGTGCGCGCCGAAGATGCGCACCCCGGTGGATGCGGTCGCGCTCGCGGGGGTCACCCACGCGATCACCGCGCCGTCGCGCACGACGAGGTGCTTGCCGCCCGCGGCTGCGGGCCAGGACGCGGTCTCGTCGAGGCGCGTGAAGCCCGCGTCCTCGAGGCGTCGGGCGACCTCGGCGGCGGCGTGGAAGCTGGACGGGGACGCCTCGACGAACGCCGCCAGGTCGGTGGCGTGGGCGAGGGTCTCGGGGGAAGCGGGCACGGACGAGCCTCCTGATGGTGCGTGGGCGGTGATTCGATCGTAGGCGGCGTGCGTCGCGCTTCGTGCGCGGCGGTCAGTCGAGCACCTCGACGGGGCACGTGACGTGGGGCACGGTCGCGATGCGCGCATCGGCGGTGACGAGCGCGGCGCCGAGGTGCTCGGCGAGGGCGACGTAGCCCGCATCGTAGGTCGTGAGGTTGTCGCGCAGCTCCCAAGCTCGGTCGGACAGGATCTCCCAGGGCCAGAGGTCCACTGGCAGTTCACGGGCGACGCGCCGCGCCGCGCCGCCCTGGGCCGGGCTGAGGACTCCGCCGAGGACGAGCCCGCGCAGCGCGCTGTCGACCTCGACCGGAAGGTGCTGAGGCGCATGCAGGCTCGTCTCCCGCAGCCTGGCCGCGAGCGCGTCCACCGTCGCGTTCGGCGCTGCGACGAGGGCGACGACGACGGATGCATCGACGACGACGAGCTCGGGCCTATCGGCGTCCGGCACGGACGGCCTCCAGGATCTCGGCGGTCGTGATGTCGGGGTACGAGCGCGCGTTGAGCCGCGCGCGCGTGATCGCCTCGGCCGCGCTCGGGGTCGAGGCGATGCGACGCAGTTCCACGCTGAGGTACTCCTGCAGCGATCGGCCGGACATCGCCGCCCGCGCGGCGAGCTCGTCACGGACATCGTCGGGCACATTCCGCACGGTGATGGTGGTCATGCATGCACTATATTGCTCTTGACTGCATTATGCATGCATTTCATCCAGGCATGGACGCATGCGACGGATGAGCGCGCACCCACCCGACGTCGCCGTCGACATCGGCGCGCCGCGCGCTAGCGTGAGGGGGTGCCAGACCCTCTCGACACCGTGCCGCTGTTCGTCTACGGGAGCCTGCGCCCCGGCGGGGAGCTGTGGGCGTCGATCGAACCGCATGTGATCGAGGCGCGGCCGGCGATCGTTCCGGGACGGCTCGTGTGGCACGAGGGCATGCAGTGGCCGCTGCTGCTGGCCGAGGCGCCCTACGCCGAGACGGTGCGCGGCGAGCTGCTTCAGCTGCGCTCCGGTGACGCCGTCAACCGCATCATCGTGGACGAGGAGATCCGCTACGGCTACGACGTGCGGTGGACGACCGTCCGCGTCGATCGCGACGGCGAACCGGCCGACATGCCCGCCCTCGTGTTCGTATGGGCGCGGGACGACGAGATCGGCCCCGACATCATCAGCGGAGACTTCGCCGAGGTCTGGGGATCGGGGACGACGCCGGCGACGTGAACGCGGGGCGCGCGGAACCGTCGGCGCGAGACCGGCCGGCCGGGCGGGCGAGCATCAGCCTTCCGTCGCGCCCACCATCTCGGTCGCGTTCTCGGCGATCCACTGCATGAGCGGGAGCATGTGCTGCATGAGTTCGCGCCCACGTTCGGTGAGGGCGTACTCGACCCGCGGTGGCACCTCGGGGTAGGACGTCCGGTCCACCAGCCCGTCGCGTTCCAGGGTGCGCAGGGTCGAGGCGAGCATCTTCTCGCTGATGCCCTCGACGGTTCGCCGCAGTTCGCCCCAGCGGGCCGTGCCATCGCTCAGGGCGAGGAGCACGAGCACGCCCCACTTCGACATCACGTGGTCGAGAACCACGCGTGAGGGGCACGCGGGAGTGAACACTCCCTCGTTCGTGTCCCGGATCTGCGCAAAACTCACCACCATGTGGGTACCTTACCAAAAAGTGGGTACCTGACGAGAGGAATGCGGTTTGCGCGGCGGTCGTTCGTGCTCGATACGCGGTCACGCGATCGCTCCGCTACGAAGGGAACCTCCATGACCATCCTCGTCACCGGCGCGTCCGGTCACCTCGGCCGCCACGTCGTCGACTCGCTCCTGTCGCGCGGGGTCGCAGCATCCGACATCGTCGCCGGTGTGCGCACACCCTCGAAGGCGGCTCCCCTCGCCGACCTGGGCGTGCAGCTGGCCACCCTCGACTACCTCGACGCCGAGTCCGTCGCGAACGCGCTCGACGGCGTCGATACGGTGCTGCTCATCTCAGGCTCGGACGTCGGTCAGCGATTCGCCGGCCACAGGAACGTCATCGACGCCGCCGAGAAGGCCGGCGTGACGAAGTTCGTGTACACCAGCGCGCCCAAGGCGACGACGTTCGACTACGCGCTCGGCGCCGAGCACCGTGCGACCGAAGAGGCCCTGGCCGCCAGCACGCTGCCGGTCATCGTGCTGCGCAACAACTGGTACACCGAGAACTACACGCAGGACGTGCTGGGCGCCGCCGAGTCGGGCGTCATCGCCGCCGCCGTGGGCGATGCGAAGGTCGCGAGCGCCAGCCGCAAGGACTACGCGGATGCCGCGGCCGTCGTCCTCACCGAGGACGGACACATCGGCCGGACCTACGAGCTCGCCGGTGACACGAGCTGGACCTACGCCGAACTGGCCGCGACGGCCTCGGCGATCGTCGGTCGCGAGGTGACGTACACGGCGCTGACGCCGGAGCAGCGCCAGCAGGCCCTCGAGGGCTTCGGTCTGCCCGCCGAGATCGCCGGCTTCGTCACGGGGATCGACACCGCCATCGCCGGCGGAGTGCTCGAAGACACCGATGGCACCCTGTCGGCACTCATCGGGCGCCCCACCACGCCCCTCGCCGAGGGCCTGAGCGCGGACGTCGAGGCCGCGCGCGTCAGCGACTGAGCCCCGACGACGCTCACCCGGCCGCCACGGGTCGGGTGAGCGTCGTCGCTCGCCCGCGAGCACCCCTCCTCCGCATCGCACATCACCGAGGCGCGCCGCGAGACGAACGACTGACATCCAGCGCGCCCGCCCGGCCGATCCGGTCGCGGGCGGTCCGTCGAATCAGCGGGTGGTCCGGTCGAATCAGCGGGTGGTCCAGTCGAATCAGCGGGTGGTCAGTCGAATCAGACCGCGTTCGGCTCTGGGCCACGCCCCAGAACGGCTCTGGGCCACGCCTCAGAACGGAGCGTCGCTCGCATCCGCTGGTCTGAACACCGGCACTCGCCGCTCGGGCTGGACGACGTACTGCCTTCCGGACGGGGACGTCCATTCGATGGCGCCCCCACTCGCGGCGACTTGTCGTATTCGCCACCCACCGTGGTGCTTGATCGTGTGGTGCCCCTTGCAGAGAGGTGCGAGATTCGCCAGCGACGTCTCGCCGCCGTCGACCCACGCGAGCGTGTGATCGACTTCGCACCGCGACGCGGGCATGCCGCATCCGGGCCCCATGCACCGATCCGCTCGCCACGCGACCAGGTCTCGGAGCATCTTGGGCGGTTCGTACCTGTCGCGTCCCACCGACAGGACCATGCCGGTCTCGGGGTGTGTGAGCACCCGGACCCAGTCCTTCGATCCGCCGCACAACTCGCGTGCCCTCGCATGTGGGATCGGGCCGACGCCCTCGACGACCGCGCCGTCGGCGCCGGCCGGGTGCTCGTCCTCGAGCAGCGACAGCGCGGGCACCGTGACGAAGACGGTCGCGCGGATGCCGCGCGCGGTCGCCGGAAGGTGGCTCGTGTCACCGTCGACGAGCAGGTCGCCGAGGATGTCGGCGCGAACCTGATCGAGCGACCGCGTCTCGTCGGGATCCTTGCGGATCGCCTTGGCCATGGACGTGATCCGGCCGTGGATCGCGCGCGCTTCGACCGCCGGCACGTAGGCATGCAGCCACGCCATGCCGTCGCCGACGTTCTCGACCACGACGCGCCGCGCTTCGACCGCCTGTTCGTGGCGCTCCGCGAGCGTCTGGTCGCGCTCGGTCTCGATCAGCCTGCGCAGCGCCCGGCGGAACGCGGTGACCGTCGACGACTGCACCAGGTCGAGCGCGCGATCGACGATCCGCTCGCGCACGTCGTCCTCGAGCGGATCCATCATCGACACGAACGCCTCGGCGTGCGATTCGGTGATGCGGGCGTCGCCGAGCGCTTCGAGGACGGCCGGGTACCGGTGCACCAGGGCCTCGGCCATCTCCATCATGGCCTGCACCCGGCTCTCGCTCAGCCGCAGCGCGGCCGCGAGCTCGAGGCGCACCGACCGCTCCACGACCTCGGCGATCGCTCCGCCATAGCGGTGACCGTCGGCGAGAGCGCCGATCCGCAGCGCGTTGATGCGCTGGTACCGCTCGGCGATGAACACCGACTCGAGGTTGTTGGTTTCGATCACCTTGTCGAGGTCGTCGGGAATCGGAGCGTCGTAGTCGGGCAGGTCGTCGTCGTAGGCATCCTCGGGCTCCCACCACGGGTCGGAACCGCCGGCCCCGTCGAACTCCTGCGCCTCGTCCATACCTGCGAGATGAGAACATACCTCCGACATCGGGCCGGGAGCAGGAGCACGGGCGTGGACGCGCTCGCCGCGACCCCAGCCCGCACCCTCGCTCGCGGCATCGGCTGCGCACGCCGCCTCCCCGTGCCAGACTCGCACCGATGTGGATCGGCTGGATCGAGTTCGACGTGCTGCTCGGCGACGTGCACTCGCTGAAGGAGAAGCGCAGCATCCTGCGCCCGCTCATCGCCGACCTGAGCCGTCGCACCGAGGCGGCCGCCGCCGAGGTCGGCTCCCACGACCTGCACCGGCG
Organism: Microbacterium thalassium; assembly: GCF_014208045.1. NCBI lineage: Bacteria > Bacillati > Actinomycetota > Actinomycetes > Micrococcales > Microbacteriaceae > Microbacterium > Microbacterium thalassium. The sequence goes on from NZ_JACHML010000001.1 coordinate 3,244,399, forward strand.
CGCGCAGGTGGGCCTGTCGGTGGTGGGATCGGATGCCGCTCACGTGCGCGACGTCCTCGACCGCGCCGAGCGGATGCTGGCCGACGAGCACCCCGAGGTCACTCTGCTGTCGGCGCGGCGAGCGCTCCACTCCAGCGACGACTGACCAGCGACGACTGAGCCGGCCGACACGCCACCCCCCGCCCCGAACGAGTCCGAGAGCGTCCGGTCCCCGCGCGGCGCGCACGGCCCGCGCCGACCTGCGCTATAGCTTCAGGCGCATGTTGACGGAGCACCCGAGATCCCTCAGCGACCCCGAGACCCTCGAGCAACGGCGCGCGGCGGTCGATCAGTCCAGGCACCTGTCCCCCTTGGTGAGGTTCCGCGCCGACCTCGCCGCCGAGCGCAGCACGACGGTTCCGCAGTTCGACCCGACCGATGCCGGCACGCGGGCGCGCGTGCTCGTGCTGCTCGAGAGCCCGGGGACGACGACGGATGCCGCGCGAGCACGCCGCGACTCCGGATTCGTCTCGGCCGACAACGACGACGTCGTCGCGGAGAACCTGTGGCGTGCGCGCACCGAGGCCCACCTCGTCGACGGGACGCTCTGCTGGAACGCGGTTCCGTGGCACCTCGATCCCGGATGCCGCAAGCCCACGGCGGAGGACCTCGACGACGGCGCCGAGTCGCTCCGCGCGCTCGTGAAGCTGCTGCCCGACCTCCACACCGTCGTCACGCTGGGGCGTGCGGCCCAGCGGGCGTGGCGCGAGCACGCCCGCGTCGGCATGGGCCGCGGCATCCGCACGATCGAGACGTGGCATCCGTCCCCGCTCGCACTCGGCGCCCCCGGCCGCCGCGAGCAGCTCGTGCGCGCACTCGCCCGCGCGCGCTCCGACTGGCGCGCCCAGCAGGGCCCGGACGACCTGCGGATCGACGCCGACGCCGACGGGCAGCGCGTCGCCGTCTGGTACACGGACTTCTCGGGCGACCGCATCGACGTGAATCCGACGTGGTGGGACGTGCTGCTCAAGGCGAGCTGAACCCCGCCCACCGTCCGAACAGGTCCGGATCTGTTGCCCTGACGCGGCACAGCGCGGTTTCATGACCACAGCAGGTCATTGATGTACCCAGTCCAACTTGTGGTGCTCGTTTCCCGGTTGGATGCAACTCCCCCGAAGAAGCATGAGCACCACGAGAGGCACCACCATGAAACTGCTCCACATCTGCGCCAGCCCCCGGCTCGAGGGATCGAACACCCTCAAGGTCTCGAGCGCCGTCATCGACGGCCTCGCCGAACGGGTCCCCGATCTCGAGGTCGAGACGATCGACCTGTTCCAGGGCGACCTGCCCGCCATGGCGGGCGACAACATCGAGGCGAAGTACACGCTGATGATGAACCAGCCGATCGATCGCGCCCACACGGAGTCGTGGAAGCAGATCGAGCACGAGATCGAGCGGTTCCGGTCCGCCGACGCGTACGTCGTCACGGCGCCGATCTGGAACTTCGGCATCCCGTACACGCTGAAGTACTACATCGACTGCATCGTGCAGCCCGGGTACATGTTCCGCTACAACGAGCAGGGCTACCCGGTGCCGCTCGTGCACGGCAAGAAGATGGTCGTCTCGCTGTCGTCCGGCGGCGACTACTCCGACGCGAGCCCGATGCACGCGCTCAACTTCAACGAGCCGTACCTGCGCGCGATCTTCGGCTTCATCGGCATCACCGACGTCACGTTCGTCAACGCGTTCGCGATGGACGTCGGTCCCGATATCCGCTCGGCATCGCTCGACGGCGCGCTCGCGGACGCCCGACGCGTGGCCGAGGACGACGGCTGGCTCGAGCTCGCGGCGACGACCGCGGCGTGACCGAGGAGCGGATGCCGCACCACGCGCGTCCGGGGGCGCCTCGGTCGCTTGTGGGGATCGCCACCACCGCGGGCTGAGCGGCGGGCGGGCGCGACGTTACCGACTCGGTACGAATTCGGGAATGCGGAAACCCCCCGATCGCATTACCTTTAGTCGGGTGTGCCCGCACCCGATCGAGCGTGCGGTGCGCCTGCGCCCGATGAGAGGAACACCCGTGCACCACCCCTTCGATGCCATCACCGCGGACGAGCTGCGCGAGGTCGGCAGCGTCAAGTGGACGCGCTTCCCGAACACCATCGGCGCGTTCGTCGCCGAGATGGACTTCGGCGTGGCGCCGGCGATCCGCGACGCCGTCACGGCGTCGCTCGACAGCGGGCTCACCGGCTACCTGCCGGCGCAGGTCATCGCCGACATGGCCGCCGCGACCGCCGGTTGGTACACCGACAACTACGGCTGGGACGTGCCGGCGGATGCTGTGCGCAACGTGCCCGACGTGGTCACGGCGTACCAGGTCGCGATCGAGTCGTTCACCGAGCCCGGGTCGGCGATCATCGTGCCGACGCCCGCGTACATGCCGTTCCTGACGGTCCCGAAGATGATGGGCCGCGAGGTGATCGAGGTGCCGAGCATCGAGGTCGACGGCCGCATGACGATGGACCTCGACGCGATCGGCGACGCGTTCGACGACGGCGCCGGGATGCTGGTTCTGTGCAACCCGCACAACCCGCTCGGCACCGTGTTCACGGTCGACGAGCTGCTCGCCGTGGCCGAGGTCGTCGACGAGCACGACGGCCGCGTGTTCTCGGACGAGATCCACGCGCCGCTCGTCTACGCGCCCGCGCAGCACGTGCCGTATGCGTCGCTGTCGGACGCGACGGCGGCCCACACGCTCACCGCGACGTCGGCGTCGAAGGCCTGGAACCTCGCCGGCTACAAGTGCGCGCAGGTCATCCTCTCCAACGAGGCGGATGCCGAGACCTGGAAGACCATCGAGATGCGCGCCCAGCACGGCACCGCGACCGTCGGCGCGATCGCCGCGGCTGCCGCCTACACCGGCGGGCGCGCGTGGCTCGACGAGGTCGTCGAGTATCTCGACGGCAACCGTAAGGCGCTGGCCGAGCTCGTCGCCGAGCACCTGCCGAAGGCACGCATGATCATGCCCGAGGGCACGTACATCACGCTCATCGACTTCCGTGAGTACGGACTCGAGGGCGACCTCGGCGAGTGGTTCCGCGAGAAGGCCGGCGTCTCGATGACCGACGGCGCCGCGTGCGGCGAGGCCGCCTGCGGCCACACGCGCTTCGTGTTCGCCATGCCGCGTCCGCTCATCCGCGACGCGATCGTGCGGATCGCCGCGGCGCTCGCGGAGCACGCGCCCGCCGACGAGGCGGATGCGGATGCCGACGAGGCGGACGAGTTCGAGGCCGAGGCCGAAGAGGCCGAGGTCGCCGCGTAGCGCTCCCCCGCGGCGCCCGAACGCGCCACGGATCCGCCGGCGGCGAAAACCCCGTCGCCCGGTGTCGCCGCCTGCCACCATGGGGGCATGACCGTTCTCGCGTCGTCACCACGCATGGTCGGGCGAGCGACCGAGCTCGCCACGCTGCTCGACGCGTTCGACGCCGGTCGGCGCGGCGTGCCGCGGTCGGCGCTCATCCGCGGCGAGGCCGGCATCGGCAAGACCCGGCTCGTCGAGGCCTTCCTGGCCGAGGCGGCACGACGGCGCGACGACGACCTGCCGCAGATCGTCGCGATCGGGCAGTGCGTCGACCTCGGCCCCATCGGAGCGCCGTTCGGCCCCATCCGCCGCGTGCTGCGCGACCTGCACGCGGCCGTCGGGTCGGAGGCTCTGCGCGACGCAGCGGGATCGCCGGCCGCCGTGGCGACGCTCGGCGCGTTCATTCCCGGCCTCGTCGACGAGTCCTCCCCGCCGGACGAGGCAGCGAGCGGGTTCGGCGAGACGATCGAGATCCTGCTCGAACGCCTCACCGAGACGCATCACGTCGTCATCGTGATCGAGGACCTGCAGTGGGCGGATGCCGCGACGCTGGCGCTCATCAACACTCTCGTCAGCGCACTCCGCGGGCGGCACCTCACCATGGTGCTCACCTATCGGACGGATGACATCGACCGCGCGCATCCGCTGCGTCCGGTGATCGCCGAGCTCGATCGCACCCGCGCCGTCGTCCACCTCGAGCTCGCGCCGCTGACGCCGGCCGAGGTCTCCGAGCAGGTCGCGCAGCTGTCCGGAGACCCCATCGTCCTCAGCGACGCTGAGTCGCTCACCGAGCGCACGGGGGGCGTGCCGTTCTTCGTCGAGGAACTGGTGGATCTCGGTGACGCCGAGCTTCCCGACACCCTTCGCGAACTCCTGCTTGCGCGCTATTCGCACCTGGACGACACCGCCCGGCAGGTCCTGCGCGCGATGGCGGCGGGCGGCGTCCGCACCGATCACGATGCGCTCGCCGCCGCGGCAGGAGTCGACGCCGACGAGCTGGATGCCGCTCTGCGCGCGGCGATCGATGCGCGGGCGATCGTCGCCGACGGCGCGGGGTACGCATTCCGACATGCACTGACCCAGGAGGCCGTACACGACGAGATGCTCCCCCGGGAGCGGGCGCTCCTCCACCGCCGCTACGCCGAGCACCTCGAGAACCACAACGCGGGATCGCCCGAGGGCGTATCGGCGGTCGCCGAGCACTGGCTCGCGGCGCGCGACCTGCCGCGCGCGTTCGACGCCACCGTGCGGGCCCTCGCGCAGTCCCGTGCGACGTTCGCACCGGCCACCTCGGTCAAGCTCACCGAGCGACTGACCGACCTGTGGCCGAACGTGCCCGATGCGGCGGATCGCAGCGGCATGACGCTCGCGCAGCTTCACCTCGATGCGGCATCGGGATGGCAGGACCTGCACGACACGTCACACGCGCTGCGCGCCACCGAGGCGGGCCTGACCGTCGCAGATGATGAGCCGCTCGTACGCGCGGCCTTGCTGAGGCAGAAGTTCGTCCACCAGTCCAACGCACAGGGTCGCGCCGATCCCGAGCTGCTTCACGAGGCGCGCAGACTGCTCGACGGAATCGACACGGCCCCCGCGCGGGTGCTGCACTCGAGGATCCTCACCAACCTGGCCCTGGAGCCGGACGAAGAGGGGCCGGCTGCAGCCGCCCACCTCGACCGCGCGATCACGCTCGCCGAGGAGGCCGGCGACGACGCCGCGCTCGCCGTCGCCCTCGTCATCGAGTCCTGGCGCATCATCGACACCACCAGGGACGATGCCGGCGCACTCGCACCCCTCGAGCGCGCCTGGTCGCTGCAGCTCAACCCCGCCGTGCGCGCCTATGTCGGCCGTGCCTACCTGGAGGGGCTCTCGCGCGTCGGGCGCTTCGCCGACGCCGCACAGGTCGCCGACGGGATGGCTGACGAAGCCGAGCGGGTCGGCCTGGGACGCTTCAACGCCGGCGTCGCGGCCGGCTCTGCTGCGCACGCGCTCTTCTCGCTGGGGCGGTCCGCCGAGGCGCTCCGCCATGCACAGCGCGCGAGGCGACTGCTGCCGGGCGACGCCCACGCCGAGATGGTGCGCATGATCGGCACCCACTATTCGTGGAACGACCAGCCCGGCGAACGTGACGCGCTCGTACGCGAGGAAGAGGCGGGCCGCGATGCGCGGGCCGACGATCACGTGCCACGGGAGGACTGGTGGGACGGCGAATCGGTCGATGCCATCCTCGAGGCCGCTGTCGGCGGCTCACCGAAGATGGCGGGTGACCAGTGGCCGGGCAGAGTCGGCGCCCTCGAGCAGGTCGTGGTCAAGCGGTCGCTCTCGGCGCAGCGCTACGGAGCCGTCGCCGGGGCGCTCATGATCCGCGCTGTCGCGGCGCGGCCGGCCGGTGCCGAGCCCGCGCTCGACACCGGCACCCTGCGAGAGCGGATCGCCTCCCGCGTGGCACAGTGGCCCGACACGGGCGTCGGTGCGACGATCACGGCATTCATCGCAGCGACGCTGGCCGACGCCGACGGCGCTGCTCTGCCAGAGCGCATCGTGAACTGGCGGACGGTGCTGGATGCGATTGAGCATGGCGTCATGCCGGTCCGCCATCGACAGCTGGCCCGACTGAGCCTGGCCGCGGCTCAGGTCGAGGCCGGTGACCGGGACGCGGCGGCCACCGTGCTCGACACCATCGCCGCAGAGGCACCCGGCCAGGGGCTGGCGAGCATCGCCCGCTGGGCGGATGACCTGGCGAAGCGAGCGGGGCTCGCGCGCCCCACGGCATCCGCTCCGACCGCCGCCCTCGCGGCCTTGACGTCGCGGGAGCGGCAGGTGCTCGAACTGCTCGCCGAGGGACTCACCAACACGCAGATCGGCGAGCGTCTGTTCATCAGCCCCAAGACCGTGTCGGTGCACGTGTCGGCGATCCTCGCCAAGACGGGTGCCGCGAACCGAGCGGGAGCCGCGGCGCTGTTCGCCGCAGACGTCGCGGAATCGGGCTGAGGCGGGCTGGACCCGCCCGCTCTCAGCTGCGGAAGAAGTCCGTCGCCGCCTTCGTCCACAGCAGGATCAGGCCGATCAGGGCCAGCAGCGCGTTCACCCAGAACGACCACACGCTCGTGCCCGACGCGGTGAACGCGCCGACGACGGCGTTGATGAGGTTGAGGGCGAACACGATCGTCGCGACGATGCGCGCGGCGCGGTTGCCCGACCACAGCCCGGCGCCGACGATGATCGTGATGAGTCCGAGGATGCCCAGGATCCACCCGGTGATCGCGAGCACCTGGCCCTCTTCGCCCGTGATGAGCAGCAGGATGCCGGTGACGACCTGCAGCAGACCCGAGATCCACGCGAGGATCGAGACGAGGGTGACGCCACCGGGGCGGGGGGACGTGGCCATGGGTGCTCCTATCGGGTGCTATTGATGCTCACGCTAGCGGCTGGCGGTGACTGTGCGTGAGGATGACGCGGTGTGCCGCGTTCGCGAGTCGATCGGTTGTCGCTGCCGTCCTCACTCGACGAAGTAGGCGCGTACGCGCGAATCCACCGTGAGGAGGAGCAGCCCCTCGACAAGCGCCTGCGCGACCAGCATCCGGTCGAATGGGTCGCGGTGGTGCCATGGGAGCCCCCGAAGAACTTCGGCGTGCGCCGCGATGAAGTCAAGCTCGCCGAACCCCGAGGTGCGCAGCGCGTCGACCAAGCCGGCGGGCGCATCGAGCTTGCCGAGCGACGCCTTGATCGCGATCTCGGCGACAGAGACCGAGGACACGAGGACCTCATTGCTGCCGTCCTCGATCAGCGCGCGGTGACGAGGAGACAGCTCTGGCGCGTCAGCGAGCCACCAGAGGACGAGGTGCGTGTCGAGAAGAATTCTCACGCGCCGTACCAGTCCTCTTCATCGGACGCGGTGAACGAGTCGAAGTCGTCCGCGATGCGAATCTTCCCCGCCCACACACCAGGCGTACGGTCGGGACGTTCGGGTACGAATGGCACGAGCTGGGCCACCGGACGACCGTTCCGATTGATGGTCACGCACTCGCCACTTTCCGCCCGTGCCACGAGCTGCGACAGCCGCGTTTTGGCGTCGTAGATGTTGTAGCTCTCAGGGGCGGGTTCCATGACACCATTGTGCCTCCGTGGTCTGGTCAGATCTAGTCAATTTCATCGCTACACCCGCCCCGCACCGCGCACTCGGGCGCCGAGATGCGCCTCGGCGACATCGTCGGCCCATTCGTCATGCCACCCGCGATCGACGCACGCCGCGCGGACGGCGTCGGCGAGGTCTGATTCCGCGATCGGAAGGTCGAAGAGCTCGGCGACGGGGTGGGCTGGGTCGGTGTGTTTCGTGCGCACGGCGACAACGAGAATTCGCATCTCATCTCCGAGGTCGTGGGCACGTGAACGGATTGCTCGCAGACTATGAGAGCCCTCCGACATCGCACAGCGCACCGGCGCGGCACCACCCTTGAATCTCGCGCGTGTGCGCGGCATGGTGGGGCGCAACGAGAGGAGCGCTCGCATGCTCAGACTCCGCAACCTCGCAATCGTCCTGCTCGCCGCTTCGACCCTCGCGCTGGGGGCGTGTTCGTCGACCGGTTCATCCAGCCCCACGGATGACACCTCGTCTTCGTCGTCCGATTCGAGCACCGACGACTCGAGCGCCGACAGCGACACAGATGACTCCGGAGCCTCGTCAGGCGGCGCCGGCTCGGCGACCTTCACGGTCGACGGACAGACCTGGGAGTACCCGAGCTACCTGTGCGTGACCGGCTACGAGAACACTCAGAGCGACGTGTACTCGTTCAGCTCCACGTCGTTCACGACCGTCGACGGCGACAAGATCCAGGCGCTGGTCGACGTGCGCGATGACAGTGGCCAGGACCGCCTGTCGGGCGATGGGGTCGTGTACGAGATCACCGTCTACGACACCGAGAACGCCACCGTCGACATCTTGGCGACCGGCACCGAGGGCGTGACGATCACCGACACGACGGTGACCGTCGACGGCACGTTCAGCGACCTCGACGGCGTCAGCCACAGCATCCAGGTGGACGCGACCTGCGGCTCCTGATCGACGCGCGGCGACCGGGTCCGCAGCATCCTGGGGCGGACGAGACGTTCGTGTCAGGCGTCCGGCACCGCTACAGCCCGCAACGACAACCCGCCGATCCCCTCGAAATCCGCGGGATTGCAGGTGTAGAGCGGCACACCCTCGGCGAGCGCCGTCGCGGCGATGAGTGCGTCGAATGCCCGCGTGCGCGTCTTCCTACCCGACCTGCGGAGGTCTGCCGCGACGCGCCCGAAGGCCCGAGCGGATGCCGCGCCGAACGGCAGCGGATCGAAGTCGGCCTCCGCCTGCTGCAGATGAAGTTGGCGTGCCGCGCGCTCGGCCGGATCGTCCGTGACGAGCGGTCCGACGGAGAGTTCCGCGATCGTCACCACGCTCACGAGCGGCTCGTCGGGCAGGACTGCGGGGTCGAGCCGCCCCAGCAGCACGACCACATTCGTGTCGATGAGCCCGCGCTGGTCCGTCACAGCGACGTGTCCACGGCGGCTTCGACGTCCGCACGCAGTACGTCCGGATCGATGGCGGGCAGGTTCCGACGGCGCGCCACGAGCTCTGCCGCCGAGAGCCCCTTCTTCGCCAGGGGCCGCAGTTCGGCCACGGGCGCTCCGTCGCGTGTGACGACCACAGCCGATCCCCGCGCGACGTCATCCAAGACGGCGCCGCCGTGGTTGCGCAGATCGCGCACCGTCACCGTCCGTCGTCGGTCCATGGACCGATGGTATCACCGGTGATACAGCCGGGCTCGGAGCACGGTCGTCGGTCGCGCCGCGCCCGTCGCGTCCCGGCTGATTCCACACGGGACAGGCCGTGCATCGTTCACTCATGCAGCGAGCATGACGCCGCCCGAGTCGGCTGCTCCTCGGCATCCGCCATCCGGTGGGAACTCGCCGCGCACTCGGGTCTGGGGAGGATCGGGCGTGGGTCGCGGAGGCTTCGACGGACGCACCAGGTTCGACGGACACGCCGCGCCCCCGCCACGCCGTAGTCTGTCCCGCGTGAGCGACTACGACCTTCTCGAACTCGGCGCCCCTGACCAGTGGTACGACTACTTCGGCGGCTTCACCCCCGACCGCTCGCGCGATGGCCGGCGCGTGGTCGACCACGACATCGACACGCAGTACATCGGCATGACCGCGAACGCCTACGAGCCTGGCGAAGAGGCCGGATACTGGCACACGCACGCGCAGATCGAGGAGCTGTACGTGTTCATCGCCGGCACCGGGCAGATGGGGCTCGACGACGAGGTCGTGGACGTCCGGGCGGGCTCGGTCGTGCGCGTCGGCCAGGGCGTCTGGCGCACCTGGCGGGCGATGCCGGACAGTCCTGGGCAGCTTCGCTGGCTCTGCATCCGTGCGGGCGGCGGGCAGATCGCGCACATGCCGGATGACGCCGAGAGGGATGTGGAGCGGCCGGCGCCCTGGTGAGCGGCGCGAGTGCTGCGCAGCACCATGGGCAATGGTGACCGGGGCGGTCGTCGCGACATCCGTCTCAGGCTCGTCGACTCGACATCGGGCGACGCAACGCGCAGGGACGGCCGGACCGCGCCTCTGCTGCGCATGTTGCACCCGCGCACGCGCGGGCGTCCCGGCAGCGGCGGCGCGGATGCATCCCCAGTGGCATCCGATCCGGCCGCTGCAGGGCACAGCACGGCCGCGCGCACCGAGGGGGGCGATGCAGACGCGAACGAGGTGGGCGCAGCCCAGCCGAACGGGAGTCGGCGCGCGGACGATGCCACGCGCGCTCCCTCATGGCCGCTCGCCATCGGGGGCGACGAACGACGCTTCCCATCGTATCCGCTATGGTCTGACCACAGAAGGCGTGGCGGTGAGCTGACAGGAGACGCACAGCTGGGCCGAGGGCGAGCGGGCGGCGATCACAGCGCCCGCTCGACGGAAGCCGTCCGCGTCAACGCGCAGCCGACTCCGCCCACGGACGGACCACGCGTCGAGGCTCAGTCGGACGCCGTCGCCGCCGCACGCGCGAGGCGCGAATAGCGTTGGCGGGCGGCTTCGCCGGTGGTGCCGACGAACGCGCCGGTGGTCCCCCACGACAGGCCCGCCGCACGCGCCGCGATCACCGCTGCCGTCAGCCTCGCCTCAGCAGCGGAACGCGCAGTGACGGCATCCATCAACTCGCGTACGGCGACGGGGTCCACCTCGTCTTCGGGGCGCGGTTCGTACTGTTCGAATCGACGCGCAAGGTCGTCGGCGTTCGCCATGATCTCCTCGACACTCCGCGGGGTCACGGCCGCCTCCTCTCGGTGAACTTATCGCGCGCCGGCATCGCGTGGATCACGATCGACCTGCCCTGCCGCGTCACCACACCGACCTCGAGCAAGGTCCCGTCATGCGATGGTCCGATGTGCATCATGAAGCCCTCATCCAGGTCGAAGGTTCGGATGTGGTTGCGCACGGCGTGCAGCGCGTCTGCTCTGGCGACCCCATGCCGCAGGGCCGTGTCTGCGATCGCCAGCCCCATCGTCGCAAGTTAACTTGTCTGTGTCAACGGTCGATGCATGTGGACGAACATGGACCGGCTCACCTCGCCGGCAACCGAGGACCCCAGTTCATGTGCACAACTCCGCCGCACCCACGCATGTGGAGGAGCACCCGCGACCCGGAGTCGATCGAGCGGCCTCACTCCTCCGGCATGGGCGATGCGGACTCAAGCTGCGCGACGATGCGCGGGAACTCGACCGCGATCGCCCGCCAGAGGATCTGGATGTCGGTCCCGGCGTAGTCATGCGCGATGAAATTGCGAACGGCACGGATGCCGCTCCAGTTGATGTCCGGATGCTGTTGGCGAAACGACTCCGGAAGACGGTCGGCTGCCGTCGACAGGTCGATCAGCACGGACTTCGCGATGCGACGCTGGTCGTCGTCATCCGGGTCGAAGAACGGCTCGGGGCCACGGCCGACCACGCGCGCAGCGGTGACCGCGAATCGCGCGATGTCGTCGAGGACCACGGCGACGCGATCAGCCTCGTCCATCACAGGGCGATTGCCTCCGCGCGGCCGAGGTCGGCGACGCGACCGTCACTGGCATCGGACACCACGTCGACCGAGACGCCCAGGATTGCCTCCACATCGACCATGAACGCGGCGAGATCGAACAGTGAGGCGTCGATTCCCGGATGCACCAGCAGATCGAGGTCGGACCCCGCGGTCGCCTCGCCGCGCGCCACGGACCCGAAGACTCGAACATCGGCGAGGCGATGCCGCGCCGCCGCCTCGAGGATCTGCGACCGGAACGATCGCACGCGTTCGAGCGTCAGGGTCGAGAGACCTGCGTCGAGCTTGGCGAGCGTCTGCACCGACGGGGCGCGGCGCCCCGACTCGTACGCGGCGATGTTCGGCTGCGCGACACCCGACGCACGCGCGAGATCACGCTGCGACATGCCGGCGACCCGCCGGCGCTCACGCAGAGATCCTGCGACGCTCTCGGCCATGGGCCGATGATATCGCGTCGATATCACCGACGGGCGGCGCCAATACTCAGGACATGCAGCCGGCCGCCCAGTGCTCCCGGATCCCACGCGTCGTGCACATTGTCGTGCGTCTTGGCCCGGTGTCCGCGGGGCCCTATGCCTTCCTCTTGTCCCTCACCCGCACGCCGCCACCGCCTTGGTTCGTCTCGATGGTGAAGAGTCCGATCTCGCGGACAAGGTCCGACAGCTTCGCGTAGCCCCAGTTGCGCGAGTCGAAATCGGGCTGCTGCTTGCGCATGAGCGAGCCGACGACGGCGAGGTTGGCCCAGCCGTCATCGCTCGACGCGCCACTGACGTTGGTGCGCAAGAGGGTCACGAGCGTGGTGTCACCGCGCATCTTCGGTCCCGGCATCCGCTTCGGCGCGGCGTCGGTCGGTGCGACGTCTTGCCGCGCTGACTCGAGCAGATCGAGATACGTGAACTGGTCGCAGGCATTGCGGAACGCCTCGGCGGTCGTCCGCGCCCCGAAGCCGTAGACCGTGACGCCCTCCTCGCGAATGCGCGACGCGAGCCGCGTGAAGTCGCTGTCGGATGACACGATGCAGAAGCCGCTGAACCGGCCGGTGTGCAGCAGATCCATTGCGTCGATGATGAGAGCGATGTCCGACGCATTCTTGCCCGAGACATTCTCGAGCTGCTGAACCGGCTGGATCACGTGATCGCGAGCAGCACCGAGCCAGCCGTGCAACCGCTCTTTGGACCAGTCACCGTACACGCGCTTCACCGACGCGGTGCCGTACTTGGCAATCTCATCGAGCACTGCGCCGATCCGCGTCTGGGACACGTTGTCGGCATCGATGAGGACCGCGAGGAGGTCATTGGGCTGGGCCATGAGGAAAGCATGGCAGGCAGATGCCGCCCACCCGGGCGGCTGTGGATGACCCGAGCAGTCCGCTCCGGCGGAACAGCATCCGTGCCGGAGCGGACTCGCCGAGCCGCGCTACTCCACCCCGCGCTCCCCGCTCTCGAGCGCAGGGCGGGAGCTGGCGTTCGCGATGCCGGCGAGGTCGTCGTCGTCGCCGACGCGACGCACCGATTCGCCGTAGGCCCGGGTCAGTTCCCGTGCGACGAGGTCGGTCAGATAGGCCCAGGGGTCCGAGCTCGCGAGCAGCCAGGTGCGGCGGCTGCGTTCTTCCCACCCGGTGTCCTCCAGTACTTCGAAGGCCACGAGGGCGACGCCGTCCGGATCGACGGATGCTCCGACATCGGCGAGCACCCGGCGCTGCACGCCCGGAACGAGACGGATGCGGGCCTGCCGCAGGAACTCGTCGCGCTCGGCGTCTTCGATGGGCGGCGCGAACACCCCGCCGCGCAGGAGGGTGAGGAACTCGCGGAAGCGCTGGTCGCTCCACAGGGAATCGTGCATGTCGTGTCGTCTCTCGCTTCAGCCGTGCGCGAGCGCGCACGGACAGTGAACAGAACAAGGACGGCCGACGGCGTCGACCGCAACACTCAGCAGGTCGCCGAGCGTTGCTCCCTTGGATCGCCGGCGCGAAGAGACATGCGCGCGAGCTCGTTCATGAGTGACACGATCGCGAGACTACGGCACCCCTCGGACACGCGGCAATTGGCGGCGCGCAAGTGCGAGGATGTGCGATCGGAACGATCGCACGCGATCGCGCGTCAGGGTCGAGAGAGCTGCGTCGAGCTCGGCGGCGATGAAAGGCGACCTGATGCGCCCCACCCTGGCACCATAGGGGCATGTCGGCACCGGCGGCACCGCGGATGGTAGGGCGCGAGCCCGAGCTCGGCACGCTCCTCGCCGCCTACGCGGACGGGCAGCGCGGCCACACGCGGGCGGTGCTGCTGCGGGGCGAAGCGGGCATCGGCAAGACGCGTCTGGTGCAGACGTTCCTCGACCGCATCGCGACGTCCGATGCCGGCGGTCCGCCCGTGGTCACCGCGATCGGGCAGTGCGTGGACGCCGGAACCATCGGCGCACCGTTCGGCCCCGTCCGCCGCGTGCTGCGCGACCTCGCCTCGGCGGTCGGCATCGCGGCGCTGCGCGAGGCCGCCGGGTCGCCGGCTGCCGCGGCGACGCTTTCCGCGGCCGTCCCCGCGCTGCGACCGGACACCGGCGACGCCGCCGCGGCCGAGGTCGGCTTCGCCGACGCGCTCGAGGTGGCGCTCGAGAGCCTGTCGGCCACCCGACATGTCGTGATCGTGATCGAAGATCTGCAGTGGGCCGACGCGTCGACGCTCACGCTGCTGAAGAGCCTCGCCGGCACACTGCGCGGGCACCACCTCACGATCGTCGCCACCTACCGCTCCGACGACGTCGACCGGTTCCACCCGCTCCGCCCGGTGCTCGCAGAGCTCGACCGCACCCGCGAGATGACGCACGTCGATCTGCTGCCGCTGACCCCTGAGCAGATCCACGATCAGATCGCGCTCCTCGCCCAGGGAGGCGCCCTGAGCGACGCTCTGCGCGCCGTCGTCGTCGAGCGCAGCGGCGGCATCCCCTTCCTCGTCGAAGAGCTGCTCGATCTCGGCGACGCCCCGCTCCCCGCCACGCTGCGCGAGCTCGTGCTCGCCCGCTACCTGAGGCTCAGCGGCGACACGCAGCTCGTAGTCCGCACGATGGCCGCGGGCGGCATGCGCGTCGATGACGAGGCGCTCACCGCCGTCGCCGCGACCGGGGCTCTCGATCACGCGTTGCGCGAGGCGATCGACGCGCACATCGTGCAGACCGACGACGACGGCTACGCCTTCCGCCATGCCCTCACCCGCGAGGCCGTGAACGACGAGCTGCTGCCCAGCGAACGCGTTCGCGTGCACCGCCGCTACGCCGAGATCCTCACGGGGCGCGCCGACGACCCCGATGCGATCGCGGCCGCCTCCGAGCACTGGCTGGTCGCGCGCGACATCCCCCGCGCGTTCGATGCATCGATAACCGCTCTCGAGCTGTCGCGCGCCACGATCGCTCCGGCGACGACCGCGCGCATCCTCGAGCGCCTCACCGAGCTGTGGGCAGAGGTTCCGGATGCCGCGACTCGGACGGGCGGGTCGCTCGCCGCCCTGCACCGCGACGCGGCGCGCGCCTGGGTCGTCGTCGGAGAGGACTCACGCGCGCTGCGCGCCGCCGAGGAAGGACTCGCCGAGGTAGCCGACGAGCCGATCGTGCACGCCGCGCTGCTGCAGCAGAAATGTGTGCTCCAGTCGAATATCACCGGGCGGGCAGAGGACAGCGCGCTCCACGAGGCGGCCACGCTGCTCGAGGGGATCGAAGAACCGGCGGCGAAGGCGCTGCGCACGCGGATCCTCACCAACCTGGCGCTCGGCGGGGTGCAGAGCGCTCCGCCCACGCGCGACCCGGCGGCGATCGCCGATGGTCTGCGGCGGTCGATCGCGCTGGCCGAAGAGCTCGATGACGCCACCGAGCTCGTCGTCGCGCTCGTCTCCGAGGGGGCCCGCCTCGCCCATGTCGACGAAGACGAGGCGGCTGCTCTCGAACCGCTCGAGCGAGCGGATGCGCTCGCCCCCGATGCGGGCGTGCACACGTGGGTCGGCGCGTGGCACACCGAGGTGGTCACGCACCTGGGCCGATACGACGCCGCGTCCGAGGTGGGCAGGCGCTACCTGAACGAGGCGACGGCCGCCGGGCTCGAGGGCGGCAACGGGGCGATCGTCGCCGGGCTCGTCGCCTTCGCCGAGTTCTGCGCCGGCCGGCCCGGCGAGGGGCTGCCGCTGGCCCGGCGCGCGACGCGTCTGATGGCTCCCGGAAGCCGCCCGCTCACGCTGAAGCTGCTCGGCACCTTCTACACCTGGAACGACGAGCCGCAGCTGCGCGACGAGCTGCTCGCGTCCGAGAAGCCGTCGCTCGATGCGTGGTATCAAGGGCGGGGCGAGGGTGGCACCCTGTTCCTCACCTGGAGCGATGCGTCGACGGATGCCGTCCTCGCCGCAGCGGCGGGGCTCGGCGACGCCTTCGCCGACCCCGACCGAGCGGCGCGTGTCGCGAAGGCCCGCCACGAGATGACCGGAGCGTGGCCGGTCGTGACGCGACGTTACGGCGCGGTCGCGCTCTCCTTGCTCGCGCGGGCGATCGACGCGGGCACGTTCCGCGTGGACGGTACGGGCCCGGCCGCCGCCGAGCAGGTCGATACCGCCGCGCTATGGGCTGAGATCGACGCCATCGTCGACGCGTGGCCCCCTCGCGGCGTCTTCCCGGCCGCCACCGCGTTCATCCGCGCGGTGCATGCCGATGCCCAGGGCGCCCCCGCCGCCGATCGCGTGGCCCGGTGGCGCGAGACCGAGGCGATGATCGCCGACGGGGTCATGGCCGTGCGGCAGCGCCACCTCGCACGCCTGAGCCTGGCCGCGGCGCTGCTGCAGGCGGGCGACAGGCGCGAGGCCGGAGAGATCCTCGCCCGCATCGTCGCGGAGGCCCCCGAGCACGGCGTCGCGCGCATCGGCCGATGGGCGGGCGAGCTCGCGCGCCGCGCGGGGCTCGACGCCGACACGGCGGACGACGGGGCAGGCGTGACGGGCACCGGCGTCGCGGCATTGACCGCGCGCGAGCAGCAGGTGCTGTCGCTGATCGCCGACGGGCTCACGAATACCCAGATCGGCGGGGAGCTGTTCATCAGCCCGAAGACGGTGTCGGTGCACGTCTCCGCGATCCTCGCGAAGACCGGCGCCGCCAATCGCACCGAGGCGGCCACGCTGTATCGAGCGGTGACGCCGTCCGGGGATCCGGGGTAGCGAGCGGATGCCGCGGCACGGCGCTCGGCCGCGGGCATCTCAGATCAGTCGGCCCGCGCGAGCAAGTACTCCGTGACCGCGCCCCAGTCCTCGAACGGTCGATGTAGAGGATCTCCTTTGGTCAAAGCTCATCCTCCGCCCCGTGCTGCGCCGCCTGCTCGGCGAGCTCCACCAGATCCGCTCCCCGCAGCCCCGGCCACCCATGAACCTGCTCCTGCCACTCCTCCGGAATCCCCGACACCCCGAACCGTGCCCCCGCGAGCGCCCCGGCGATGGCCGCGACCGTGTCGGTGTCGCCGCCGCCCCGGATCGCGCGGTACACGGCATCCGTGAAGTCGCGCGCTCCGAACACCGCGGCGAGCGCCGCCTGGAACGCCTTCACGACCCACCCGTTGTCGGCCTGGAAGTCACGCGGATGCCGCCCGCACGCCTCATCGACCAGCGCCGCCCACCGCACCTGCCGCGGCGACCCCTCCCCGAACAGCTCGGTGAACCCGTCCAGCTCGAGCTCCCCTGTCAGCACCGCGTGCCGGATCATCAGCGACCAGATCACCGTCGCGTCCACGTTGTCCTGCTCCCAGTGCGTCAGCTGCGCGATGCGTCCCGCCGCCTCGGCGAGCCGCCGCTCGCGCCCGTCGGCGAGGTACCCGAGCGCGACGGGCCCTGTGCGCATGAGCGAGCCATTGCCCCCGCTGCGCCCCGAGCGCGAGTGATGAGCCTCGGATGCCGCCCGCGCCACATCCTCGGTGTGCACGCCACCCATCGACCGCAGCACCTGGCGCGTCTGCGCGCCGACGTCCTTCGCGGTGCGCGACCAGGTGTCCCACTCCCCCGCGATCCACCCGAGCACCGCGGGGTCGCGCAGCGACTCGCCCCGCGCGAGCGCCTGCAGGATCGGCATCGCCATGGACGTGTCGTCGGTCCATTCGCCGACCCCGTGCCCGAACACCCCGACCCCGAACTCGGGCACGAAGTCGTCGCCGTGCGCGGGCCCGAACTCGTACTGCGACCCGAGCGCATCCCCGATCGCCATCCCGACCATCGCGCCCGCCGCGCGGTCGAGCTGCTGCGCGCTCAGCCGCGCCGGCGCCTGCCTCCCGTGGTGCTTCGCCCCGACGAGCCCATCAGGACGAGCGGATGCCGCACCCGCCGGCCCGCCCGAACCCGGCGCCGACGACACGGATGCCGCAGCATCCGCCCCCGACGCTCCCGGCACCGGAACCCCCGCCTTCCGCAGCTCCGCCGCGAACGACGGCGGCAGGGCGACGTTCGCCCCGGCGCCCGCGAGCAGCGGAGCGACATCCGACGGCTGGTACGGCCCGATGCCGCAGCCGAGCTCGGTGACGAGAAACGTCAGCTCGGGATGCGCGTCCGCGAACCGCAGGAACGTGCCGATCTCGGACGCCATGTTGGCGGCATCCGTCATCGTGTCGACGGCGTACGACTGCCCCTGCAGGCCGTGCCCCTGCCCCCACACGGCGCCGAACTTGTCGTGCGCGATGCGCGCGGCGCCGCCGCCGTGGCGACCGCCTGAGTTCGAGCCGAACACGAAGATCTCGTCGGGCGCGAGGGTCTTCACCCAGCCGGCGAGGACGAGGCGCCCGTCGGCGTCGCGGGTGGTGTTGGCGGTCATCGCTGACTTCCTGTCTTGGGAGCGCCCGTCACGATCAAGTACGCTCGGCGCCCCAGCATCGCGCCCTTCACGGTATCGGTGCTACGAACCACCGCAAAGGCGTTGAGCTAACTGCATCCGGCCGAGAGTGCCTCGTTCGCTGGTGCACCCGCCATCGAGCGCCTCGACGGTGTGAGGCTTGCGAGTCGGCGCATTGGTTCGCGTCGCGAGCAGGAGTGGGCGGGCCTCGGCCCTGCTTCAGGGACCTCGACGACGAAGGCTCGGTGTGGACTATCGAGGACGATTCAGTCCAGCTCTCATCGGAACGAATGGTTAGCGCGCGGTGCCGTTCTGGTCTCGCGATGCCGCCGACACGCGAGAGTCGGCGCCTTGAAGTCATCGCGGACGCTACGGTGTCCTCAGGTTCCGCCTCCGCCAGATCTCCGGCTGCCCAGATTGTCGGGGGTCTCAAACGCCCGGTCCGCTGGCCGGATCTGGTGACGCGTAGTCCTTCATCCCGTTGCGGATGCGCAGCACACGAGCCGCGCGGCGAGCTTGCGGCGAATCGCCGCTGATGGTTCCCCGTCGCGACGCTGGATATTTTCCGCGCGACGCCGTCGCGAGCGACGCAGACGAAGGGGGCCCCGAACCCGGTGGCGCGGACCATCCGGCCATGCACTGAGCGGCGAAGCCGCCTAGGGCGCGCGCTATAGAGGGGTCTGTTGGTGAGTGTCGACGATCTGCTTAAGCCAATCGTCTACGGGTTTGAGAGCCGAATTGGGTTCACCGTTTACACGCAGCCAATCTTCGATGAGCAGCGCCGGCAAGTGGGGTACAAGCTTGTTGGTTGCCTTCCCGTCGCAATTCCATCCCTTCGACCCAAGCCAAGCACTGAACTTCGTGTAGCCATCGGGCGGAGTAGTGAACGTCTCCACCTCTGGATCACCCAGGAGGTTCGCCCCCTCTGGTCCGAGCTTCTCTGCAAGCGCCGCGTCCCCGTAAGTCTCGAGGATCAATCCCTCGAGGTCGGAGTTCAGTGTGAAGGCATCGAATGGGGCAAGCAGTGCGTTGAATCTCGCTTGACTCTCAAGTGCGGCGGGGAACGTCGCGTGCGGCTGATCGGCCTCCGTACGCAGCTGCTGGAGAATCTCATCGGCAGGCTTGATCTCTCGCTGGGCCAACACATCGAGGAGCTTCCGTTTTCCGTTTCGCTTCTTCAGGCCGTCCTTGTCGGTGAGAGCGTAGGACCGCACGCCGAAGAGATGAGCGAGCTGCACGAGATACTTCATGGTGTCGATTCCGCCCGACTCGATCACGGTGATACCCAGGCCGTAGTGACCGCCGGGTGCCCCGCAGTGCCGCGCGAGCAGCTTCTCCACGAGACTGAAGTCGCCCTCGCCTTCCACCACGATGACCGCGTTTGCGAAAACCAACTCGCTGTTCGCTGCGTTGCAGTATCGAGACAGCCGCCCGACGTCGGTCGGGGTCAGAACTGGCTTCACCCACGTGTGCACGGTTCCATCGGTCTGCAGCGGTATCCGCGCAATTCGCTCGATCTCGAAGGAGTCGACCAGCACGGCACTGTGGGTTGTCACAAGCAGCTGAGCGTCATCAGCAATGTCTCGAATAATCTTTGCCATCGCGCGTTGCGTCTGCGGGTGAAGGAATGCTTCCGGCTCCTCGATGGCAAACATGAGGTTGTGGCCGTGCTGACTACCCTCCCGGCTTGCGACGTAGCGGAGGATGCCGAGCACAAGCGCCGACTGGAAGCCAGTTCCACGTTCGGATATAGGCACATCGATCGCATCACGACTCTTGATGACGGCGGACTCGAGCATGCCCCGAAGCGCATGTCGCGACTCTGGCAAATCAATAGTCACCGTCTGCTCGCGAAAGGGGAGCTCGGATGCGATCGCCGCGGCTGAGTCGTCGAGCACTGTCTTAACCAGGGCCTCGAGCGGGGCGATCTTCGCCGCAAACTCCTGTTGGAGCGCTGTACTGCGTGACGCGCCAGATCTGATCAGGATCGCTTCGAGCGTGTCGAGGAGGCGTTCAAGCGATTCCGGCTCCTCTTTGCCGCCGACGTTACCCACTCGCACCGAAGGGATCTTTACGAATCTGAACGCCTCGATAGCCGCCTTGTACAGTCGCAGCGACGTCTCGGCGTTCGCATTCCGCGACGCTTTGAAGCTCAACGTGCCGGAGCGGCTGCAGCGGATGCTAAGCCAGATCAGTCCATCCTGACGAAGGATGGGCGAGAACGTCTGCTGCTCGCTAGTCGAAAGATCACCAAACCAGACCTGGATGCTGGACAGTGTCCGGGAACCAAGGTTGGCGTAGTACTCATTGAGTGGCTTCAGTGCGATTAGCTCGTCCCCGGTCGGATCCGAGAAGTACGTTTCCAGGATGCGAATGAGGGAGGACTTCCCGGCGTTGTTGGGACCAGCGACCAGCTGCAGTTTGGGATCGATGTCCATCCGAAGGGACTGGTAGCCGAGCAGCCGCTCGACCTCAACTCGAATCACTCGCACGAACGAGACGATAGGGCACCACAGTCAGGAACTGAATTCTCGGGCCGCACCTCGTGGAACCACCCACTCGAGTCGGACGTCGTTAATTGACTCCCTCCGGAGGTGGCACATGTGCACCGCTGAGCCTACTTCCCGCGTCGCTCAAGCTCTCCGAGCAATTGCACCGCGGCAAGTGTCGTCCAGAAGATCCAGTCGAGGTATTCCTCGCCGTACTCCCCCTGCTGCCGCACGTTGTCGTGACGAATCGCGAAGTTGTTGAAGATGTTGAAGAGCGCAGTCTCGTCGCCCTTCGCGAACTCACCAGCCTTGAATTCCAGGCGCCGCTTCTCCAAGATGCCGGCCAACTGCGCAACCGCGGCCCGTCGATCGTGCTCCGTCGATGTGCGGGTTCGATAAAGCCGGATTGCCGACGCCAGCTTCCCCGCATCACCGATGTCCGAGACGTCGGTAAGCTCCTCCGCTAGTTCATCGAGCTTGAGATCAGAATGTCGGAGCAGCCGCCCCTTATCGTCGCCTTTGTTACCGAGCCGCAACCCGACCCCGTAGCGCTCAAGCAGCTCGTTGACGCGCCACCGGTAGACGACCCCTCCTGATTCCTTGTTGAAGTCGCTGTAGTGCCAACCACATTCATTGAACGGGTGATAACCACGGGTTCGCGGTCGTTGGGCCTGGTCATGCAGGTACTCCATCACGGAGTAGAGCACGTCGTCCGGAATCGAAAGGGCGCTGTCGTCAAGTGGCCAGCGAACGTCCACACGGATGGCCTTGCTGATCTCATCGCTGGCGTGATCTTGGAAGCCTTGCCAGGTTCCTCCGTCATCGACGCACCCCTTGGGAAGCACCTTCGGGAAGTAGTCGAGCTCGCGCATCTCGTCGACGAGCTCTACGTACGCACGCGCCAGGGACTTCCCGAGCCCGGCATTCGAACGCACGCCGTGCCGCTCCATCCAATAGGTGGGTGGTTCGTTGAGAGCTAGTCGCGCCCGCGAATCCGTCCGCGACACCGTCGCCCCTCCCCTCGGACGAGGAGTGACTCGTTTGGCTTGACGTCGATCCATGGGGCGCAAACCTCCCTGCAGCGCGGTGGCTCGCTGAACCACTCAGGAGTCAACTCTGCGCGATCGCGAGAAACTGCACGTCTCCGCGCCGAATCGATCGCCGTCATCCCCGCCCCCGCGCTCGACTGGCAACGCGAATCGATTCTGCGGATCTCCGAGCGGGGGATGCGCGAATGTGCTGGGGATCTCGAGACGGCGCGCTCTGGCCAGCTTGGAGAGCGCTGCGAGACGCGTAGTCCGGCCTGGCCCTCTCGGGATGTATCCCGCACGACCGCGACGGCTTCGGGATTGGTGTCGGCTCAGGCTTTCCTCAGTACTCAAACAGTGCGTTGGGGAGCGGGAGTTCGACCACCGGACAATCCCGTACGGTGAGGTAGTTGCCAGCCGATGAGCTGGGGATCAGCCAGACCTGGGGAGAGGTTCGAATGAACGCACTTCGCATTGCGCCGGCAGCGGCCAGCTTGCTTCTTGTTCTCGCGCTTGCCGCGTGCGGCTCCGGCGAGCCAGCGGTCATGCCTGAAGTCGTCGGCAAGCAGCTCGATGTCGCAAAGAGTGACATCGAACGCGCGGGTTTCGGCGACGACATCGAGGTCGTCGGCGGCGGCATCTTCGGGGTCCTGGACGACTCCAACTGGGTTGTCTGCGAGCAGGAGCCAGCCGCTGGCGCCGATGTTGCGGCGCCGCGTCTCGTCGTCGACCGGGAATGCGTGTCGACCGAGGAATCCGCGGGACCTGAGGCGACGCCCACCGAACCGACCGCGGAGCCCACCACCGAACCGACAGTTGCCGCGAATGTCGTCGATACCTCCGTGGACGAACTACTCGACCGGCTCAACTCCGCCAACCTGGGAGGAATCGAGGTTGGCGATCAGTTCCGCTTCACGGGCGAACTCTTCGCGTCCGAGTATTGGTACACGGGAGCCACAGGCGACTACGTCGTCATGTTCAAGGCGCACGATGGCGCCGATGATCTCTTCGTACTTCTCGATGAGTCCACGGCGGCAGGTTGGACCGACGGCATGCGCATCGAGATGGTCGTAGAGAACGTCGAAGTCGAGCTCAATGGTGAAACGAGCGACGGTTGGCTGCGGACCGTGTCCGCAGCACCGGTCGGCTAGCAGGGCGGTGCGGGGTTAGCAGGTTCGCGAGGGCCCGATCGACTCCCATGCCGCGCGGACTGCGGGCGACGTCGTTGCCCCGAAGTAGGCTGACTCACGGCCCGAGCAACAAGCGGGTCTTGGCTAGAGGAGAGTAGTGCAGTGACGCTGAGATTCACGCTTGGAGAGCTCTTCTCGGGGCCCGGTGGAATGGCATTGGGCGCCCACCTCGCCGCACGCGAGACGGGAACGGCGCTCAAGCATGGCTGGGCGAACGACTACGACGAGAGCACCGTTGCCACCTACATCGCGAATATCGAGGGCGCTACGGCAAAATCCGTGATCTGTCAGGACGTGCGCTCGCTGGATATCGACTCGCTGCCGCACATTGATGGGTTCGCGTTCGGCTTCCCCTGCAACGATTACAGCCTGGTCGGCGAGAACCGCGGCCTCAAGGGCGAGTTCGGCCCGCTGTTCTCCTATGGAGTCCGTGTCCTGGAGCGCCACGAGCCGGAATGGTTCGTTGCGGAGAACGTCAGCGGGTTGCGCAGCTCGAACGGCGGCGACGACTTCAAGCTGATCCTCGATGCCATCCGCAATGCCGGCCCGGGCTACCGAATCACACCCCACCTCTATCGTTTCGAGGACTACGGCGTGCCCCAGCGGCGACACCGCATCATCGTTGTCGGTGTGCGGGAAGACGTCCCGATCAACTTCGAGGTGCCAGCGCCAACTCATCCCGATCGCAGCCAGTGGACGTCAGCGTCCGAAGCACTCGCCGGCATCCCGGCGACGGCCCCGAACCATGAGATCACTCGGCAGTCTTCGACTGTCGTGCGACGACTCGAGCTGATCGATCCCGGCGAGAACGCCTTCAACGCGAAGCGCATGAGTGACGAGCTGCGCCTCAACGTGAAGGGGGCGACGCTCAGTCAGATCTACAAGCGTCTTCACCCAGACCGTCCGTCCTACACGATCACCGGCTCCGGTGGCGGAGGGACCCACGGCTACCACTGGGCAGAGCCGCGCGCGCTCACCAACCGCGAGCGTGCACGAATCCAGACGTTCCCCGACGATTTCGAGTTCATCGGCCGGAAGGAGAATGTGCGGCGCCAGGTCGGAATGGCAGTTCCTCCGCAAGGTGCGTTCCACATCTTCCGGGCGCTGTTTCGCTCCTTTCAGGGCGTCAGCTATCCCACGATCCCAGCCAATCTCAGCGCAGACGGCATGCCAGTCGCGCCCCAAGAAGAGGTTGATGCGTAGACGGACCTGACGCACTCGCCCGGCGCAAGGCGCGCCCCTCTCACACAGCAAAGCAACATCGAGCGACGAAGAACTCGTCGCGATCCGAGCCAAGGACATCCAATGCCGCATTCGCCCGTATCCGACACGCAATTCCAGACGGGGCTCGCGGCCTTGGAAGGGATACTGGCGAGCCAGTCGGGGCGTGCCGGATCCGGCGCGGAAGCCGAAGCGAAGCTCCTGGTCGAGAGGATGTTTCCCGGTTTTGGATCGGCCTACGATCTGTACCTTGACCGTCAGCGCGACATGGTTGAAACAATCAAGTTCGGCAATCTCGTCAAGAAGGACGGCGGATACACCACTTGGTATAGCGGCCCGAAGACCTCCGTGGGCGAGTGGCCGTCATATCGGAAGCTCTTGGAGTCGCGACTTCCCACGTCGGCCGTGCAGGGCATCGACGACTCAACTACTCGCATCCTTTCTCGTTGCGCGAACCCGAAGGAACCGGGCGATCGACGCAAGGGCCTCGTCATCGGCTACGTCCAGTCGGGTAAGACCGCAAACTATGCCGGGCTGGTCGCGAAGGCGGTGGACGCCGGCTACCGGATCGTCGTCGTACTCGCCGGCATGTACACGAACCTGCGCGCGCAGACGCAAGCCCGACTTGAGGCCGATCTCAACGTGAACGACGCCACGGACAAGGCAGGGATCGCTTGGTCGCTGCTGACCGACAGAGATTCCGACATCGGCCCCAAGATCAACGTGGGGTTCATAGCGAACACCGGCAATGTCGCGATCATGATCGTCAAGAAGCACGAAAGCCGACTCGCCAACGTCGCCAAGTTCCTTCAGAGCATCCCCGAAGAGACACGGCGGAACCGCGCGGTCCTGATCATCGATGACGAGTCCGACCAGGCGACGCCGAATACGCAGAGCGACCGTGACCTCGTTTCGACGATCAACCAGCGTGTTCGCGACATCTGGAAGGAGGTGCGCACCGGCACCTATGTCGCGTACACGGCTACGCCCTTCGCCAACATGTTCATCGACCCGAATGACGATGAGGACCTGTACCCAGACGACTTCGCGATGGTGCTGCCGAAGCCAGAGGGGTACATGGGAGCGGACAGCTTCTTCAACGTCGCGCAGAATGCGGATGCTGGCGAAGACGAAGCGATCTACTCGCTCGCTCATGTGGTCGACCCCGAGGAAGCCGAGACCCTCGTGCCCAAGGGGAGGAACATCGACACCTTCGAGCCCGAGGTCACCGAGTCACTGGACGACGCCATCCGCTGGTTCATCATCGCCACCGCGATTCGCCAGCTCCGCACCGGCAAGGCCTCGCACTCATCGATGCTCCTGCACACCTCGCACCGCGTTGCCGCACATCAGCTCGTGAAGGACGCGGTAGCTGACTTCACCGCGGGCCTCGCGCTGAACCGCGACGACGAGGAGTCGTCGTTCCACGAAGTGTTCGCTCGCGAAGCCGGCAGCGCTTCGACGCTCCAGCCAGATGCTGTGATGCCTGCCTGGGGCGAGGTCTGGGCGAAGATTCGCGAGATCATCGGCAGGCTCACGGTCAAGATCGACAACGGCCTGTCGGATGATCGACTCTCCTACCCCGACGACTCCCCTCAGTTCGTCATCGCGATCGGAGGAGGAACACTGTCGCGAGGCCTGACGCTCGAAGGCCTCGTCGTGTCCTACTTCCTCCGCACATCCAACACCTACGACACGCTGCTTCAGATGGGCCGCTGGTTCGGGTTCCGGCCTGGCTATCAGGACCTCGCCCGCGTATGGGTCGGCCCAGGGCTGCTCGAAGAGTATGGTCACCTCGCCCAGGTCGAGCGCGAGATCAGATCCGAGGTCGCCGTCCTCGAGGCGGAGGGCAAGACCCCCAGAGACCTGGCGATTCGGGTTCGCACCCATCCGGGCAGACTTCAGATCACACGCGCGGGCGCGATGACGAACACCCTCGTCGTGCACGCGGGCCTGGGCGGGACCCGCCGGCAGACGATCTACCTCGATCGTTCGTCAAGCGGTACAGAGAAGTCCCAGGCAGCTGCGAGGCAGCTTGTGTCCGCTGCCCAGCGCAGGGTGGGCTCACGGTACATCAAGCAGACCGGCTCGAAGGCCGCTCATGGGTCCCAGGTCTTCGTCGGAGTGACGAATGACGAGCTCGTTGAGTTCCTGAAGCAATACTGGGTGGCTACGGCGGATCCGTGGTTGCAGGCGTCAGCGATGAAGACATGGCTGAGCGAGCACGGCGACGGCGTCACATGGAATCTCGTGCTCGTGTCAGGGCCTGCACGTCTCGGTTCGTTCGAGTACGCCCCGGAAATCGGGGTAGGCCGCGTGAGCCGTGCGCCACTGGCAGAGGCGTTCTGGACCCCCGAGCGCCTCCCGGACGCGCCCCCGGACGGGTCTGATGTCGTCAACATCCGCGCACTCATGTCGAGCGGAGACTCTCTGCTCGATCTTCAGATTCTGTCCGAGAATGGTGCGCTTGAGGACCCTCAGGGTCTGCTCGATGAGGCGGACACGAATGAGATCAACAGCGTTAGAGCCGTTCGACGCAAGCTGGCGCCGAAGACCGGAGTCATTCTGCTCTACGCCGTCGCCGGCGACTCTCAGCCCCTTGCGAAGTCCAAGTCCCGTCGACCCATGGCCTGCGACAGCGACCTGATCGGACTCGGAGTGATCTATCCCCACGCCGAGAACGAGGACGACGGCGAGTTCATCGCGGCGGATGTGCGCCCTGTCGTGAGCGACGATGAGTCAGACAAGGCGACAGCCTTCACCGACACAGAGGGCGACTACGATCCGGAGGCGAAATGACCGGCGGATATGCCCGGGTCACGCATGCGCTGGAGATCCTTGCGTCGCGCAGGCCTGCGGCCGGAGAGGGTGCGGCGGCTCCCATCGGGCCCGATCGAGACATCGACGAGGCCCGTCTGGCGAAAGACCACAACGGTGACATTCACCTCCTGGTGGCGCTTCCTCCAGGTCGCACCAAGTTCGCGCTCCCACTCGGACATGTGCTGCCCACCACATGGCTCGAGGAGCAGGATGGGTCGTCCGAACAGTTCTCCCTTGATGTGCGCAGCACCGATGCAAGCCTGACGCCGACGTTCCTCTCGCTCGTCGGCGAGATGCTCAACAGAGTCGATGAGTCAGGAGGAGCATGCATCGATGAGCTGATGCGCGTCCTCAGCTCCTGGCGAGAGGCGCTCGCGCGAGAAAAGCGCGGCCTGTCCCGCGAGCGGGCAATTGGCCTGTTCGGTGAGCTTTTCGTATTGTCGCGGTTGGCGAAGACCGACCCCGCACGCGCGCGATCAGCCTGGAGGGGCAAGGAAGGGTACCGACACGATTTCTTCCTCCACAATGCGCTCGAGGTGAAGGCCTACGTCACGACCGACGCCCCGACCGTCGAGATCCATGGTGCGCATCAACTCGATCCGCCGATGAACGCGTCGCTGCACCTGCTGGCGCTTCGATTGGAGGAGAACGCCGAAGGCAAGACGATCGACGACCTCATCGGTGAGATCGACTCATACGGCCTGCCGAAGGGCCTTCTCTTCGAGCGGTCGACCGATGAAGAGCCCGTAATCGCCGACAACAACATGCGCTTCGTTGTGGCGAACGAACGGCTCTTCCGAGTGACCGATCGATTCCCCGGGATTCGCTTCTCGACCCTCGGCGAGGCCGCGTTCGAAGGCGTCTCGCACATTCGTTACTCGCTTCTGCTCGACGCGTGTCCCAATGCCGTAGATCCGTCTGCGTTGCCGGAGGTTCTGAAGGAACTGTGATCCCCTCAAACACCTCAACGATCGAACCGCTGGACTGGTTTCCCAAACGATTCCAGCCGGGTGACATGGACTCGACCGGCGGCGACCGTCTGCTCGGGCGAACTGAGCTGTCCGCTCTCGAGATCCTGGTGCGCGAGACCGCTCAGAACAGCTGGGATGCCCGCCTCGATGACCAGCGGCCCTGGTACGGCGTCCACCTTCGGCGCGCAGACTGGCGGTTGCGCGCAGATCTGGACCGGCTGCTACCCGACCGCAACCGCCGAACGCCTGGCACTCATCTGCCAGATGCTCCGTTCGTGCTCGAGATCTTCGACCGCGGAACCACAGGCCTCGACGGTCCCGTGACGCTGCGCCCCGTACTCGGCGATGCTCCCCGCAACTTCCAGGATCTGATACTCAAGCTCGGTGTGCCTCGCGACGACGGGAAGGGTGGAGGAACCTACGGATTCGGCAAGACAGCCTCGTACGCATTCAGCCGACGGGGCACGGTGCTCTACTGGACTCGCTGCTACAACGAGGAGGGGCGACTCGAGCACCGGCTGATCGCGTCGGCGTTCGGCGACTCCTACGTGGAATCGGGTGTGCAGTACACCGGGCGCCACTGGTGGGGTCGTCTTGACGAGGACTCAGTTGCTCCACTTCTGGGCGACGAAGCAGAGGCAGTCGGACGTCGATTCTTCGAGCGCGGCTTCGGACCAGGTGAGACCGGAACCTCAATGCTCATCCTGGATCCCGATCTGAGTCCCGTCAGTCTCGGATCCGATGTCGCCGATGATGAGCAGCCGCAGTGGAGCGAGTCCGATGCCGCTGCCGAGTTCGGCGTTAGAGCCCGCTCAGCGATCAGGGTTCATCTGTGGCCCAAGCTCGTAGCCCGCCCTGGCGAGCACGATACCCCGATGCAGATCACTCTCGACGTCGACGGCGAGCGAAAGGATCTGATCGGCGAACCGATCGGGGCACTCGCGTTGTGGGGCGCCGGTCTGAACGCGATCCGGTCGGCAAGGCAGACGGTCCCGGGCAAGGTGGCAACGGCTCAGAACATGCCAGTTGAGGTATTCCCGATCACGCGCCTCGGCAAGACGCTCGGCCACCTCGCGATAGTTCGGAGGATCCTCGCACTCGAGTCTCCGGCAATGCACGACGACCTTGATCCGCTCCACAGCCCAGCAGTCGAGCGCATCGCTCTGATGCGCGGACAACCGGAGCTGATCGTGGAGACAGTTGACTGGGTTGCCCAGTCTCCTATCGAGGGTGTCGAGTGGCTTGCGGTGTACAAGGCGTCCGACGACTGGGACGCGACCTATGCGCGCACCGAACCTCCCGCACACGATCACTGGATCGCCAGCTCGGGTGGGGAAGAGGGGCTGGTTGTCAGGGCGACGAAGACCCGTGCCAGCAAGCACATCCGGGACACCCTCTATCCCGAGCCAGAAGCGATCCAGTCTGAGTCCGTGCCGGTTCGCACGGGCAACCTCTCTCGGCGGTTTGCGTCACTTCTGCCTGCGCGTCTCGATCCAGTAGCACCAGACCGCCCACCCAGAACTGCCAACGGGCGCCGAGCGAGGAGCGCGACGCGAGTCCATCGAGTCGAGGCCTCAGCTCCCCGGCTCGTCACAACGCTTGACGATGGTCGTCAGCGCCAGAGCATCGACTTCACGGTCAAGGCAGACGCGCCGCGATCACTGGTGAAGATCAGCGTCAGCGCAATCGGGGACGAAGGCGTGCATGAGCCTCTTCCACCAGACGAGCTGTCCCTCACTTGGAGCGGAGCCGAAAGCGTGGGGCTGGCACAGGCCATCGTCGCTCCCGACCAGTTGGTCGCGGTGGACTTCACGGCGATCGGCAGGCGGGCCTTGCGCATTGACCTCAGCGCGGAGGCCCCTGATGGTATTCACTGAGTCACGTCCCTATCGAACACCCGCTGCAAGATCGGTGCTGGCAGAGCTCGGCGTGGTGTCGCCGACATCAGACGTCGAACAGCTGAGCGACGTCTGGAACCCCGGCGATGACGTCATCATCCAGGGCTCGGCGACTCTGGCCGCGAGCTTCTGGGACGAGACCAGAATCTCGCCCGGCGAGGATGTGTGGCTCGTTGCGGTCGTTGGCTGCATGCCTGCGCGAACGCGCTGGCGCTCGCAAGCGCAGTTTCGCGAGCAGGATGGAGCCTGGCGCGCAGACATCGAGCTCAAGGCCGATGGAAGCGAGCTTGCGGTGGAGCTGACGGCCGACCTCTGGGTTGTTGGCCCGGGCCGCACGGGAAGCCCCAACCCATTGAATGCGATTCATCAGAGCGCCAAGCTCTGGCAGCTCGCGAGCCCCATGTCGCTTCGGCTCGAACGCGATGAGGCGGACTTCCCCACCTCCGCTGCGTCGTTTGGCGCAACTGGGCGGCGGGCGGTTCCCTGGGGGATTGAGACCGCCTCAGATGCCGAGCCGCAATGGAGCATCAGCTCCGCGATTCGACTGTTCGTCAACACTGATCTCGAGATCTGCCAGGAGATCGTCGACGGCACGGCGCCCGAGAACGTGTACGTCGCGATCGAGTGCGACATACACCTCGCGGTACTCCACTTCCTGGCCGGATGGCGAAACACCGTGCCGGCCGACCGCATGCAGGACATCGCCGACGAGGACTACGGCTCGCTGGCCGCTCTCGGCTCATCGATCGCATCATCCCTCGGACTCACGCTCGAAGAGGGATGTCGACTTGCAGCTGAGGATCCGATCAACCTCGTCGGCCGCTCCCGCGAGGCACTCGCGCTCTATCGAAAGTCGAGCAGCAAGTGACATACATCTACCCAAGACTCACGCGCGCCGACGTCGAGAGTGAGATTGCCCGAATCGAGCGAACCATCGCCTCGGGAGGCAACGCCCAGCCGTTCCCCGACGGCGGACATCATCCGGGAGCGATCTTCCCGGCGGCGGGAACGCCGGTTCCAGCGCAGCACCTTCGGGACCTTCATGAAGCTGTCGCCGACGCGATACCTCAAGCGAGCTCACGCAAGCGCGGAGATCGTGACCGACTGTTCGACATCGCCGTTGGCAGTGCACTTGCCCGCTGGTTCGAGTCGGAAGGACGCGCGGAAGCGTCCCATCCGGACATCTGGCCGTATCTGACCCTGGTTGTCCTCCCAGATCTCGCGGTAGAGCGATTCGGTCCAGACACGCATGGTCACCTCCCGCACGATCGATACCGCTCCGGTCGACGCAACGTCTTCCAGCGCCTCTATCTGCGCTCCTCGATTCTGGGCGAGCTTCTCAGCGACCCTGAGCTGCCGCTATTCGAGGACGAGCTTGTGGGTTTGATCGATCGCAATCTCTCGTCCGATCACCGGCTGGCCCGCATGGTCAGCGCGCAGATCGCGGCGCTCGACCGCAGCACCAACCGTCGAGAGACTGTTCGAAGCGGGTTCAAGGCGCTTCAGTTCGAACTGCGCGTCACGGATGTCGCCGCGATGAACGACGAGGCCTTGAGTACGCTGCTCAGCGGCCTGTTCGTCCCGTCCAACGACTGACGCGGGACGCATATCGCTCGATCCGATGTACGCTCCGGACATGGCCGACTCGTGGGCGTCGAGCGAAACGTCTCGGCGCACGATGGTTGCGAACCGCCGGCGCGACACCCAGCCCGAGATGCGCGTCCGACGGATTCTGCATGCTGCGGGCCTGAGATATATCGTGGACGCTCGTCCGATCACTTCATCAAGATCGCGCGCCGACATCGTGTTCACCAAGCGGCGAATTGCCGTGTTCATCGACGGCTGTTTCTGGCATCGCTGCCCAGTCCATGGCACAACCCCAAAGGCCAACTCCGACTATTGGACGCCCAAACTGGAGCGAAATGTGAAGAGGGACCAGGAAGTCACGCAGTCGCTGATGGCGGCTGGCTGGACCGTGCTCCGGTTCTGGGAGCACGAGGACCCCACCACCGTTGCGGCCGAGATCATCGGCGTCTGGCACGCCGCCAATATGGCTGAAAGCCAGACCAGGGCCGGGAATACCCCCGATCCCCTCGTACGGTGAAGGTCATGACCAGCGCACCATTCAATCCCATCGAATTGCCGCCACTCCAAGGCGACGAGACGTTCACTGGCGTCGACGCAACCGTGAACGACTTCTGGCGATTCGCCATGAGCGACCTGCGCGTCAACACCGTCCGCGGCTATGTCGCGGAGTTTCTCATCTCGCGCGCGCTGGGACTCACCGGGGTGGCCGACTCCATGACGGAGTGCGACCTGCGCTGGAACGGGATATCCATCAATGTGAAGTCCTCCGGCTACTTGCAGGCCTGGTCGCAGAGGTCGCTCTCCCGAATTCAGTTCTCGGGCCTCTATCGCCGTGCATGGAGCGTCGAAGACGGGTCCCTCGGCGAGGTGCCCGACTTCCATACCGATGTCTACGTCTTCGCGGTACAGACAGCGACTGAACCTGACAAGTACGACCAGCTCGATGCGAATCAATGGGACTTCTACGTCTTGTCGCAGGCCGCGGTGAGGGCACACGGGTGGGGTTCCCTCAGCCTGAGGAAGCTGGAGTCTCTGGGCGCTGCTCGCCTCAAGCTATCCGACTTGCCGACCGCGATCCGCGAGGCGGCGAACGTCGGTGATCGCCAACCGTCACGGTGGACACGCCAAGCGCTCCAAGGCGAAGGCTTCGAAGGGTTCATCCCGTTCGAGGCTCCCTGATGTCGCTGTCCCGAGCGAGCCAGGCGTCTACCTGGTGATACGCGATTCGCAGAGCACGCCCGCCTTCAATCGGCACAGCACCGCCGGGAGATTCAAGGGGCGCGAGCCGAGCGTTGAGATTGCCCAGCTAGAAGCCGCGTGGGTCGAAGGCCCTTCGGTTCTCTACATCGGAATGGCAGCGCCCGGGAAGAGCGGACGTCGTGGACTCAGCAAGCGACTCGATGAGCATCGCCGCCATGGACAAGGCGAGCCGGTTGGCCACTGGGGTGGACGCTATGGCTGGCAGCTAGCGGACCCGGAATCGCTCATGGTCTGCTGGAAGCCGACTCCGGACGGCGATCCCGCCACGCTGGAGACCGAGATGATCATCAACTTCGTCGCCGACTTCGGACAGCTCCCGTTCGCGAACCTCAGGCATTGAGCGTAGACATGCGGATCGTCGGGTCGGGCACCCATGCGAGCGGCAAGATCACGCGGCCGCGGGCGTCCGCCGGCGCCTACTCCGCCTCGGCTCCTGATCGCCGAGTCCGCGGCACGGCCCGCCTGCCGAGCATCGTCGCTCCCACCGCGACGCCCGCCGTCGCGAGGGCGACGTTCGCCCAGGTGCGCGGATTCGTCCGGTCGGGCTGCTTCTCGAGAGTCAGCGGCATCATGTCCAGGTGCAGACGCGGGAGTTCCGTGCCGGGGTCGCGGCTGAACACGACACGCATTGGCTCGAGGCCGGCATCTCCCAGACTGACCTGGAAGGCATCCGGATCGCTCGCGGCGGCGGGTTCGAGGGGGAATCCCTTGAGCAGCGTCGGCACGACGGTGAGGAAGCGCAGCATAAGCCGGCCGCGCTGCACGAACACCTCGGCGCCGAAGCCCAGCATCCCGCGCAGACGCACGTCGGTCAGGCGCGCGTCGAGTCGGTACCAGCCGCACAGGTCGCCCCAGCGCTCCGGATGCTGCGCGGCGGGCACGGCATCCGTCGTATCGCCCAGCAGAGTCCGGAGGAGCATCTTCACCTCGGACGGCAGCCAGAAGTCGGCCTGGCGGCTGCCGTTCGTGAACGCGATCACGCCGATCCCGGCATCCGGCACCACGCACAGTTCGCTGTGGAATCCCGGATGCGTCCCCTGGTGCCGCACCGCATCGCGCCCGGCGACCTCGGTGCGGAAGAACCCCAGGCCCATGCCGGGGATGCGCGGATCGGGCCGGTACTGGGCCCGGAACATCTCGGCGAGCGTCTCGAGGGCGAGGATCGCGCCGTGCTCTCCAGCGCCGCCGCGCAGCAGCGCCTGCGCGTATCGGGCCATGTCGCGGGGTGTGGAGTAGACGGATGCCGCGCCCGCGGTGATCATGTCTCGCCCATCGACCCGCTTCACGCCGTGCGCGCCGATCTCGTACCCGGTGGCGAGGGCGGCAGAGATGCGGTCGGTGCGCGCGAGGCTCGAGTCGCTCATCCCGAGCGGCGCGAAGACGTGCTCGGCCAGGTACTCCCCCAGCGGCATCCCGCTGACGTCGGCGACGATCTGCCCGAGCGTCGTCGGGCCGTGGTTGTTGTAGACGAAGCGCGTGCCGGGTTCGGCGTGGACGGCGAGCGCCCGCTCGTACAGGTCCGCGGGCGAAGGCAGCGGGGCGCCCGCCGGCACGCTCTCGCCGAAGTCGGGGCGGAAGGCACCCGAGGCGTGGGCGAGCTCGCCGAGTCCGGCGGTATGGGTGAGCAGGTGCCGCGGCGTCGCCGGGCGCCAGTCAGGGTCGTCGGGCACGAGCCGGTACGCGCGCAGATAGTCGTTCGCCGGCGCGTCGAGGTCGATCCGGCCCTGCTCGACGAGCTGCATCACCGCGACGGCCGTGAAGGTCTTCGAGATCGACGCGATGCGGAAGCCGGTGTCTTCGGTGATCGGCCGCCGCGTACCGAGGTCGGCGACACCGTGCCCGCGGAAGTACCGCAGGCCGTCGCGGTCCACGACGCCGAGCGCGAACCCGACCGTGGGATGCCGGTGGAGGATGCCGTCCACGGCGGCGTCGAGCGCCTCGGGCGACAGCGCGAACGACGTACCGGCGGTGCGGTGCGGTGTCGTCCGTGACATCGTCGTTGTCCCCCCGTCGCGTGCACGCGGGCACGGTCGTCGTTGGCTGTGAGCCACTATGCGCTGACCACGGCGTCGCGGGTAGGGGCGAACGGCCCGCCGTCAGTCCTGGGGCGGGCGGCGCAGCCGCTTGACGTCGGTGCGCTGCTTCTTCGCCTTCAGGCGGCGTTCCTGAGACCCGCGGCTCGGCTTGGTCGGTCGCCGCTTCGGAGACGGAGGTCGCAGGGCGTCGGCGACGAGAGCGGCGAGGCGGGCGCGGGCGGCATCCCGGTTGCGCAACTGGGCGCGGTGTTCGGATGCCGCGACCGTCAGCGCTCCTGCGACCAGGCGGCCGCTCAGACGCTCGAGCAGCCGCTCCCGCTGGTGCGGTGAAAGGGCTGCCGAGCCGGCGACATCCCACAGGAGCTCAACGCGTGAGTCTGCGGTGTTGACTCCCTGCCCGCCCGGGCCGGAAGACCGAGAGAACCTCCACGTCAACTCGGGCTCGGGGATCGTGAGCCCGGAATTGACCCGGAGTCCGGGGCGGTGCGGGGTGGCCATGCATCCATCATCCCGCGACAGGTGTTCGCAGACGGATGCCGCCGCAGCGGCATCCGGCGAGATCCGCGACCGCCGCGCCGGCCCTACGCTGGTGCCGTGATCGTGCTCGAGCCCATCCCCCGCGACCGCTTCGCGGCGTGGCGTGAGCGGGCGATGGCCGGGTACCGCGACGACCTCGCCGCGTCCGGCAGAACGGCCGACGAGATCGAGGCGCACATCGCGCGCGTCGAGCCCGAGCTCTTCACCGACCACGGGCCGCGCGAGGGACACTTCGTGTTCGAGGTCTCGGTCGACGATGACGAGGCGGGCTACCTGTGGGTGGGGCCCGGGCCATCGGGCGACGAGTTCTACGTGTGGGACGTCGAGATCGACGAGGCTTGGCGCGGCATGGGACTCGGGCGATCGACGATGCTCGCGGCAGAGGAGCTCGCGCGCGCAGAGGGCTACACGACCATCGCCCTCGCGGTCGGCGACGCGAACACGGTCGCCCGCGGACTCTACGACTCGCTCGGCTACGAGACCGTGGACGCCCAGGGCGGGCGCCGGCTCATGCGCAAGGCGGTGCCGGCATCCGGATCCGCCTCCGACAGCGCGGGCTGAGGCAGGCACGAGCCCCCATTGCTACGCTGTGCTACATGGAGTCGATCAGCCACCGAGAGCTGCGCAATCAGAGCGCCGAGGTGCTTCGACGCATCCAGGCGGGCGAGTCGCTGATCGTGACGAACCGCGGCCGCGCGACGGCGGTGATCAGTCCCGCCGGCAGGGCACCGATCGACGACTTCGCCGACCAGGGGCAGGTGCGGCGGGCGCGACGCGAACTGGCCGAACTGCGCACGATTCAGCGCCGACGCTCTGAACGAACCAGCGCAGAGATCGTGGCCGACTCCCGAGGACACTGGTGACGGTCGCCTACCTCGACACGTCGGCGGCCGTGAAGCTGCTCGTCGAAGAGCCCGAGTCCGCGGCTCTCGTCGACACCCTGACCGCGATGCCGAACCTGCGGCTCGCGGCATCCTGGCTCCTCCACACCGAGCTGCACTGCGCCGCGGGCAGGCACCCCGACGCGATCGACGCGGATGCCGTGCGCACCGTGCTCGACACGATCGACCTCGTCGATCTGACCCGGGGAGACATGATCGCCGCGGGCACCCTCGCACCATTGCGCTCGAACGAAGCGATCCACCTGGCGGTGGCGATCCGCCTCGGCATCGACGATGTCGTCACCTACGACCAGGAACTGGCGGATGCCGCGCGCCGAGCGGGGCTCGGAGTGATGTCGCCACGTTGAGGCGGGACACGGGAGCGACGGCATCCGCGCCTATGCGCTCGGTGCGCTCCGGGGCGGGTTGTACGCGAACTCGATCCGGATCCCGTTGTCGTCCTCGACGAACGAGGCGTAGTAGCGGTCGTTGAAGCGCGGGTACGCCTTGGGCACGCGCACCTCGGTCCACCCCGCGGCGAGCGCAAGGGCGTGCAGGCGATCGACCTCGGCACGGGTGGCGATGTCGAACGCGAGGTGCTGCCAGCCGACGCGCCCGTGCCGGTGCGGCCCGGTCCCCTCCTCCCGCGCGGGATAGAGGATCAGCTCGGTCTCGTCGCCGTTGTCCCACGACACCGAGCCCTCCTCGTCATGGCGGGTGTAGCCGAGGTCGGTGAGCACGGGGTCGAACTGCGCCACGGCAGCCTGCAGATCGTCGACGGTGATGCCGAGGTGGTCGAGAAGAGCCATCCCGAAAGCCTACGGTCGACTCCCTACACCGACTCGCGTCGACGACGGTCCGGCGCCGGATGCACCTGCTCCCACCGCTTCGACGCTCGTTCCCGCCGCGTCAACAGCCGATCCAGCCGCACGAAGTCCTGCGCGAGGATCCAGTGCGTCGCCCAATCCGGCAGCCACCCGAGCTGCCAGCGCATGGCATCGCTCAGCACCCCGGCGTAGTCGGCACGGATCTGCGTCACCTCACCGGCCGGCTCGCACGCGTACTCGACGCGCGAGTTCCACGGTGCCGACGACAACCACACCACGCGGCGGTTCTCCTCGAACAGGTCGAGCTGGTCGATGAAATGGGCCTGGAACGGCCCGATCTGATCGGTCGCCATCCACCTCGTGCCCACGCGCGGCGGGCCGTCGTCGATCTGAACACGGAAGAACGCGGCGGGGGCGAACTCGCGCCACTTCAGTGGATCGGCGAGGTACGGGAACACCGCCTCGACAGGGTGATGCACCGTCGCGTCGACGGTGACGCGACGTTCCCAGCCGCGCCGGGTCGCGCTCACGAGGACCCCTATCGTCCATGCCCGCTCGCGTCCCAGCCCGCGGGCACACTCCCTCGATTCCGAGCGTACGACTCCCCCTCAGCGCACACAACGGCCCGGACTGCGGTGTCCGGTGCCGGAGGCCCTGCGGCGGCAGAATCCCGGGTGTAGCCTGCGAATATTCGCCGCGATGGGGCGGCATCCGCCCCAAAGATCGTGGCGGGATCGAGGTCGAGATGGCCGAGAAGCTGCCGTCGTCCGGAGCCCTGCCCGAGGGTCAGACCCCCGGGTGCGACCCGTCGGGACTGATCCTGGTCCATCGCATCTTCCGATGGCTCTACCGCGAACTGCCGCTGCTCGTGCGCGACGTCGAGGCGGGCGACACCGAGCGGTCGTCCCTGGTCGGCGACTACGCCATGCTCGACTTCTTCGCGCTCCATCTGCACCACGAGACCGAGGACACCGTCCTGTGGGATCGCCTCACCACGCGCGACCCCGCGTGCGTCGCCCACGTCGACCAGATGAAGGCGCAGCACGCCGAAGTCGCGCGACAGCTCGGCCTGCTCGAACCGCAGCTGGCTCCGTGGGTCGAGACGGCGGATGCCGCGCTGCGCGACGCGTTCGCCACCGACATCGAGACCCTGCGCGACACCCTGTTCGGGCACCTCGGGCAGGAGGAGGACGACATCATGCCCGTCGCCGCCGCCGTGCTGACCCAGAAGGAGTGGGACGAACTCGAGGCGCACACCCGCTCCGCCCTGCTCGCCCACCGCAAAGAGCTGCCGCGCGACGTCATGTCGCTGCAGCTCGGCTTGCTGCTCGCGAGCGTGCCCGAGGACGAGCGCGACGAGTGGTACCACGCCAACGTCCCCGCGCCGATCCGGCTCCTCTACGCCCTGCTGATGAAGCGGCGGTACGACCGCGCGATGCGCGAGATCTACCCGGATCGGCCGGTACCCGCGATGACGTAGCGGCCCCGGGGGCTCCGTGCAACCCCCACTCGCCGACGCCACGCCCGTACCAAGGTGTCACCATGACGGCACGCATCGTGTCCATCGGAACTGCGGTCCCCGAGACCCGGCTCGATCAGCAACGCGCGCGCGACTTCTTCGCCGCGCAGCCCGGCGCCGACCGGCTCGCGCAGCGCCGCATCCGCGCGGTCTTCGACGCCTCGGCCATCGAGCAGCGGTACACCGTGCTCTCCCAACTCGCCGATCCGGCCGCGCCACCCGCCGACCGCACCGACGGCATCGACGGGCTCGACTTCGTCGACGAGTCCGTGCTGCTCTCCCCCGCGACCGGTGCGCGCAACGACACCTATCGCCGTCTCGCCCCGGCACTGTCGGCGAGCGCGGCGGGCGCGGCATTGGCGGATGCCGGCATCGCGGCATCCGCCGTCACCCACGTCGTGACGGTCTCGTGCACCGGCTTCTTCGCCCCCGGGCCCGACTATCGGCTGGTGCGCGACCTGGGACTGCCCGGCACGGCGCAGCGCTCCCACCTGGGCTTCATCGGGTGCGCGGCCGCCCTGCCCGCGCTGCGGCTCGCGGCGCAGATCACCGGGGCCGAGCCCGGAGCGGTCGTGCTCGTCGCGGCGACCGAGCTGTGCACACTGCACGTGCGGGACTCCACCGACCCGCAGCAGATCGTGGCGTCATCGGTCTTCGCCGACGGGGCCGCTGCGGCCGTCATCACCGCGGATGCAGCGACCGGCGCACCGGGAGGACTCGAACTCGACCGATTCGGCACGGCGCTGACGTCCGAGGGCGAGGCCGACATGGTCTGGAGCATCGGCGACCACGGGTTCGAGATGATCCTCTCTGCAGAGGTCCCCCGGATCGTCGGGCGTGAGATCCGCGGTGCGCTCGACCGGTTCCTCGCGGGAGACCCGCCGCCCGACGCGTGGGCCGTGCAC
The DNA here is from genome assembly GCF_014208045.1 of Microbacterium thalassium. NCBI lineage: Bacteria > Bacillati > Actinomycetota > Actinomycetes > Micrococcales > Microbacteriaceae > Microbacterium > Microbacterium thalassium. The sequence goes on from NZ_JACHML010000001.1 coordinate 3,283,806, forward strand.
CCCGGCGGGCGCAGCGTGCTCGACCGGGTCGAGGCGGGGCTCGACCTCGACCCCGAGGCGCTCGCGACCTCGCGCGCGGTGCTGCGCGACTTCGGCAACATGTCGAGCGCGACGATCCTGTTCATCCTGCGCGCGATGCTGCACGACGACGCGCTCCGCGACGGCACGCGTGTCGCGGCCCTCGCCTTCGGGCCGGGGCTGACCGTCGAGTCGGCGCTGCTCACCAAGCGCTCCCCCGCCGCGGCATGAACCTCTCGACGCGCGACCGTGCGCTGCGCGAGCTCATGGACGATCCGCAGTGCGATCCCGACCGCCTGGCCGCGACGCTCCGGCGCTTCGACATCGTCAACCGGCTCGTCGCGGGCTGGCACAGCGTGTACCGCGCGCACATGCGCCCCGCGCTCGCCGACCTCGGGCGCCCCGCGACCGTGCTCGACATCGGCAGCGGCGGCGGCGACGTCGTCGCCCGTCTCGCCACGTGGGCGCGACGCGACGGCTTCGACGTCGCGTGGGTGGGCATCGACCCCCACCCGCAGGCGCACGCGGTGGCAGAATCGCGACGGGCGCCGTCGTCGGTCTCGTTCCGATGCGCGGATGCCGCCACCCTCCGAGACGAAGGAGCAGTGTTCGACATCGTCCTGTCCAACCATGTGCTCCACCACCTCGACGACGACCTCCCCGCGTTCATCGAGGACTCCGTCGCGCTCGCGCGGGGTCCGGTGCTGCACAGCGACATCGATCGCAGCCGCCTCGCGTACGTGCTGTACGCGATCGGGATCACGCCGCTCGCGCCCGGCACGTTCCTGCGCACCGACGGTCTCCGCTCGATCCGGCGCAGCTTCACGGCGACCGAACTGCGGGAACAGCTCGCCGACGACCCGACGGGACCCTGGCGCGTCGAGCGGCCCACGACGTTCCGCCTGCTCGCCGTCGGGAGCGGCCGTGCCTGACGTCGCCGTCGTCGGGGCAGGCCCCGTCGGGATGCTCATCGCGGGCGAGCTCGCCCGGCGCGGACTCGACGTCACGGTCCACGAGCGCCGGGAGGCTCCCGGCGCCGGCACCCGCGCGATCGGCGTGCACGCTCCGGTGCTGGCCGCGCTCGAACGCTCGGGTCGCACCGACGCCTTGCTTGCCGTCGCCCAGCGCGTACCGCGCGGCGAGGCGCACGCGGACGGCCGCCTGCTCGGAACCGTGCGGTTCGACCGGCTCGCCACGAGGTTCCCGTTCGTCGCGACGCTTCCCCAGGCCGCGACCGAGGCGGTGCTCGCCCGCGACGCGCCTGAGCCTGTGCGCGGCGTCGCGGTGACCGGGGTCTCACAGGTGGCGGATGCGGTTCGACTCACCGCGGTCAGAGGTGACGGCGAGATCGAGATCGACGCGCCCCTCGTCGTGATCGCCGCGGGCGTGAGTGGGCGCGGCCTGGTGTATCGCATCGCCGGGCTCGCCGCGCACGAGTACCGCGACCGGTACCTCATGGCGGATGCCGCCCTGCCGCCCCGCGACGACGCCGCGACCGCGGTGGTGCATCTCGACCGCTCGGGGGTGCTGGAGTCGTTCCCGCTGCCCGACGGCATCCGCCGCTTCGTGGCGTGGGATGCCCCGGGCGGCGACCCCGACCCCGGCGCGCGCACGGCGCGCCTGCAGGCGGCGCTGCGCGCACGCGGTGAAGCGCATGCCGCGGATGCCGTCACCCACGCCACGGCGTTCGGGGTGCGGCGCGTGGTGGCCCCGAGGCTGCGCCGCGGGCGCGTCTTCGTGATCGGCGACACCGCCCACGAGGTGAGCCCGATCGGCGGTCAGGGCATGAACCTCGGCCTGCTCGACGCGGCTGCTCTGGCTCCGCTGCTGGCCGACTGGTCGCGCTCCGGGGTGGCGCCCGAGCCCGAGCTGCGCCGGTGGGAGGAGAGCCGCGTGCGCTCGGCGCGCACGGCGGCGAGACTTGCGGCGGCGAACACCGCGCTCGGGCGCCCCCTGAACCCCGCGATGCACCGGGCACGCAAGCGCGCGCTGCGCCTGGCGCTCGGCCCGGCGACGATGAGTGTGTTCGCCCGGGCGTACGCGATGGGCTTCGACGCCGACGCGTGAGCACGGTGAGCCGACCTCAGCCGACGCTTGAGCGCGGTGCGTGGGCTTCAGCCGACGCGTGAGCGGCGCGTGCTGCCGCCTTCAGCCGACACGTGAGCGGCGCGTGCGCGCCCTCAGCCGACGAGCGCGCTGCCGGTGGCGACGAGCTGCGCGGCCAGCAGGAGACCGGCGAGCATCACGAGCCGGAAGAGCGTTCGCGACGGCGAGCGCAGGATTACCAGGACCACCGTGGCGGCCGCCACCGCGGTGACGGCCGCGAAGAACACCCACGAGACCGGCGTGATCGCCGAGAGGTCACCGCCCGCGGAGCCGATCAGCACGGCGGCCGCTCCGGCGACGACCGCCGCGGCGGCGACGACGGTCGACGCGCGCGGGCCCCAACGGTGAGGAAGCCCGCGCACCCCGGTGACGGCGTCGTCGTCGAGGTCGGGGAGAACATTGGTGAGGTGGATGGCGGCACCGAGAGCCGCACCCGCGATCCACGCCCACAGCGGCGCGAAGACGGGCTCCGCGGCGGAGAGCGTCGCGAGACTGGGGAAGATCCCGAAGCTCACCAGGAACGGCACGATCGAGGCGGGGGTCGACTTCAGCCCGGCGTTGTAGGCCCACGCCGAGCCGAGCGCGAGCGCGTGCGCGGCCAGCATCCGCCATCCGAGGACCGCCGAGACGGCGAGCGCGGCCACGAGCAGGAGGAAGGCGGCCGCCCAGACGACCCGGAGCGAGACGTCGCCGCGCGCGATCGGCTTGTCCCGGCGCGCCGTGCGGCGATCGCGCGGCGCGTCGATGGCGTCGTTGGAGATGCCGACCGAGAGCTGTCCGGCGAAGACGGCGACCGCGAGCAGCGCGATGCGCGCGGGGTCGAGTCCGGCCGCCCACCCCAGCGCGAGCGCGAGCGCGGTGACCACCAGCGTCGGCCCCGGGTGCGACGATCCCCACAGCGCGCGGATCGTGCCCATGCCCGATGGTCTCACGGCGCGGTGGACCGCATGCAGCCCGCAGGCATGGGCTGCATGATCAGGCTCCAACCGCGCGAGCGGCGAGAGTCACGGCACAGAGGTCCGGCCGGGTCCGAACTGTCATCGTTCGGGCCCGGCCGGATTCGCGGGTGCGCTGGGTGACGATCCTCCGCGCTCCCGGTTCGAGGAAGTCCGACGGCCACCGCGGCCACATTTCGGATGCCGGCTCCGACGCTGGTGCACGAATGTCCTTCATGGAACGGAGCATGTCTGCGCGGGCGTTTCCGCCGACTCTCCAGCGGCGACCGTCTGGATCTTCCTCTTTGTGTGTCGCCCTGGGGGCGACTTGTTGATGACAGCCTACGCCTGTGGTCAGACCATTTATGTGGGACCAAAGTCCCATGGCGGGGCCGACGGCGAGAACTCGATGACCGTCATCCCCCGCCCTGGCGCGGGCGCGTCCATCGCGGCGAGCGCGGCACCGGCATCCGCCAGGCCGATGACGTCGCCCACCAGCCGCTCGGGGCGAACGGCACCGGATGCGACGAGCTCGAGCATCCCGGCGTAGTCGCGCGCGGCCATGCCGTGCGAGCCGTGGATCTCGAGCTCCTTCGCGATCACCTGGCCCATGGGGACGGCGGGTGCGGCATCCGCTCCCAGCAGCAGGCCGACCTGCACGTGCCGCCCGCGGGGGCGCAGGGACGAGATCGACGCGACCGCCGTCTCGGCCGAGCCGACCGCGTCGAGCGAGACCGCAGCGCCGCCACCGGTCAGTTCGATGATGCGCGATGGGGTGTCGTCGGCCGCTTCCAGGGTCACCTCGGCGCCGAACTCCTGCGCCAGGCTCAGCGCCGCCGGCGAGCGGTCGACGGCGATGACGCGGGCGCCGAGCGCGGACGCGATCATCACGGCCGAGAGGCCGACGCCGCCGCATCCGTAGACCGAGACCCACTCCCCCGCACGCACCGCGCCGTGGACGGTGAGGGCGCGGTACGCCGTCGCGAACCGGCAGCCGAGCGACGCCGCGGCGACGAATCCGAGGCCGTCGGCCAGGTGCACGATGTTGAAGTCGGCGGCGGGGATCGCGACCCGTTCCGCGAACGAGCCGGGCATCGTGAAGCCGGGCTGCTGCTGAGCGGGGCAGATCTGCGCGTCGCCGGCGACACACCACTCGCACGTTCCGCAGCCGCAGACGAACGGCACGGTGACGCGGTCGCCGATGCGGACCGTCGTCACGCTCGGGCCGACCTCGGCGACCACTCCGGCGAACTCGTGGCCGGGGATCTGCGGCAGCGGCACGGGGTCGTGCCCGCGCCACGCGTGCCAGTCGGAGCGGCACACCCCGGTCGCGCGCACCTCGATCACGACGCCGTCGTCGGGGCACACCGGGTCTGCGACCTCGACCAGCGAGGGCTCGGACCCGTACGCGTCGTAGCTGACTGCCTGCACGTTGCGATCGTAGAGCGCCGGTCGGGCCCGGGAGAACGAGCGGATGCTGCTCAGCCTGCGGCGCGGTCCTCGGGGGTCACACGCATCCGTCCTCGGCCGAACGGGAGTGCCGGCGCCCGGTACGTCACCGCGGGCGGATCATCGGGTTCGAGAACGAGGTCGGCCTGACCGAAGCGCCACACCCTGTTGAAGAGGAACACGCCGATGGTCGCCGTGCGATCGGCGGGCAGCTGCCACGTGCCGACGCCCCACTGCACCGGATTGCCGCGACCCTCGACCACGACGGTCGGGCGGACGCCGATGTACAGCGCGAACCACGGTCGGGTGAGCGTCAGCGTGATGCGACGGGTCGCCCCGGACTGCCCCGTCACCGGCGGTCCGCCGAAACCGGGGGCGACACCCGACGAACGGAGCGGATGCCGACGGCGAGGCGGCCTCGCGACGGAGGTCGGTGGAACACGGCGATCACGGTTCCATCCTCACACTTCGCCGGCGGAGCGTTCGGTTCGCGCTGGGACGGGTGGGCACCGGCATCCGCTCCCGGCGCTATCACGCCTGGGCGTGGGATTCCAGCCCCTGGCCGGATCGCCCGACCTGTCGTGTGATGGGTGTTCACCCACGGAAGGAGCACGACATGGGTATGGACGACGACATCAAGCACCACGCAGAAGAAGCCGCCGGCAAGGCGAAGGAGAAGTGGGGCGAGGCGACCGACGACAAGGACCTCGAGCGCGAGGGCGAGGCCGACCAGACGAAGGCGAACCTGAAGCAGGCCGCCGACGACGTCAAGGACGCGTTCAAGTAGGACTGACGCACGTCGCCGCGGACGCGGCACCGCGGGCGGCGGAGCGGATCTCGCTCCGCCGCCCGCTGCTGTATGGGCAGGGTGCGACGCCCGCAATGGCCCGGGGCGGACGCCGCGTCCTCCCCAGCCGGCCGGCTGCTGCGAACTCTGCACAGGAAGACGGCGCCACCGTTCGGCGCACCCGCGGCTTCCTACGGTCGACGCATGCCGACAGCCGCCGTCCGTCACGTGATCCATCTCGAGCTGACCCTCGCCGACCACGACCCCGCCATCGTCCGCGAGGTCGCGATCGATCAGGACCTCACGCTCGCCGATCTGGCCCGCGTCATCCCCGCCCTCTTCCGGGGACCGCTCTGCGAACGCCACGTGTTCGCCTCGTCGCCGGGCAGTCTTCGGTGGTCCCCCCTGCGTCGGCGCTGGGGCGACCGCCGGACGCTCATCGACCTGCGGGATCCGACACTGGTCGACGAAGCGACGGCCCGCATCCGAAGCGTGCTGAGATCCGGCGAGCCGCTGGTCTTCGCGCACACGTGCGACCCGGAGTTCGCCGTCCACATCGCCCCCGGCCGGGACGATGTCGTCCCGGCCGAGCACCCTGCCGTCCGCATCCTTCGCGGCGAGCGCGCGGCACCTCTCACCTGCTCGCGGAGCCCCTTCCACCATGAAGTGCTCCTCGCCGTGCTCGACGACGCAGAGCACCCGTGCTCGCCGGCGCTTCGCGCGAGCCTCGCCGCCGCCGTCGGGCCCTGGGCAGCCTATGACCCGGAGCAGTTCGAACCGGCGGCCGCTCAGGACGCGATCGCGAGCGTGATGGACGAGGAGCGGATGCCGTCGTATGCGGGGCCGCTCGAGATGCTCGTCGCCTCGCTGCCGCACGACGCGCGAGCGGGCCTCCGGACGCACATCGCGTCTGCCGGACTCGAGCTCCCGGCCGTCGTGACCGCCGACGAGGCCGCGCATCTGCTGCGAGAGCTGACCTGGGTGCTGACGGCGGCGACCGGGCCCGGCGTGCCGCTCGCGGACGGCGGCATCTACTCGGCCACGGCCGACGAGGGTGCCGAGCGCCTCGACACCGACCCACGCCACGTGGCCGCGCTCTTCCAGGCGGCCCGCAGCCTTCGGTTCATGTACGTGCGGAGCGGGCGGATCATCACGAAGAAGGCCGTCTGCAAGGCGCTGGGCGATCCCTCGACGCTGTGGAACCTGCTTGCGGATGCCGTGCTCCGCGCCCCGATCTGCCGCGACCACCACGCCCAGTCACTCGTGCTTCTCGCCATCGCCGACGGCAGCGCCGCGGATCCCGCGATCGGGTTCAGCCGTGCCGCGGATGCCTTCGCGATCATCGATGACGCGCACAGCCGAGGTTGGGTGGGTCACTTCGACGACGAGTGGGACGGATGCGATCACCGGTGCGATTGCCCGCGGATCGGCGGTGCGACGTGGCATGACGTCGTCGACGCGGCGATCGAGCACGCCGCCCGCGCTGCCACCAGCGACGGTTCCATGACGCTCGCCGAGCGAAACGTCGACCACCGCGAACTCGCCGGACCACTCGGCTGGAGAAGCGAGCGACGGATGACCACGGCCGCTCCGAGCAGCGCTGATCTCGAGACGGCGTCGGGTCGCAACGAGCCGGTGTTCCTGCGCGAGGCCTCGGACCTCATCCAGCTGCTGTCGATCTTCGGCCTCGCTCGCGATGTCAACGGCGCGTGGTCGGTGCCTCCGACCCTGCGCCAGCTCGCGCGAACCGCTCTGCAGGGCCGGCGACAGGAACGTCGTGCTTCGCGTGCCACTCACCACTTCTTCTGACCGAGGAGTAGATGTGCATGCATAATGAAAGCATGCCGAACGTGCTCATCCGCGACCTCGATCCGCAGGTGCACGCCGCACTGCTCGCGCGGGCCGAGCGAGAGGGACGATCGCTGCAGCAGTTCCTGTCGATCGAACTCGCCAAACTGGCCGCACGGCCGACCTTGGCAGAGCTGTTCGCCGAGATCGAGGCCCGTGACGACGGCATCGATCTCGACCGGGCCGACATCGTCGACGCGATCCGGCGCGGACGCGAGCGGATGCCGTGATCGTCGTCGACGCGTCGGTGCTCGTCGACGCGCTGGCGGGCTCCGACCGCGCCGCGGCTGTGCGGGCGAGACTCGCCGAGGAGGACCTGGCCGTCCCCGACATCGCCGATGTCGAGGTCGCCTCGGCACTGCGGGGACTGGCCCACGCGGGTCGACTGGACGATCGACGGTTGGAGCGCGCGGTCGCCGACCTCGCACGGATGCGACTGCAACGACATCCGTCGTCGCTGCTCATCGGTCGCGCGCTCGACCTGCGCGCGAGTCTCACCCCCTACGACGCCGTCTACGTCGCCCTGGCGGAAGCGCTCGATTGCCCCTTGCTGACCTTCGATGCCCGCATCGCCGCCGCTCCCGGCATCCGCTGCACCGTGGAGGTCCCGGAGGAGTAGACACCACCGCTCACTGGCTACCGTCAGACATTCGAAACAATGTCCGAACCCCCTGCGATGATGGAGCCATGACGAACTCGGATGCCGCACCCGCTGAGGTCGCGGCCGCGCGGTTGCGGCCGGTGCTCTCCGAGGTCGTCGAGATCCGTGCGCAGATCGCCGCGCTGCAGGCTCGTGAGGTGCGGGCGCTCGCTGAGGCGAGTGCCATCGCGCAGGAGTGGGCGGATGCGGCGGCGACCCGCTCCGACGCCGAGCTCGCGCACCGGTCGGTGGCGGCCGACCTCGCCTCTGCCCTGCGGGTCTCCGACCGAACCGTGCAGCGGCAGCTCGGCGACGCGGAACGACTGGTCACCCGGTTCCCCGAGACGGTCGCGTCCCTCGAGCGGGGGCGCATCTCGCTCGCGCACGCGCGCGTCATCGCCGAAGCCGCCGACCGCATCCACCAGCCCGAACTGCTCGCCGAGTACGAGCAGACCATCCTCCCCTACGCCGAGGCCGAGTCCGCGTCGCGGCTGCGTCCGGTCGCGAAGCGTCGCGCGCAGTGGTTCCTCGACGAGACCATCCGCGAACGCCACGCCGCCGCTGCGGCCCAGCGGTCGGTGCGGGTGCATGACCTCGACGACGGCATGGCCGCGCTCGAGGTCGTCGGCCCGGCAGTCGTCATCCACGGCATCTACGACCGCGTCACCCGGATGGCCCGCGACGTGGCGGATGCCGACGCTCAGGCGCTCGCCGACGCCAAAGCCGCGGCGGCGGAGGCCGAACGTGAGGCGAAGGCCGCGGAGCGTGCGGCCGCGGCGGCGGAACGCAGCGAGGCAGCGACGCGCGGCGCGGCAGCGAACGCACGCGACGCCTCGGCCGGCGGCAGTGACGCGTCGGCGCAGGAATCTGACGCCTCTCCGCAGAACCGTGCGGGTGCTGCGGAAGGCCACGAGGCGGATGCCGGCATCGACACACAGGCGCCAGCGCATACCGGCATGCGTGACGACAATGCTGTCGCGCCGAGCGCGCCCGAGCGGGCGCGGCTGCACGCCGACGATGCACGGGAACGCGCCACCCAGGCCCGCACCTCCGCCGACGACCTCGCCGCCGCCCGCCGCACCCTCGACGCACTCCGCGTCGACATCCTCGCCGACCTGCTCCTCGCCTCCGACCCCGCCGCGCACGTCGGAACCCGCGAAACCGGCCTCGGCGCGATCCGCGCGACCGTGCAGGTCACCGTCCCGGTCCTCACCCTCCTCGACTCCCCCGTCGACGACCCGTTCGACGCCGTCACCCTCACCGGCCACGGGCCGATCGACCCCGACACCGCCCGAGAACTCACCGCCGGAGCACCCGGATGGGACCGCATCCTCACCCACCCCATCTCCGGCACCGTCCTCACCGTCGACCGCTACGAACCCACCAAGAGAATGCGGCGACACCTCGCCGTCCGCGACCAACACTGCCGCTTCCCCGGATGCCGCCAATCCACCACCCGCAGCGACCTCGACCACACCCGCGACTGGGCACTCGGCGGACCCACCGACGTCGGCAACCTCGCACACCTGTGTCGAAGGCACCACACCCTCAAACACCACACACCCTGGACCGTCGTCCAGCAACCCGGCGGCATCCTCGAGTGGACGAGCCCGACCGGCCACCGATACCCGTCCCACCCCGCATCCGGCGTCCACTTCGCCACGGACGCCGAGTTCGACCCCGCGCCCTTCTGACCTCGACCCGTTGCGTTGGCGTGAGGCGAGCACGACTGCGCAGTAGTGTGCGGCTCCCCCGGCGGTTGGCATGACGCAGTGAGCACACGTCGGAGCACAGTCACCGCGTCAGCAGCGGCACCGCGACCTCGTCGACGACGCTCACGAGGAACTCGTCGTCGATCGCGCCGCCGCCGGCCAGGAACCGGTGCTGGATCAGCGCGACGGGCGCCTGCATTCGGATCGGTGAGACCTCGGGATCGACCGGCTCACCACGTGCGACGGCGCGCGACAGGATCTCGCGCAGCACGCGCTGGCTGCTGCCGCGGGAGCTGTCGGCGACCGTCGGGGCTTCGGCATCCTGCAGCGACTCCGACACGATCCCCCGCAGCGCTTCGCCGGCCGGCCCCTGCATCTGCTCGGCCATGAACCGGAACGCCGCCAGCAGATCCTCGCGCAGCGTGCTCGGTTCGGGCGGCAGCACGGGGTCGCCGACCAGGCGATACGCCGCCTCGCGCACCAGCTCCGCCTTGCCGGGCCACCGCCGGTAGAGCGAGAACTTGCCCGCACCCGCGCGACGCGCGACGGCATCCATCGTCATCGCCGAGTAGCCGACCTCGGCGAGCTCATCGATCGCCGCGGCGATGATCGCGTCCTCGAGCGCTGCACCTCGGCGACGGGGGCGACTGCGGTGGTCAGTGCCGGGAGTCACCGTCGGCCTCCGCGAAGACAACCCCCAGGTCGCCGTCGACCGTCACGCGCGTTCCCGTCTCGAGCACGCCCGTGCCGTTGCCCGTGCCCATCACCGCGGCGATCCCGTACTCGCGGGCCACGATCGCCGCGTGCGAGGCGAGGCCTCCGTTGTCGACGACGACCGCGGCGGCACGCGCGAACAGCGGCGTCCACGACGGGTTCGTCGCGGGGCACACCAGCACCTCACCGGCCTGCAGCGTCGCGAACTCGTCCGGCCCGTTCACGACCCGCACCGGGCCGGAAGCCCGGCCGCCGCCCCCGCCGACACCGCTCGCAAGCGCCCCCTCGACCGACGCCGCCGCCATCTTCGGGTACAGCGTCGTCGGGGCGATCAGCGGGGATGCCGCGAGCTCGGCGAAAGCAGAGCGCCGGCGCTCGACGATGGCCGCGAGATCGCCGCGCGGGTCGTCGGGACCGGCGAGGCCGCGCAGGTCCTCGAGGGTCAGCAGCCAGATGTCCTCGGGGTCGGCGATGGCCCCGGCATCCGCCAGTCGTCGGCCGAGTTCGAGCACCGCCGTGCGCACGACCGGCATCGTCCGGGTCAGCTCGAAGTGCGTGTCCTCACGCACGGTCACGCCCGCCGACGCCTTGTGCACGAGGCGCCGCACGCGGTCCTCGGAATGCGTGCGCCGGATGAGCGGATGCCGCAGCACCGCGTCGAGTGCCGAAGACGCGGCGTCGGGGTCGGGGCGGCGATCGACGTCATCGTCGAGCAGCACCGCGACCAGCGACAGCAAGGTCTCGGGCGCCTCGGCCCACGTCGGGTCCTTCGGCAGCAGCACGCTCGCCGTCTCTCGATGGCCGTACCGGTCGAGGAAGTCCTCCAGCGCCTCGCGGACGGGCCCGGCCGCCGGGTCGGTCGCGATCAGATCGGCGAGCGCCGCGCCGTCGAGCCCGCGTGCGCGGGCGGCGAGGTCGGGATCCTCGCGAATCAGGTCGGCGATACCGGCGAGCGCGGTGTTCGCCGCCTGCGTCTGCGTCTGCGCGTCGAGGATGAGCGCCGAGAAGCGGTCCTTCCGGCCGAGCAGCGTCAGCAGCATCCGCAGGCGCACCATCGCACCGCCCGCGGCGGGCAGGTACTCGACGCGCAGATCCGTCATGACGTCATCGATGCGGCCGGCGCGCTCGGGGATGCCGAGAAGCTCCGACCACGACGCCTTCTCGACGTCGATCGCGGCGAGAGCAGCCACATCCGCCTGATACTGCGCGAGGCGCGGGTCCGTCGCCCACGCGCGCGGGTCGCGACCCAGCCGGCCGATCGTCCGCAGGAGCCGCTTCGGGACGCGCGGCGTCGGCTCGGGGTTCGGCGGGATGAACTCCTGCACGACGGCGTCCTTCACCGGCAGCACGTCCTTCAGCGAGAACCGCGCACCGGCGATGCCGCCGACCAGGCCCTCGACGTGCGGACCCACGTTCGGGTCGACCCACGCGCTCATCTCCATCGGATCCGGACGGCGCGGCACGAGCTCGAGGATCACCGGGCCGGTGATCCGCTGCCGGCGCGTGAGCTTTCGCGGCGCGGGCGGCAGCGCCGTCATCGGGCGGGCCTGCAGGATCGAGATCCGGTCGTCGACGACAGCCCACTCGATGTCCTGCGGACGCCCGAAGTGCGCGGCGATGCGCCGACCCTGACCCGCCAGGCGCGCGAGCTGCGCGTCGGTGAGGCGTGCGGCATCCGCCCCCTCGACAGTCTCGGTGCCGCCCGCCTCGCTCTCGCGGATCACGGTCTCGGCTCGCCCGGCCCGCCGCTCGAGCACCGTGCCGTCGGACCCGAGCACGGCGTGGTCGGGAGTCACGAGACCCGCGACGACCGCCTCGCCGAGGCCCGGGTTCGAGTCGATCACGATGCGATCGCGCGCGCCGGTTACGGGGTCGGCGGTGAACATGACGCCCGCGAGATCGGCGGGCACCATCCGCTGCACGACCACCGCGATCGCGACCGAAGCGTCGTCGATGCCGAGGCGGGCTCGGTACGCGATCGCACGCTCGGTCCAGAGGGACGCCCAGCACTTCCGGACGGCGTCGAGCAGCTGCGCCTCGCCCTCGATGCCGAGGAACGTGTCCTGCTGGCCGGCGAACGCGGCCCCCGGCAGGTCCTCCGCCGTCGCGCTGGACCGCACCGCCACCCGGCCGCCGCCGAGGGCGGAGTACGAGGCCAGGATGCCGTCGCGCACCGCGTCCGGAACCTCGGGGCCGAGCACCGCGTCAAGCGAGGGGTCGGCGACCGCGGCCACGGCCTTCCGATACGCGTCGGTCGTGACGACGAACCCGTCGGGCACCGCGAAGCCCGCGCGCACGAGCTCCCCCAGGTTCGCGCCCTTTCCGCCCGCGACCGCGAGATCGGCGGCGGTGAGGTCGGAGAGGGGAATGCACGGGGAGTCGGTCATCCGTCCAGCCTAGATAGAGAACGGTGCGTTCACAATATCCGAGGCATCGGGCGGACTCCGGGGTTCCGACCCGAGCCCGCACCCTCTCGAGCCCGCCGTTCCCAGCATCCACCCCTGCCGGACTGCTAGCCTTATGGGGACCCATTCGGGTACGCATGCGTCTTTACCCTCTGCCTCATCGTGGACCTGCAGAACGCCTGACGCCCGACCGTCTCACTGAACGGTTCCACATTCATCACTCGATTCGCGCGCATCGCCGCACCGCCGCGGCGCAGAAGTGCGCCCCAGAAAGACTCTTGACTCTCACAGCATCCGATTCCGTTCGTCCGACCGCGCCCGCGCTCGAGTGGCGACAGGCCGACCACGACGTGTACGTGGGGACGGCCGCCGGCGAGTACGCCGGCTTCGTCGCCGTCACCCCCGACGGGTACGAAGCCCACGGCGCCGTCGGCTCCGACCTGGGGCTTCACGAGACCCGCGACCTCGCCTTCCGGGCGGTCGCGGCATCCGTCACCCGCAAGGCCCCCACCCCTGCGCGCCCCGCGCACCTCAATCGTCCGCTCCGCACACGTCGGAACGGCACCCCCGGCCGCTCGCGCGGCCCCAGCAGAAAAAGGAAAGACACGATGGCCACTGGCACCGTGAAATGGTTCAACACCGAGAAGGGCTACGGCTTCATCGCTCCCGATGACGGCTCGGCCGACCTCTTCGCGCACTTCTCCGCGATCACCGGCTCGGGGTTCAAGAACCTCGAGGAGAACCAGAAGGTCGAATTCGACGCCGAGCGTGGCCCCAAGGGCATGCAGGCGGCGAACATCCGCCCGCTCTGATCTTCGAAGCGGCAGCCCGGGACGATCCGCAGGGGTCGGCCCGGGCTGCCGTGTTCCCGGGTAGCCGGCCCCGGCACCCCGGTGGGTGGTTGACTAGCCGCATGCAGGCGGATCGCACCGACACGGGCGTGGCGACGATCGTCGCCGCGGATGCCGTGGACAAGCTCGTCGCGCTCGACACGATCGCGACGGCCGTCGGCTCGCGCATCGTGGGCGCGGGCACACCGACGCCCACGGTCCCGCTCGCCGACGGCGTGTGGGCGCAGATCGAGATCCCGAAGTTCGGCGAGCCACCGCCGCTCGCGATCGACGTGCACGCGACCGCCGGGCTGGATGCGGCGCGAGCTCACGCGCGGACGCTCGCCGACACGCTGGCGAACGCGACGCCCTGGTCGCTCAGCCTCATGTTCGAGGGCTGAGCGCACACGCCTCGCATGAATGGTGCGGATGCCGCACCGGCCCGTGCGCCCCGCCCCTATCGTGGCGGGTATGGACTCCGCCGACGTGATCGTCGTCGGCGCCGGGCTCGCGGGACTGCGCTGCGCGACCCACCTGGCAGGCGCCGGCCGCGATGTCGTCGTGCTCGAGGCGGAGGATGCTGTCGGCGGGCGGCAGCGCACCGATGAGGTCGACGGGTTCCTGCTCGATCGCGGGTTCCAGGTGCTGAACCCCGCCTACCCCGCCGTGCGCCGCTTCGTCGACATCGACGCGCTCGACCTGCGCTCGTTCCCGGTCGGCGTTCGTGTGCGACGCGAAGACGGGGTCGCCCTGCTCGGCCATCCGTTGCGACATCCCGCGTCGATCGTGCCCACGCTGCACAGCGGGCTCGTCCGGCCCGCGGATGCCGTCGCCCTCGCCCGCTGGGCGGCGCCCGCGCTGCTGCGACCGAAGGCCGTCAAGAGGGGTTCCGATCGCATGCTCCGCGAGGCATGGGATGCCGTCGGTCTGCGCGGACCGCTCCGCCACAAGGTGCTCGAGCCGTTCCTCGCGGGGGTCCTCGCCGACGACACCGGCGCGACCTCCGACGCGTTCGTGCGGCTGCTGGTCCGCATGTTCGCGCTCGGACGACCCGGCGTGCCCGCACGCGGCATCGGCGCGCTGCCGGCCCAACTCGCAGCCGGCGCGGAAGCCGCGGGAGCACGCATCCGCCTCGGCGCGCGGGTCACCGCGGTGACCACCCGCGGCCGGACGGTCGAGGTCGCCGTCGACGGCGGCGACACCCTCCGCGCCGGGGCCGCCGTGGTCGCGGTCGGCCCCGAAGCCGTCGCGTCGCTGGTCGATGTGCCCACGCCCGAGACGCGCGGGCTGCAGACCTGGTGGTTCGACGCGGACGGCGCGGCACCAGCATCCGCGCTGCTGTCGGTCGACGGGCGGCGGCGCGGACCCGTCGTGAACACCGTGGTCATGTCGCGCACGGCGCCGTCGTACGCGCCGCAGGGCCATCACCTCGTCGAGGCGACGTGCCTGCTACCGGCCGGGTCTCCTGCCACACCGACCGAGCCGCAGGTGCGCGCCCACCTGACCGAGATCTGGGGAGCGGATGCCGCCGGCTGGCGCCTGCTGCGCCGGGACGACATCCCCCACGCGCTGCCCGCGCAGCGCCCGCCGTTGCGCCTGAGGCATCCCGCCCGCGTCGCCGACCGCGTGTACGTGGCGGGCGACCACCGCGACACCGCGTCGATCCAGGGCGCGCTCGTGTCGGGCGACAGGGTTGGGCGGACCGTGCTCGAGGATCTCATCCACCGCCGGTGACCCAGGGCGCGCCCCCGCTCCTCCCCAATCCTTCGGATGAATGGCGCCTGACCGGAATCGTCGGCAACCGCCTACGCGCCCGCGCGATCTGCCACCGTCATGGGCATCGGAAGCAGTTGTCGAACGAGACTGTTGGGCATACGAGGGAACACCATATGATGCACTCATTGATGCATACTCGAGGAGGTGATGAGATGCGCACCACCGTCACCATCGACGACGAACTGATCGCCCGGGCCGCCGCTCTCACGGGGATCAGCGAGCGCTCGACCCTCGTCCGACGAGCATTCGAGGCGCTCGTGCAGCAGGAGAGCGCGCGCCGGCTGGCCCTGCTCGGCGGCTCCGATCCGAGCGCCGCGGCGGCTCCCCGCGCACGCCCCGACGTCGCGTGATCCTCGTCGACACCGCGGTCTGGATCGATCACCTGCACCGCAGCGAGCCCGTGCTGGAAACACTCCTCCACGCGAACAACGTCTGCGTGCATCCGCTCGTGATCGCCGAGCTCGCCCTCGGGAGGATCGCCCACCGCGACGAGGTGATCGAACACCTGCACCGGATGCCGCGCGCGGCCGGCGCGACGGATGCGGAACTCCTGGCATTCATCGAATCCCGCGACCTCGCCGGCCGCGGGCTCAGCGCCGTCGACGCACACCTGCTCGCCTCGGCGACGCTCACACCCGGCACGTCACTGTGGACGAGAGATCGACGGCTGGCCGAGGCTGCACGCGGACTCGGCGTCGGTTGGCAGGCGCCCTCGACCTGATCGATCGGCGCGCGTGCTCGAGCCGAAACCCGATCTCGGCCCGGCCCTACGTCGCCTCCCACAGCCGCTGGTAGTACCGCATCCGCACCGCGTCGAACGGCACGCCGTAGGCCGCGACCAGCGCCTCCTCCCACCCGGGGCCGTAGTTCCAGCCGGTGCTGAGCGCGGCCACCGCGATGTCGGCCCACCGGTCGCCGACGCCGAGCGCGCCGAGATCGACGTGCGCTGTCCAGGCGCCGGCATCCGAGATGAGCGTGTTGGGCGCGCACGCGTCGCCGTGGCACACCACCAGGCGGTCGACCGACGGCGGAGAGCGCACGTCGTCGGGCACCTGGATGCCGCGGGCGGCGGCATCCGCGATCCTCTGTTCCACACCCCACTGGAACGGGCACTCGCCGACCGGCAGGCTGTCGTGCAGCGCGCGCAGACCCGCGCCGATCGCGCGCACGGCCGTGGCGGGGTCCGCGATCCAGCGGGGCGACACCGCGCTTTCGCCCTGCAGGCCCACGGTCACGAGCCACTCGTGCGTGGCGTCGCTCCCGGCCTCGAGCACCCGCGGCACGGGCGTGAACCGCGCCGCCCAGCGCAGCCGCTCAGCCTCGTCGGCCATGCTCGTCTCGGGATCGTGCGGGCCGTACTTGATGAAGCGGATACCGGCGGCATCCGCCGCCTGGAACGTCAGCCCGCCGTAGTCGTTGCGCCAGGCCGGCACCAGCTCGGCGTCACCCGCGAGCCGCCGCACCCGTGCGGGGACGGCCAGGTCGGGGGCGGGAATGCTCATGGGCATCATCATGCCGGGAGACACCGGCGGTCAGGTCCGGTCCGGTTGCCGCCGGCATCGACGGAATGCCTTCACCGCGGCCGATCGCACCGGTGCCGCACTCGCTCATCCGGTGCTACACTCCCCGCATGCCGACCACACGTCCACGTCACACCGTCACCGAGACGGACGACGTGGCGCGCGCGCTGGACGCGGCATCCCGTCAATGGCCCGAGCTCCGCGACGATCGCGCCGCGCTGCTGCGACGTCTGATCGCACGCGGCCACGAGAGCCTGAACGCCTGCGGCGCCGAAGAGCTCACGCGTCGGCGTGCGGCGCTCGCCGCGCTGAGCGGCAGCATGACGGGCGACTTCCCCGAGGACTACCGCGAGAGCCTGCGACGCGAGTGGCCCGAGTGATCGTCCTCGATGCGAGCGTCGCGATCGCGCTGCTCGACCGAGCGGATGCGCACCACGAAGCATCCGTCACGCTGCTGCGCGACCACCTCGGTGATCGGCTCGCGATCAGCACCCTCACTCTGGCCGAGGTGCTCGTGCGGCCGGCGCGGGTGGGCGATGCCGATCGCGTCGAATCCGGGTTGCGTGCACTCGGGGTCTCGACCCTGCCGCTCGCCGCACATGATGCCCTCGCCCTCGCCCGCACGCGCGCCGCGACAGGGCTGCGCATGCCGGATGCCGTCGTCGTGCACACGGCGCAAGCCGCGGACGCCGCGATCGCCACCGCCGATCGGACTCTCGCCGACGCGGCCCGGCGCCGCGGACTCGCGGTGCTCGAGGCGTAGCTACGCGGGCACGCGGACGTCGGGCTCGGCTGTGCCGTCGGGTGCCGCATCCGCTCCCCGGTCGTCGTCGCCCTGCGCGATGCGCCCGAGCGCCCGATCGACCGCCACGATGACGAACCCGACCGTCTCGAGCGCGATCGTCAGCGCCAGGATCCACACCGCGACCCCGCCGAACCCGAGCGTGTCGAGGTTCATGAACGGGTATGGGTAGCGGGCACCGGACCCGAACTCGCCGCCGAGCGCGCCGAAGGTGAACGCGAACGCGAGATACCCGAGCGGGATCAGCGCCCACAGCAGCGGGTCGCGCCACATCATGCGCCCCTTCGGGGTGAACAGTAGCCAGTCGAGCACCACGAGCAGCGGCATCGCGACATGGACGAGCGTGTCGGTGAAGGTGTACGGCACGTACCCGCCGCCGTCGGCGAGGGTCGGCACGAGCACGATCGTGTACACCAGCATCGTCACCGTGACGGCCATGAGCACGGCGCCGTGGAACTCCGGCGACGGATTCGAGACCCCTCGCGGACCGCGACGGACCAGGTCGACCACGGTTGCGACGAGGACGGCCGTCATCCACGCGAGCGCGAGCACGTTGCTCAGCCCCGTGAAGTACAGCAGCTTGTACCAGCTCGGGTCGGGCGTGAACAGGTCGAGCAGACGGACGACGCCGGTCGCGATCAGCGCGACGGCGACCACGCGATACGCCAGGGCGACGGGGCGGTACGGGATGGTCACCGTTCGAGCCTAGGCGCGCGGGCGGATGCCGGGGCCGCACGACGCCGAACCGCGCCCCAACGGCATCGACGACCCTGAGCGACTGCACCGGAAAGCCTGGGAATCGACCCATATTCCGCTCACGCCATACAGCACCCCCTAGCCTGGCACCAGCGATCGGCACCCGCCTTTGGCTCCGCAACGGCCACAGCGGTCACGATCGAATCCGGGGTATCCCCATCTCTTCCACCGCCCTCGAGCCTCGGCTCGGTCCCGTCCGTCAGACCTACGCCGGCACGAAGGACTTCCCGCCCATCACCCGGGCGTACACCGACGTCGCGCAGATCGTTCGCGAGACCGGCCTGATGCGGCGGACGCCGTGGTTCTACGGCTCCGTCGGCATCGCGATCGCGCTCGCGTTCGGCGGCGTCGTCACCGGGTTCGTGCTGCTCGGCGACAGCTGGTTCCAGCTGCTCATGGCCGGCGCGCTCGGCATCCTCTTCACCCAGGTCGCGTTCCTGTCGCACGAGGCTGCGCACCGGCAGATCCTCGCCTCCGGCCCCGCCAACGACAAGCTCGCGCGCCTCCTCGGCAACGGCGTCGTCGGGATGAGCTACTCGTGGTGGGCGAACAAGCACACGCGTCATCACGCCAACCCGAACCGGGTCGGCAAGGACCCCGACATCGAGATCGACACGATCTCGTTCCTCGACACGGATGCCGCGAGTGCGCGCGGCCTGCGGCGCCTCATCACGAAGCGGCAGGGATGGCTGTTCTTCCCCCTGCTGACGCTCGAGGGCCTCAATCTGCACTTCCTCGCCGTCAAGCACCTCGTCAGCCCGCACCCGGTCAAGGGCCGGTTCATCGAGCTCGGTCTGCTGGTCGCCCGCTTCGCGATCTTCGTGGTGCCGGTCTTCGTGTTCCTGCCGCTCGGCATGGCCTTCGCGTTCCTGGGGGTGCAGCTCGCCGTCTTCGGCGTCTACATGGGCGCCTCGTTCGCGCCGAACCACAAGGGCATGCCGGTCATCGCGCCCGACGCCAAGCTCGACTTCTTCAGCAAGCAGGTGCGCACCTCCCGCAACATCCGCGGCGGCTGGTGGGCGACGTGGCTCATGGGCGGACTGAACTACCAGATCGAGCACCACCTCTTCCCGAGCATGGCGCGCCCGCACCTGGCCAAGGCCCGCGAGATCGTCATCGATCAGTGCCGGCACCTCGACGTGCCCTACGCCGAGACATCGCTATGGCGCTCGTACGGCATCGTGATCGCGTACCTGAACCGGGTCGGGCTGGCCGCACGCGATCCGTTCGACTGCCCCATCACGGCGACCTATCGAAAGGTGTGACGCCCCGCCGTACCGGGAGTCACGAAGCGCGCGGCACGCGCACCGACGCGGTCGCCACGACGCGGGACGTCGCGCGGGAACGGCCGAACCGCACCCTCGGGTATGACCCGCGTGCGCACAGCGCACGGCCGACAGTCGGCCGAAACGGTCTCGCGACGCAATCCGTACCGACGGAGCAGCGCGCACCGGGCCGACAACGCTGGAACGTATGTCGGAGGGGGCGTCGGGTCGGGCGCAGCCCGGCCGAGCAGGGAGTCGACGCGCCGACGATGCCGGGCGGGCTCCCCCTGTCACCCTGGGGGGAAGGTGACAGGAAACAGTCTACCAAGTGTGGTCAGACCACACCTGGCAGTTTCCTTCGAACGGTCAGCCGGCGATGGCCGCGGCGATCGGCTCGTCCCCCGCGTTGAAGCGGATCGTGCGGCGGATGGTCGTGTCGTCCGCGATGACGGCGGCGATCACGGCGGCCACATCGCCGCGCGGCACCGACGCCGAACTCTCGGCGTCGACATCGATACGCCCGGTGGGCGCGTCGAGGGTGAGGGAACTCGGCGCGACGATCGTCCACGCGAGGCCGCTGTCGCGCAGGTGCGCGTCCGCCGCCGCCTTCGCCTCGGCGTACGCGAAGAACGAATGCCCGGGCGGCACGCCGTGGTCGGGCCGCGCTCCGAAGTACGACACCATGACGTAGCGGTCCACACCGGCGGCCGCGGCGGCGTCCATCGAGCGGACCGCGGCATCCCGGTCCACGGCGTAGGTGCGCGCCGGGTTTCCTCCGCCCGCGCCCGCGGACCACACCACGACATCGTGCCCGCGCATCAGCTCCGCGAGCTGGTCGACGTCCATCGACTCGACGTCGGCGACCGCCGCGGTCGCCCCGGTCGCCTCGACATCGGACGTGTGCTCGGGATTGCGGATCACCGCCGTCACGATGTCGCCGCGCTCGGCCAGCAGCGGTTCGAGCAGCAGCGCGACCTTGCCGTGGCCGCCGATGATCAGGATGCGTGCGGACATGGGTGCTCCTCTCGCCTGCGCCTCCACACTATGCGCGTCGCGACGGCGCGGGGCCGCCGGAGGGCGCGTCGCGACGGCACGGGGCCGCCGGAGGGCGCGCGCCAGGCGGCGCCGCCGGCCTCTCGAACCGAGCGGCGCCGCGCGTCGCCGTCGCGATGCGACCCGCGGGCCGCAGCCGGTCAGCCGGTCAGACGGTGCAGATCTTGCCCAGCGTGTTCCACTCCTCGCGCGGGCCCCAGTTCCGGTTCGCCCCGAGGAACGAGGTGTCGTCGAGCTCGAGCAGCCCGATGATCGTCTCGGCGACGATGGTGGCGCCGACCGGCCCCAGCCCCTCGCCCTCCTTGGTGCTGCCGTCCGGCTCGGCGCGGCCGATCACCTCCGCCTCGGCGAGGATGTAGAGCCACAGCGGGATGCCGTATTCGGACAGCTTCGGGCTGAGCGTTGCCACCTTCTTCGTCACCTTCTCGATCTGCGCCGGGTCGCACGCCATCGCCTCGGCCACCTGCTCGCCGCCCGGCAGCTTGAACGCGTTCCCCCGCAGCAGGTTGCGCGTCGCCAGCGACGCCTCGCCCGTCGTCACGAACGGGAGCTTGAGCAGATCGCCCGCGAGCTTCGTGTCGAGCTTCTGTGCTCGCGCCACGGAGTGCGCCGCGGGCGTGTCGATCAGTTCGTCCCAGTCGACGATGCCCGCCGGATTGCTCAGCGGAGCGAAGCCGCGTCCCAGCGTCGGACCGAACAGTTCGAGATCGCTCGCGCCCTGCTGCACCTGGACCTTCATCGGGATCATCGAGTGCCCGAAGCGGTACGCCGCCACCGAGAACTCGACGGGGATGTAGGGGACGTCCGGGCGGTAGTGCTTCCTGCCGCTCCCGAGGATCCGATCGACCACCGGCTTGCCGCACACCGCCGTGAGCAGGTCGTTGACCACGGCCCACTGGTAGTGCCACGTGCACACGCGGCGAGCGTGCTCGTACAGCTCGCTGCCCGCGTACCCCTCTTCGGCGTGCAGGGTGTCGCACACATGGTTGTGGAACCGGATGATCGCGAGCTGCAGCTGGCTGACGACGCGGTTCTCGTCGTTGCGCGGGTCGCCGATCATCGCGCGGCCGTTCGGACCGCGCAGCAGGTCCTCGGCGAACTGCCCGCCCTGGCCGGGGTTGTCGGCGCCGGTGAGCAGCTTCGCTCCCGCGGAGGCGCCCGCCTGGTCGTACATGTACGGCTGCGCCTCGGGCCCGCTGCCGTAGATGCAGTCGAGGTCGAGCACCGGCGTGCGCACGTTCGCGATCTCGCCGGGCTGATCGATCACCGAGTCGAACGTGGTGGTGGTGTCGAGCGTGATGTCGTGATCGACGAACTGCCCGAAGAAGATGACGCCGGCGGCGACCGAGTCGGTCCGGTCGTTCAGCGACTTGCCGTCCATCGGGCCCTTGCTCTTGCCGATGTCGCTCAGGATGTGCGCCGGCACGTACGCGGCCGGCAGGTTCGGGAACATGCGTCCGAAACGGTCGTCGCGCTGCCCGCCGGCCGTGTGGTCGTGGTGGTGATAGAAGCGCCCGATCCCCTCGAGCTTCTTCATTCCGTGGTGTTCGACGTCTGACATGTCAGTCCCCCCAGAGGCTGAGTCGACGTGGCATGGGACCGCCCCAGCCACACCGATGAAGAGCGCGGCGCGGCGCGATCTGATACGCCGCCGGCGATGTCCGGGCGCGGTGCCGCGGCTCCCGCGTCCGCTCCCGGTAGCGTGCGAGCATGGCCGTTCGACAGACCCGCAAGGCGCGGGCGGCGCGACGCCGGTCTCGCCGGGTCGCGGCATCCGGGAGCGACCTGACGGATGCCGACTGGCGCCGCATCCTCGACGCGTGGGCATGCTGCGCGTACTGCGGTGGCGACGGCGCGGCGCTGCAGAAGGACTGCGTCCTGCCGATCTCGCGCGGCGGGCGCTACACGCTCGAGAACGTCGTGCCCGCGTGCCGGTCGTGCAACGCGAGCAAGTGCAACGACGAGGTCACCTCGTGGATGCGCCGGCGCCGGCTCGACGAGCCGGCGTTCCTGCTGCGCTGGGCGACGATCATGACCGAGCTGCGGGCCGACGCGTAGGCCCGCGAGCCGCCGGACCCCCCTCCCGCCTGTCGGCGGTCGCCCCTAGGTTGGGTGCCATGACCGGACTGACGCCGTATCTGCACTTCCCCGGCACCGCGCGCGCCGCGCTCACGTTCTATCGGGACGTGTTCGGCGGCGACCTCGTCCTCAACACCTACGGCGACTTCGGGCGCGACGACGGCCCCGCCGACGCGATCGCGCACGGCATGCTGAACGGCCCCGTGACCCTGTTCGCAGCCGATGCCGGGCCGGGCGACACGCCCCTCAAGCTCGAGGGCGTCATGTTCTCCCTCCTCGGCACGGCCGAGCCCGACACGCTCGGCGGATGGTTCGCCGCACTGTCGGACGGCGGCACCGTCATCGACCCGCTGCAGCTGCGCCCGTGGGGCGACCACGACGGGCAGGTCGCCGACCGCTTCGGCGTCACGTGGCTGATCGGCTACGAGGGCTGATCGGCGCCGCGCACCGATCTCGATCCACGCCGATCGCCAAGCCGTGCCGACCATCGAGCGGATCCGCAGCGGCGGCCAGACCGGGGCCGATCGCGGCGCGCTGGACGCCGCGCGCGATGCCGGCATCCCGATCACCGGCTGGTGCCCGCGCGGCGGATGGGCCGAGGACGCGCCCGATCCCCCGGGTGTGCGCGCCGCGTACCCGGAGTTGACCGAGACCGACACCGACGACCCGGCCGACCGGACGATCCGCAACGTGCGCGACGCCGACGCGACCCTGATCGTCGTCCCCGCGGAGGCATGGCATTCGCCCGGCACCGACCTCACGCGGCAGGCCGCGCTCCGGCTCGGGCGCCCCGTGCTCACGCTCGCCGACGACGACCTCGCCCCGGTCACGGCCTGGCTCGAAACCGTCGGATGCCGCGAGCTCAACGTCGCCGGCCCCCGCGAGAGCCAAGCCCCAGGCATCCACGCGCGCACCCGCGAGGTCGTCCGACGCCTGCTCCGGGAGTGAGGCCCCGCGCCGCCGCCCGCCGGGCCGCCGGCGCCGCACGGGAGCGCCCTCAGCGACCCGAGCCCGCGTCGGCGAGCACCGGTGCCAGCCGCTCCCCCAGCACCTCGGCCATCTCGGCGGCGAACACAGCGGTCAGATGGTGCGAGTCGCGGTACACGAGCGTGTTGCCGATGATCGGCGGGCACCACCCCGCGTCGCACAGGTAGTCGTTCACGTCGATGAGCGGCACGCCCCGCTCGGCGGTGGCCACCACCTCGGCATCGCGCGACGGGCCCGACAGCGCCTCGGACCGCGGCGTGCCGCACACCTCGGCATCCGCCAGGTGCACCGACAGGCACGTCGACGGGTCCTCGAACTGATCCGGGGTGTCGGCGATGACCGCGGTCGGCGCCTCCAGCGCGTCGAGGGTCTCGCCGAGCCCCTCGGCCCACGTCTGCACGTCGTCGTCGACACCCGGCTGCACCGGCGTCGCGCCGTAGCTCACGAGCAGCACCAGGGCGGGCTTCTCCTCGTTCAGCCGCGAGATCACGTCGTCCCGCCACGGCTCGCACGTCTCGTACGCCACCCCGTCGCGCATGACGGGGACGGATGCCGCCGGGCACGAGCTCTTCGTGTGCACCTCGACCGCGTACCCCTGCTCCTCGGCGACGGCCTCGACGGCCGGGAACCAGTGCGCCGCGTGCGAGTCGCCGAACAGGACGATGCGGGGCGCCTCGGGGTCGCCGTAGACGCAGCCTTCGGTATCGGTGTCGGACACACCCTGGTTGCAGCCGTCGTCGAAGATCTCGGGCAGACTCTCGTCGGCCTCCCGCAGCGACGGCTCGAGGTTCTCGGGCACGATGTCGGTCCCCTCGGGGGCCTGTTCGATCTGCGTCGCCGGAACCGTCTCCTCTACGCTCAGCTCACGCGAGTCCGCGTACGCCGAAGCGCCCGTCGCGACCACCAGACATGCGAGCGACCCGGCCGCCGCCCCGATCAGAGCCCGCCGGGGCCGAGCGAGCACGCGCGAGCGACGCAGCGGGTTCTCCACGAACCGGTAGAGCAGCCATGCGGCCGGCACGCACGCCGCGGCGATCCCGAGCGTCACCCACAGGGGCAGCTCGTCGGGCGTCGCGATCTGCGGCAGCGTGAGCGCCGGCCAGTGCACGAGGTACAGCGAGTACGAGATCTCGCCGACGAACAGCATCCCGCGCATCGACAGCACGCCCGACGGGCCGAACCGCGCCGGCGTCGCGCCGCCGAGGATCACCGCCGCCGTGCCGAGCACCGGCATCAGCGCCCACGGGCCCGGGAACACCGTCGACGACGAGAACCAGACCGCGGATGCCGTCATCACCGCGAGCCCGGCCCACCCGAGCGCCGCAGCGGCCAGCGGCGACCGCATCCGCCATCCCCGCGCCACGGCGAACGCGACGAGCCCGCCCACGCCGAGCTCCCACGCCCGCGTCGGCAGGGAGAAGAACGCCCACGACTGCGACTGCCCCGTCGCGACCAGGCACCACACGAACGATCCGACGACCACGACGACGAGGATCGCGAACAGCGCCCGGCGCGACCGGAGGACCGCCCAGCCGAGCGCCAGCAGCGCCGGCCACACCAGATAGAACTGCTCCTCGACCCCGAGCGACCAGTAGTGCTGGAACAGCGAGGGCGCCGAGTCCGCCAGGTAGTCCGTGCCGTCGACGGCGAAGAGGTAGTTCGGCACGTACAGGGCGGTGGCGACCGCTCCGCGCCACACCTCCTGCATGAGCAGCGGCGGGAACCACACGAGCGCCGCGAGCACCGTCCCCACCAGCACGACGAACGACGCCGGCAGGATGCGGCGAGCGCGACGCGCATAGAACTCGCCGAAGCGGATGCGGCCGTGCCGCGCGAACTGGTCGAGGAGGTGCCCGGTGATCAGGAACCCCGAGATGACGAAGAAGACGTCGACGCCGACGTACCCGCCCGGCAGGAACGGGACGCCCGCGTGGTACAGCAGGACGGCGCCGACCGCGAACGCCCGGAGCCCCTGGATGTCGGGGCGGAAGCGGTCGCGCGAGGTGAGTGTGTCAGGTGTGGCCACGGCGGCGATGATAGGCCCGCGACGTGACGAGGAGCCGGGGGTTGCGTGAGAGCGCAGAATGTCGCACCGGATCGCGCATCCGCTCCCCTAGGCTGGCGGCACCCGAAGCAATGTCGCCCGCGCAGGAGATGCCCGCATGGACCGCAGCACCGACAACGAGCACCCCACCCCGGAACCCGCCGCGGACGATCCGGGCGGCACGGACGGCGGCGCAGACACGGGCGCGGATGCCGGGACGACCGAGGCCGCGGACGCCGTCCGGCCGGCGCCCGGACCCGACACCTCCGGCTCGGACGACACGGTTCGCATCACGCCCGCGGCCGAGGACACCGATGCGAACGACACCGTGATCCTCGCCTCGCAGCCCGTCAGCACGGATGCATTCGACACGGTCCGCCTCGAGCCTCTGCCGGCCGACGACCCCGAATTCGCCGCCCTCGGTCTCACCACCGCCCGGGAGCAGACGGACAGCTACGACACCCTCCCGCTCCCGCCGTCGCAGACCGCCCCCGAGAACGGCGCGCCGCCGGCAGAGCCCGAGCCCGCGCCCGCCGACGGCGCCCCGAAGAAGGCCGAGCGCGACCCCGACGCGCAGCGCTGGTGGGCGATCCTGCTCGCCCTGCCCGCCGGCGTATTCGGCGCGATCGTGGGCCTCGGGCCGTGGGTGCTGACCGGCGCCCGCCTGCCGGCCCAGGACCTGTGGGCCGCCGACACGGCGCCCTTCATGATGCCGCTCGCGATGCTGCCGCTCAGCCAGAACAACGTGGTCCAGATCTTCTCGTTCCTCGTCGTCGGCGCCGCGCTCGCCGGCATCCTGGGGCGTGCGCTGCGCCTGCGCGGTGTCGGCGTCTTCCTGCTCGAACTCGGCGTGCTGGGCGTGCAGGGCTGGGCGACGGTGCAGGCCACGATGGTGCTGCGCGAGGGCCTGCAGGACCGGTTCGAGTCCGCCATGTACGTCGTCGGCCTGCTGACCGGCACGATCCTGTCGATCCTCGTCGGTGTGATGGTGACGCTGCTCATCGCATCCGCCCCCCGCGCGGGCGCCCTGATCGGACTCACGATCGGCGCGATCGGGACCACGGCGTGGCTGACGACTCTGCTCTTCGCCACCGGGTTCTTCCGCGGCCCGTTCTCGGAGCTGGCGTGGCTCCTGCCGTGGGTCGCCCCGGTGCTCACCGGCCTCGCCATCGCGTGGACGGGCGTCAACACCGTCGGGCGCATCATCTCGACGATCGTCGCGCTCGCGATGCTCTGGATCGCGCCGGCCGTCACCACCGCGGTCGCGAACGTCCTCGGCAACCGGGTCGTCTTCCGCTCCGGAGACGACCTGCTCGCCTACGGCTCCAGCATCTTCCGCTCGGCGCTGCTGGTGCCCGAACTCGCCCTGCCGCCGGTCATCGTCGCCGCGGTCATGGCCGCCGTCGTCATCGGCATCGTGCTGCTGGTGCGCGCGCTCGTGAAGGAGCGCCCGCTCACCGAGAGCCGAACGTGAGCAGCAGCGGCACCGCGAGCCCGACCACCCACAGTGCGACGAACGCGATGCCGCCGAACAGCAGCCAGCGGCGGTTGGCGACGGGCATGTCGCCCCACAGCGAGTTGCGCACATCCTCGCGGTTGGCGCGCGAGACGACGCGCCGGATCTCGGGGTCACCCGTGTCGAGGCGCCCCTCGCGCGCGTGACGCGCGATGTTCTCCGCCTCTTCGGGCGAGAGATCACGGTCGGGGCTCGGCATGGCTCCATGGTAAGTCGGTGACGGGTGCCGCGGGCCGGGCGGAGCGAGCGAGAGGGCGGAGCTCCTAGGAGGGTCTGCGGGGGCCGAAACCGCCCAGCAGCGCATGCAGCGCCGGAAGCACCGAGACGCTCATCAGGACGACGCCGAAGGTGAGATCCGACGCACGCAGCAGCGCCCCGCCGATCAACAGCGCCGCAAACAGCATCATCGACACCGCCCGCCGGATGAGGCCCTCCAGGCGCGCGAAGCGGCGCTCGAGGCGCGACATGTCGACGGTGAGCTTGCCGTCATCGAGCCGCGTGATGAGGTCGTCGACGCGCCGCGGCATCCGCATCATGAGCCCGCCGATCGACACGGCCTCCTTCGCGAACGCCTTCACGACGTTGCCGCGCTCGTCGCGCAGCAGCTGCTGGGCGTACGGCTCGACGGCATCCCACATGTTGAACTTCGGGTTCAGCGAGCTGCACATGCCCGACGTCAGCGAAACGGCGCGGATGATCAGCAGGAAGTTCTCGGGCAGCTGGAACGGCAGCGACCGCATCGCGTCGCCGAACTCGACGGCGAAGTCCTCGAACTCGCGGATGTCGACCTCCTGCAGATCCGCGAAACCCATGCCGCCGAAGCGCGAGAACAGCTGCCCCATCGCGCGCTCGAGCTCGCCGGTGTCGGCCGTCGGCAGCAGCACCCCGACGTCGCGGATCGCCTGCACCAGCTGGCGGCTGTTGCGCGCGGCGACGGCGATCATGAGCTGCTGCAGGCCGTGGCGCAGGCGGTCGGGGACCTCGCCCATCATCCCGAAGTCGACGAACGTGAGCCGGAACGGCGGCTCGCCCTCCGCGGCATCCGCCCTCGGGGTCACGAACAGGTTCCCCGGATGCGGGTCGGCGTGGAAGTACCCGTCGACGAAGAGCTGGTCGAACATGACCTCGGCGAACACGCGGGCGACGGCGTTCGGGTCGATCCCCGCCGCGCGGAGGCCCTCCTGGTCGTTGATCTTGATCGCCGAGACGTCCTCGAGGGTCAGCACCCGCCGGTTGCTGCGCTCCCACGCGACCTCGGGCACGCTCACGCGCGGGTCGCCGGCGAAATTCTCGGCGAACCGCGCGGCGTTCGCGGCCTCGTGGAAGTAGTCGATCTCCTCCAGGCTCGTCGCCGCGAACTCCTCGATGAGCGCCGGCAGGTCTACGTGCTGCCGCACCATGCGCACGCGGCTGAGCACCGAGGCGACGCGCCGCAGGGCCGTGAGGTCGACGTCGACGACCTGCTCGATCCCGGGCCGCTGGATCTTCACCACCACGTCGGCGAAGCCGGTGTCATCCGCATCCGCCGGTCGCAGCGTCGCGCGGTGGGCCTGCCCGAGCGACGCCGCTGCGAGCGGCGCCTCGTCGAACGACGCGTACGCGCGATCGAGCGGCATCCCGAGTTCGGCCTCGGCGTGCTCGCGGATCGCCGGGAACGGCACCGCAGGCACTTCGTCCTGCAGGCTCTCGAGCTCCTTGGTGATCTCGGGCGGCAGAACGTCGAGGCGGCTCGACATGAACTGGCCGACCTTGATCATGAGTCCGCCGAGATCGACCGCGAGATCGTGGAACCGGCGCGCGATGCGCTGGATCCGCGCCGCGCGCCCGCGGGCGACGAACGCGCCGAGCCCGATCCGGGGCAGGATCAGCTCGTACCACCACGCCTGCAGCATGTACCGCCACGCGAACCGCATGATGCGGCGGTAGCGGCCCCGCGTCACCGCCGTGTCGGTCGTCATGTCTCCATGATGCCGACTCGGCGGCGGTGCGGGCTCGTCGGGTCAGTCCTCCGCGAGGATCGCATACAGCTTGCGGCGCGCCTCGTCGAGGACGGCGACCGCCTCGTCGACCTGCTCCTTCGTGCCGGCCTTGCCGACCTGCGCGGCCGCCTGCGCGAGCTTCGCGCCCGCCTTCGGCAGCGCGGCCATGCGCTGGGCGTCCTTCATGCCCGGCATCTCCCACGGCGCCGAACGATCGTCGGAGCCTTCGGCCTCTTCACGACCGGCATCGGTCAGCGAGTAGGTCTTCTTGCCGTCCTTCTCCTCGGCGACGATCAGGCCCTCGTCGGCGAGCATCTGCAGCGTCGGGTAGATCGAGCCGGGGCTCGGCTTCCACATGCCGCCCGAGCGCTCCTCGATCTCGTGGATGATCTGGTAGCCGTGCATGGGGCCTTCGGCCAGGAGAGCGAGCACGGCCGAGCGCACGTCGCCGCGGCCCATGCGCATGCCGCCGAAGCGCTGCTCGAAGCCCTCCTTGAGCTGGTCCATCGCCTCCCAGATGTCGTTGCCCGACCAGCCGCGCCCGAAGCCGGGGCCGGGTCCGCGGTGGCGCGATCCGCCGCGGTCGCCGTAGGAATCGTTCATGATGACCTCCTCGGAAGGATGCTGTCGCCCGATGTATGAGCGATACATACCGATATATCGTTAACCGGCTCCGAGCGACAGGGTCCCGCGGACTTTCACACGCCGCGCCCAGCTTCGCGGCGCACCTCACCCCGCGCACGGGCACCGTGCATGACCCCGGCGAATGCATATCGTCTCGCCGAGACGACACGTTGCACACGGGGAACAACGTGTGATCTCGGCGAGTGCGCATCTCCTCGCCGAAACGACAGGATGCACGTGCGGCGGAGATGTCAGGCCTCGGGGAGGAGCTGCGCCTTCGCGGGCTCGACGCCCTCGGCGACGAGGTCCCAGGCGGGGCGGCGGAACTGCGCGGCCGACAGCCGCACACGCACTTCCTCGCCGCTCTCGCCGGGGCGGGGCCGCATGCGCGTGCGGCCGTTCAGCTCGTAGCCGAGCTTGCGCGAGACGCCCAGCGACCTGTCGTTCCACTCGGCCGCGCTGGACTCGGCCCACTCGGCGCCGAGGTGGTCGAACGCGAACATCAGCATCCCGGCGCGCATCTCCGTGCCGAGCCCCTGGCCCTGATGCTCCTGCGTCAGCCAGGATCCCGATTCCACCGTGCGGCGCTCGGCGAACTGCACGCCCTGCACGTCCCGCACGCCGATCGGCACGCCGTCCCGCAGCACAGCGAAGCTCACCGTCCACTTCTCTGCGGTGAGCCCGACACGCAATCCCCACTGGAACTGCACCATCGAACGCGCCAGGGCGTCCGGCTCGGCTTCGGACCACGGCGTGAGGAACGGCATCCGGTCCGGCGCGTGGATGCCGGCGACCGCCGCGTCGACCAGGCCCGGAAAGTCCTCATCCCGCACCGGGCGCATCTCCAGGCGCGGGGTCCGCAGGCGCAGACCGAACAGCGGCCAGATCCGATCCATCTCCATTGCGCCACGATAGGGGGAACGGGCGGGCCTTCGTCGGATTCCGGATCGATGTCGATTCCGGTTGCCCCCGTTCGACGCGATAGTGAGAGGGGACGACAGGTCCCCGCCGAACAGGGAGCAAGAGATGAAGCACATGCTGATCATGCGGGCGACCGCCGACGCCGTGAAGAACTTCCAGGAGATGGACTTCGAGGCCGCCATCAACGCGATGGGCGCCTACAACGAGGCGATGATCGCCGCCGGCGTCATGGTCGCCGGCGAGGGGCTCGCGATGGAGCCCGGCTACGTCGTCGACTTCTCGGGCGACACCCCGATCGTCAGCGACGGCCCCTACGGCGAGGTGCACGAGCTGTTCAACGGGTTCTGGATCATCCAGACCGCCACCGCCGAAGAGGCGCTCGAGTGGGCCAAGCGCTGCCCGCTGACCGCCGGCAACAAGCTCGAGGTGCGGCGCGTGACCGACGAGAGCGACTTCGCCGAGCACGCCGACAACGAGTACATCCAGAAGGAGAAGGAGTGGCGCGTCGAGCTCGGCACCGAGTGAGCCGCCGCTGACACCGACATGGACGACGTCCGGCGCACGGTCGACGCCCTCTGGCGCATCGAGGGCCTGCGGATCACGGCATCCGTGGCCAAGATGACCGGAGACGTCGGCCTCGCCGAGGACGTGGCGCAGGAGGCGGTGCTCGAGGCCCTCCAGTCGTGGCCGGATGCCGGCATCCCCCGCAATCCGGGCGCATGGCTCACCGCGGTCGCGAAGCGCCGCGCCATCGACGCGTGGCGGCGCCGCGAGCGCCTCGACGAGCGGTACGAGACCATCGCGCACGCGCTCGACCAGGCTCCCGACGACGACTGGGAACCCATCGATGACGACGTGCTGCGCCTCGTCTTCACGGCATGCCACCCCGCGCTGTCGCGCGAGTCGCAGGTCGCGCTGACGCTGCGCGTGGTGGCGGGGCTGTCGACCGACGAGATCGCACGGATGCTGCTGACCTCGGTGCCGACCGTGCAGGCCCGCATCACGCGGGCGAAGAAGACGCTCGCCGCCGCGAGAGTGCCGTTCGAGACGCCCGATCCCGCGGAATGGCGCGGGCGGCTGTCGGCGGTGCTCGGCGTCGTGTACCTCGTGTTCACCGAGGGGTACGCCGCGACCGCGGGCGACCGGTGGGTGCGGCCCGATCTCGCCGACGAGGCCATCCGGCTCGGGCGCATCGTGACGGGTCTGCTCCCCCGCGAGCCCGAGCCGCTCGGGCTGCTGGCGCTCATGGAGCTGCAGCGAGCGCGGTTCGCGGCCCGCGAGTCCGGCTCCGGCGGCGCGGTGCTGCTCGCCGACCAGGACCGGTCGCGGTGGGACCGCGGCCAGATCGCGCGCGGGCTCGACCTGCTGCGGAAGGCGGATGCCGCGGCCGCCGCGCGCGGTACGGGCCGTGGACCGTACGCGCTGCAGGCGGCGATCGCGGCGTGCCACGCGGTGGCGCCGAGCGTGGCTGAGACCGACTGGCCACGGATCGTGCTGCTGTACGAGGTGCTCGGCCGCGTCGCCCCGAGCCCTGTGGTGGAGCTCAACCGGGCAGCAGCGGTGTCGATGGCGTCGGGACCCGCCGACGCACTGGCCATCGTCGATGCCCTCGAGGAGTCGGGCGCGCTGCACGGCTCACACCTTCTGCCGAGCGTCCGTGGCGAGCTGCTCGCGCAGCTCGGGCGGGTGGACGAGGCCCGGTCGGAGCTGCTGACCGCGGCCGCACTGACCGCGAACGCCGCTCAGCAGCAGGTGCTGCGGGCGAAGGCGGAAGCACTGGCCGGCTGACGCGGCCGCGGCCGGCGGCAACCCTGGCTGCCGCACGCGTGTCATCACGCAGGCAGAATGCCGCCGACACACCGTGCTATCCGGGGTGCCGCTGGATTCCGCCTGAATTCGTGCGCACCGGAGACGCCGGGGAGGAGTCGCACAGCGCGTCGGCGGCCCACCGTCGCACATTGTGTGCACTCTGGGTGAAATAGTGCAATACTGCACTTCATGTCCGAGAGTGCAACGCTAGGTCGCGAGCGCAAGCGCGCGGAGACGACGCGCACGCTCATCTCGCTCGCACGCCAGGCGACGGCATCCGATGGCCTCCACGGTTTCAC
The DNA here is from genome assembly GCF_014208045.1 of Microbacterium thalassium. NCBI lineage: Bacteria > Bacillati > Actinomycetota > Actinomycetes > Micrococcales > Microbacteriaceae > Microbacterium > Microbacterium thalassium. The sequence goes on from NZ_JACHML010000001.1 coordinate 3,316,680, forward strand.
GATCGAGGAGCTGTGCGAGCGCGCGGGCATCTCGCGCCGCACCTTCTTCAACTACTTCGCGTCGAAGGAGGACGCCGTCCTCGGGATCGCGCTGCGCGACGACACCTCGGAGGCGGACGAGCGCTTCGTCGCGCTCCGGCCCGACACCGCCACCGGCGAGGTCTCGCGGACGCTCCTCGCCGACTACGCAGAGCTCCTCACCGAACGATGGGCCGCGCTCGACGTCGACCGCGCAGCGGCGATGGAGCTGATGGCCGCGACGGAGGCGGAACCGCGTCTCATCTCCCACATGCTCGATCGCCACCGACGGGACGAGATGCGTGACGCCGCGCTCGTCGCGCGCCGCGAGCACCTCCCGGTCGACGACCCCCGCGTCCTCGTCGCCGTCCAGACCGTCGGACATCTGGCCCGCGTCGCCGTTCCTGCGTCCCTCGACCCAGACCGACCGCGCACGTTCGCGGACGTGCTCGGCGAACTGCTCACCGTCACCCGCGCGGTGTTCGACTCACAGACCCCTGCCGCGTCTCCCCACCCTGAAGGCACACCATGACCACCACCGCACCCACCCCGACGGTCGCCGCAGGCGACGCGCCGATGCTGCTGACCCAGCGGCGCATCTGGATCATCTTCTCGGCGCTCATCGCCGGCATGCTGCTGTCGAGCCTCGACCAGACCATCGTCTCGACCGCCATGCCGACCCTCGTCGGCGAGCTCGGCGGCGTCGAGCACCAGGTGTGGATCACGAGCGCCTACATCCTCGCGACCACGATCGTCATGCCGATCTACGGCAAGTTCGGCGACATCCTCGGGCGCCGCAACCTCTTCCTCATCGCGATCGCGATCTTCACGCTCGCCTCGGTCGGCTGCGCGTTCGCGGGCGACTTCTGGACGTTCGTGGTGTTCCGCGCGATCCAGGGCCTCGGCGGCGGCGGGCTCATGATCCTGTCGCAGGCGATCATCGCCGACATCGTGCCCGCCTCGGAGCGCGGCAAGTACCTCGGCCCGCTCGGCGCGATCTTCGGCCTGTCGGCGGTCGCCGGCCCCCTGCTCGGCGGCTTCTTCGTCGACCACCTGACGTGGCAGTGGGCGTTCTACATCAACATCCCCGTCGGCATCGCGGCGTTCGTGATCGCGCTCGTCGCGCTGAAGCTCCCCAGCAAGAAGGCCGACAAGCCGATCGACTGGCTGGGCGTGGTGTTCCTCTCGGCCGCGACGACGTGCCTGATCTTCTTCACCGACTTCGGCGGAGACCGCGACCACGGCTGGGACTCCCCCGCCACGTGGGCGTGGGGCGCCGGCCTCGCGGTCGCGGTCGCGGCGTTCATCATCACCGAGTCGCGCGCGGCCGACCCGGTCATGCCGCTGTCGCTGTTCCGCAACCCGGTATTCATCAACGCCACCGCCATCGGCCTCGTACTCGGCATCGGCATGTTCGCGGCGATCGGCTTCGTGCCGACCTTCCTGCAGATGTCCTCCGGCACGTCCGCGGCCGCCTCCGGCCTGCTGATGCTCCCGATGATGGTCGGCGTCATGGGCACCTCGATCACATCGGGCATCCTCATCACCCGCACCGGCCGCTACCGGATCTACCCGATCCTCGGCACGCTCGTCACCGGCGGCACCATGATGGCGATGACGACGCTCACCGCCGACACCCCGATCTGGCTGATCAGCGGCTACCTGTTCCTCTTCGGCGCGGGCCTGGGCCTGATCATGCAGGTCGTCGTGCTCGTCTCGCAGAACGCGGTTCCCGCGAGCCAGGTCGGCACGGCGACGAGCACGAACAACTACTTCCGCGAGGCGGGCGCCGCGCTCGGCATCGCGGTGTTCGGCGCGATCTTCACCAGCCGCCTCACCGACAACCTGCTGGCCGCCTTCACCGAGGCCGGCGCCTCGGCCGACCAGGCGTCGAACGCCGCCGCGACCATCGACCCGGCGACGCTCAACCAGCTGCCCGAGCCCGTGCGCGATGCCATCGTCACCGCCTACGCCGACGCGCTGGCGCCGGTGTTCTGGTACCTCGTGCCGTTCATGGCGATCGCGTTCGTGCTGTCGCTGTTCCTCAAGCAGATCCCGCTCTCGGACGTCGCCGGGCTCGTCGCCCGGGGCGAGGCGATCGGCGGCGAGGAGGCCGAGCGCCTCGAGGCGGAGGAGCGCGCCGCGGCGCGTGCCGGCGCGGCATCCGCATCTCATGCGCCGTCGAGCGAGGCGCCCGAGGCGTAACTCACGGCTCGCTTTCAGGATGCCGGGGACCAAACGGACCCCGGCATCCGTTGCACAATGCAAGACTGCCGATAGACAAGGAGCGATCCGTCATGACCGACACCGGAACCATCACCCGAATCCCCGGCGCCGAGACCGCCGTTCTCGCGGGCGGCTGCTTCTGGGGCATGCAGGACCTGCTGCGGGGGCGCCCCGGCATCCTCCAGACGCGCGTCGGGTACACCGGCGGCCAGAACGACCACGCCACGTACCGGTATCACCCCGGGCACGCCGAGGCCGTCGAGATCGTGTTCGATCCGGCGCAGACCGGCTACCGCGACATCCTGGCGTTCTTCTTCCAGATCCACGACCCGTCGACGCTGAACCGCCAGGGCAACGACATCGGGTCCAGCTACCGCTCCGCGATCTTCCCGCTCTCGCCCGAGCAGGAGAAGGTCGCACGCGACACCATCGCCGACGTCGACGCGTCGGGGCTGTGGCCGGGGAACGCCGTCACCACGATCGAGCCCGCCGGGCCCTTCTGGGAGGCCGAGCCCGAGCACCAGGACTACCTGGTGAAGTACCCGCATGGGTACACGTGCCACTTCCCGCGCCCGAACTGGGTGCTGCCCAAGCGCGCCGACGCCACGGCGTAGGGATTGAGGGGCGGATGCCGCGGACAACGGGGCCCGCGGCATCCGTCGTCTTCGCCCCCTGTGCACGGATTCAGGAAGACACGCGGCTGCGGCGCGCCGGCATCGGCGCGTCGGTTCGCGGTGCCTGAATTCGTGCACGGGGCTGGGCGGCAGCCCGGGCTACGGGGGTAGGGAGTACCCCGGCGGTCAGCCCAGCCCGGACACCGGGACGCCCAGCCACTCGGCGAGGTCCATGATCTCGGCGCGGACCATGTCCGCCTCCTCCGGCTCGAACGGGAGGAATTCGTGGACGGCGTTCACCCTCAGGGTCTCGCGTGAGCGGTCGACCTCGGCGTCGAGCATCCCGACGAACCGGTCGCCCATCAGGATCGGGTGCGCGAACGCGCCGTACACGCGCTGCGGCTTCGGCTTGAATTGCTCGAGGACGTAGGTGAACTCGAACAGCTCGGTGAGGCGCTTGCGGTCGAACAGCATGCTGTCGTACGGATTCAGGAACGCCACCCGCCCGCCGTCGTCCTCCTCGAGGGCGGCGAGAGCCTCGGGATCGACGCGCCACGTTCCCTTCGTGCCCTCGACCACGGCAGGCTCGCCGCTGGTCTTGCCGACACCGCTCCAATACCAGTGGGGGCGGGCGATGCCGGCGGCCTGGAGCTTGCGCTCGGCGAGCAGCTCCGCGGCGACGTCGGGTTCGTACTCGGGCAGGTCCGGCGGATAGACGCGTTCGGCGAGGTCCCACCGGCGGTGCCGCCCCTCGCGTCCGACGACCGCGGTCAGCCCCTGGTGCGCGAGCATGTCGAGCATGATGGGCACCTGATTCGACCCCGACCACCCGTCTGGGGCGCGTGACACCTGCGCCGTGTCGGGGATGTCGCGCGCCGGCAGCGGCCCGTCGGCGCGCAGCCGCGCGAGCACGTCGGCGCGGAAGCGCGCGTTGGCGTCGAGCCACTGCCGCGTGCTCTCGCGCGTCGGCCACGCGCGCATCACCGGCAGCATGAACGGCAGCAGGCCGGTCGGGCGGAAAGCACCCTCGAACTCGAACAGCAGGCGGTCGATCTCGGCCGCCTTCTTCAGCTGCCCGGCCTCGTACGACCACCCGATGCGCGACCACAGCATCGTGTGCTCGCACGGGGCGATCGTCGCGGTGGGGTCGATCTTGATGTACGTGAGCTGCTCGGCGACCTCGACGACGTCGCCGGGGCGCGCGGCATCGAGCAGCTGCGCGCGCACGACGATGCGGCGGGCCTGATCGAGGGTGAGCCGATGCGGGGTCACGGGGTTCAGGGTAGACGGGTGGGGCGCGCTCAGGCCGCCGTGCGCGACCGGCGCGCTACGAGAGCGGCCACGACCCGCCAGCCCACGAGGAACACCAGCAGCGTGATCGACGCGACGACGACGAACGCCACCGCGACCCCCTGACCGGATGCCGCGCGCAGCAGCATCCCGCCGATGACCGTGACCGCCCACACACCGAGGCCCGTCCGCACCGGCGCCGCCGGCGCCCGCCACGCGAGCGTCACGAGCCAGCCGGCGGCGAGACCGACCAGGAACGGCCACGACGTCGTCCACAGTCCCGACAGCACGGGCTCGTCGTGGCTCGCGCGTCCGATGGCCGCGAACACCACCACCAGCACGAGGTCTGCGGCGAAGGAGGCGAGGACGACGAGCGGGCGGGAGGTCACCCGATCAGCGTACGTCGTGCCGGCCGCGCTCCCCGGCGCGTGGCGCCGCGGGCGGAGGCGAGCGTCGTCAGTTCGGCAGGCGTCAGCTTCACGTACGACACCTCCTGGTTCGCGTACCGATCGTGCGAGTCCTTCACGCCGGTCCGCTTGCCGAACAGCGCATCGGCCTCGTCGAAGAACAGCACCCACGGCGCGTCCCCGGCCACGGCGAGAGCGCGCGCGAGGTTCTTCTCTGTCTCGCCGATATACGTCCGTCCGTCCAGCGCCAGCGCCGACGTCCCCGGAGCGACGCCCAGCTCGCCGGCGATGGTCCACGGCACCGTCACCCGCGCCGACCGCCCCCGCCCCGGTCGCCGGCGCGCCAGCTGCCGCCACAGCGACGTGCCGGGTCTGATCACGAGGACATCGACCATGCGTCGAGCCTGCGCGATCCGAGCGGATGCCGCAAGACTCCCGCAATCCGTTGACACCGCTGGGTCTCGGGGGCACCCTCGATGGAAGGAGGTTGCGCGATGCGGCACGATTCCCCTGGCGTATTCATCACGAAACCACCGGCTCCGCCGCCACGCATCGAGGGCGTGGCGCTCACGCTGGCGGCCTTCATCGGCGTGACCGCCGGCGAGCAGCACCCCGACCTCGTGCGCAGCACCGAGGAGTTCGCGCACCACTGGCCCGGCGACACCGCTCTCGCGACCGCCGTGGAGCAGTTCTTCGCCAACGGCGGAACGCGCGCCTGGGTCGTGCCGCTGCGGACGATGACCGAGAAGAGCGTGCGGCGCGCGGTCGAGGACCTCGACCCGGACGTCGCGCTGGTCGCGATCCCCGACGAACCGGTCGCCCCGCCCGCCATCGTCGCAGCCGCGCAGGCCGCCCTCGGCGACCGCGGGGCGCTGCTGCTGCTCGACGGCGACTGGCCGGACGTCTCCGAAGCCGTGACCGCCATGGCCGACCCGGTCGGAGCGGTGGGCGCGTCCGGCGGCGACTGCGTCGTGTACTGGCCCCGACTGAGCCGCCCGCTGCCGGGCGGCGGCAGCGAGGACATCTCGCCCCTCGGCGCCGTCGCGGGCATCATCGCGCACTGCGAGGACGTCCACGGGGTCGACAAGACGCCGGCGGGCGTGACCGCGCGCATCGCCGGTGTCACGGGCCCGGCCGTCTCGGTCGACGACCTCGAGATGAACCCCCTCAACGACAAGCGCATCAACGTCATCCGGCAGTTCCCCGGCCTCGGAACGGTCGTGTGGGGCGCGCGGACGCTCTCGAGCGACCCGGAGTGGAAGTACGTCCCGGTGCGGCGGATGGCGGTCTTCCTCGAGCGGAGCCTGCGTCGCGGGCTGCAGTGGGCCGTCTTCGAGCCCAACGGCGAACCGCTGTGGGAGCGCGTGCGCATGAGCATCGAGGACTTCCTGCAGGACATGTTCCGCGGCGGGATGCTGGGCGGGCCCCGCCCCGACAGTTCGTACTTCATCCGCTGCGACCGCTCGACGATGACCCAGGACGACATCGACAACGGGCGCCTCATCATCGAGGTCGGGTTCGCGCCGCTGCGTCCGGCCGAATTCATCGTGCTGCGCATCCGCCTCGACGTCGCCGGCGGCTAGGCCGGACGCCTCCGCCGTCGTCGTGGGAGGCTGTACCCATGACGAACGCAGGATGGCACGACGTCGCCCCCGCGGACTTCTGGGAGGAGCGCTACGCCGGCACGCAGCGCGTGTGGTCGGGGGCGGTGAACCAGACGATGGCCGACGTGGTCTCGAGCCTCGAGCCGGGACGCGCGCTCGATCTCGGATGCGGCGAGGGCGGCGATGCCGTGTGGCTCGCCGAGCACGGCTGGCGCACGACGGCCGTCGACATCTCGCCGACGGCGATCGAACGCGCACAGGCCGCGGCATCCGATCTCGGACTCACCGAGGAGCAGCTGCAGTTCGAGGCCGCCGACCTGTCGACGTGGACCGACGAGACCGAGTACGACCTGGTGACGGCGTCGTTCCTGCACTCCCCCGTCGCGCTGTCGAGGACCGAGATCCTGCGCGCCGTCGCGCAGCGGGTCCTCCCCGGCGGTCATCTGCTGGTGATCGCGCACGCCGGCCCGCCGCCGTGGTCGCGCCACCACCACCAGCACGAGGCGGGCGAGACGCCGACGCCGGCGTTCCCGACGCCCGACGAGCAGATCGCCGAGCTCGCGCTCGCCCCCGACGACTGGACGCCCGTCCTCGCCGAGGTGCGCCGCCGCGACGCGGTCGGACCGGACGGCGAGCAGGCGCTGCTCGACGACACGGTCGTTCTGATGCGCCGGACGCGCTGACCCCGAGGCATCGCCGTCGGCCGGCGCCGGCGTCGAGGTGTACCGTCACAGCGGAACCGCAAGGAGGCATCATGCCCACGTTCACCACCGAACTGCTTCGCACCGGCGGCAACAACGTCGGCATCCAGCTCAGCGACGAGATCATCGCCGAACTCGGCGGCGGCCGGCAGCCCCCGGTGCGTGTGCTGCTGGGCGGCTACGAGTATCGGACGACCGTCGGCGTCATGCGCGGCATGTCGCTCATCCCGGTCAATGCGGCGACCCGCGCGGCGGCGGGCGTGGCCGGCGGCGAAGTGCACGAGATCACCGTCGAACTCGACACCGCACCACGCGAGGTGGTCGTCCCGGACGACTTCGCCGCGGCCCTGAGCGCGGCCGGGCTCCGCGACGCCTTCGACGCTCTCGCGCCGTCTCACCGAAAGGAGCATGTGCGCGCCATCGAAGAGGCCAAGGCCGCCGAGACACGACAGCGCCGCATCGCCAAGGCGATCGAGAAGATCGGCGGGTGATCCCCGGGGGTCCGAGGGCGCGCCCGGGCGCCTGCCGTGGGGGCGCCGCGCTCAGGAGCGGCTGGCGGCGACGCGGGCCGACTCTCGCTCGGCCTTCTCGTTGAGCTTCCCCTGACGGGAGCCGCCCAGCTTCGCCGCGATGTGCTCGGCGATCGTGACCGGCTCGGGGTACAGGTTCGGGTGCTCCGCGTCGATGCACGAGGGCAGCGTCTCGATGAGCGTCTCGACGTTGCCGTCGTGGAAGAACGCGGCGCTGCGCCGCCGCTCGATCGTGCCGCCGATCACGGGCGGCTTGACGCGGTGCAGCGTCGACATCCAGCGCTCGTTCGTGAGGCGTGCCGTGATGTCGCCGAGGTTCACCAGCAGCGCGTCGTCGGCGGGCATCACGTCGTTCCACGACCCGTCCGTGCCGAGCACCTGGAGCCCGGCCACCTGGTCGGCCCACAGGACCGTCACGATCCCGAAGTCGGTGTGCTCGCCCATGCCGATCAGGTCGCCGTCGAGCCGCACATCGGTGCCCGGCGGCAGCGCGTAGTTGTTCATACGCAGCACGTCGATCGAATGGTCGGTGCGCGACGGGAAGAAGTCCGCCGGAAGCCCGAGCGCGTCCGCGAAGATGCGGGTGAGGGTCCGGGCGACGCGCGCCGCCTCGTCGAAGTACGTCTGCACCCGCTCGCGGTAGCCGTCGATCTCGGGCCACACGTTCTCGGCGTAGTCCGGCTGCGGCAGGCCGTCGGCGTGCGGATAGTCGGATGCCGCGGCGCCCACGTTGAACGCCTCGAAGAAGTCGTTCATGCGGCTGGCCTGCTCCACCCCGAGGCTGAGGCTCAGCGACTCGGACTTCGGCGGGCTGTAGCCCCGATTCACCTGCGGCGGAGTGCGATAGGCCTTCTTCTCGTCCAGCCCCAGCGCGAAGAACCCGTCCATCGCGTCCGCGAGCCCCGCGACGACATCGTCGGGGATGCCGTGCCCCGTGATCTGGATGAACCCGACCGTGCGGCACGCGTCGTCGATGGCGCGGGCGGTCGCGGCGCGCTCCTCTGCGGTGCCGTCCGCGACGTACGAGGTGATGTCGACGAGCGGGACTCGGAATGCCATGGGGACCTCCTCACGCGAGACGTGCGATCACACGCTACTCGCGTCGCGTTTCGCGCGGATGTCGCTCGCGCCGGCCCGGGCGGCCGTTTCAGCGCACGATGAGCGCCCCGGCATCCACGCGCACCGTGAACGCCTGCACGTCGCCGACCTCCTCGCCGTCGATCTCGAACGGCAGCGGCTCGGGCAGCTCCACCCGCATGCGCGTCGCGGACCGGTGCTGCGCGGTGTCGGAGTCGACCGTGTCGCTCTCCTTCACGAAGAAGCGACGCACACCGTTGTCCCACACGAACGACCGCACGGTGTCGAGCCATCCGGTCACCGTGTCGGCGCTGACCAGCAGCAGGTCGAGCCGGCCGTCGTCGACGGCCGCGTCCGGCAGCAGCGCGACGCCGCCCTGGATAGTTCCGCAGTTGCCGATCATGAGCGTGTGGCCCTCGACCCGCTCCGGGTCGCCGTCGTCGAGGGCGAGGTCGAACGCGACGACCTCGGATGCCGACACCGCCCGGCCGAGCGCTTCGACGTAGGCGAGCCAGCCCGCCTTGTCCTTGAGGTCCTCGTCGGTCTCGACCAGCATCCGCGCATCCAGCCCGAAGCCGACCATCACCGCGAAGGCGCGCTTGTCCTCGTCGTCGCCGTCGATGTCGATCCAGCCGATGTCGATGCGCCGATCCCCGGCTTCGAGGGCGCGGGCGATCGCGGCGTCGACATCGGCGATCGGAACCCCGAGATTGCGGGCCAGCAGGTTCCCGGTGCCCTGAGGCACGATGCCGAGCGGGATGCCGGTGCCGGCGAGCACCTCGGCGACCGCGCGCACGGTGCCGTCGCCGCCCGCGACGATCACGAGGTCGGCGCCCGCGTCGAGCGCATCGCGCGCTGGGCCCCTGCCCGGGTCCTCGACGGTCGTCTCGTACCACCGGGCGGCGGCGCAGGCGTCCGGGTCGACGCGGTCGAACGCGTCGCATAGGCCATCGCGTGAGATCTTGCTCGGGTTGTAGACGACAGCAGGGCGAGGAGATGTCATTCCACCACTCTGCGCTCTCAAGGCCGGGGTCGGCAGGGGCTTGCGCGGTGGCGGCGCTTCTGCCAGGACAGGTGGAGGCGCGGAGCGCGCCGGCGCTCACGCGCAGAAGTAGACCATCACGAAGCCGTACCCGATCGCGTAGGTGTACGGCTGGTCGTACGTGAGGACGAGTTCGCCGCCCTCGGCCATGTCGATGTGCGCCTCGCCCGCGATGTCGCCGTCGCACGAGTGCACGTTGGCACCCAGAGGAACGACGACGATCTCGGCCGGCGTGGGCGGCCACGGCTGGTCGGGGAACGGATCTGATCCGCCCGAGCCCGGCGCACCGGACCCCGATCCGGTTCCGGCTCCCGCGGCGGCTGCCGCCGCGGCTTCCGCCGCCTTCGCCTCTGCATCGGCCACCGCCTTGTCGTGCGAGCGGACCATCGCGAGGGCGGCCGCGCGTGCGCCGTGGACGCCGCGGATCGCCCGCACGGGGTAGCCCCAGTCCTCGAGGACCGCCAGCTGCGCCTCGACATCCCCGCGCGTCCTGTCCGAGGCCTCGTCCGCATCGTCCGCCACGGCGCGAACGCGGTCGGCCACGGTAGCGACGAACGCCCCGAGCGAATCGTGCAGATCCCGGCGGGCGCTCCTGACGCGCCCGATGTCCTGGACGGCTCCGGCGGCGACGAGCTCGTCGAGAGCCCTCCTCAGCGCCGTCACATCATCCTCCGGATCGTCGCCGAGCTCTGACACGAGCTCGGCGACCGGAGCGACGTATGTCGTGGCGAGGGTGCGCTCCCATCGGTAGGCCGCCTGCCATCCGGCCGCGTAGGTCGCCATGCCCTGCGCCCGCGCCTCTGCGTCGGCGATCCGCCGGTCGCGGGCGAGTGAATACTCGCCGATGACGACGCCGCAGACGGTGATCACCGCGACGACGGCGATCACCGCGAGCACCCTTGAGGCGGTCGTCCGGACGCCCTCGGCATCGGTTCGCACACGCACTCCTTCGGGTCGCGGAATCACGCGACCCTCACTATCGCACGACCGGACGCCTTCCGGAGCGCCCTGTGGACAGCCGTCTCCGGTCAGGCGCCAGCCAGAGCGGCGAGGTTCTCGCCGCTCACGCGCTGCGTCGTCCACTCGTCCATCGGATCGGCGCCGAGCGAGCGGTAGAACGCCAGGGCCGGGGCGTTCCAGTCCAGGACCGTCCACTCGAGTCGGCGATAGCCGCGCTCGACGCACACGGCCGCGAGCGACGAGATGAGGGCGTGCCCGTAGCCCTGACCGCGCTCGGAGTCGTACACGAACAGGTCCTCGAGCCAGATGCCGTGCGTGCCGGTCCACGTGGAGTACGTCACGAACCAGATCGCGAGGCCCACGATCTCGCCGCCGCGCTCCACGACGTGCGCGAACGCGCGGGGTTCGTCGCCGAAGAGCGTCGCGGTGAGCGCCTCGACGGTGTTCTCGACCGCATCCGGCTCCTTCTCGTACTCGGCCAGCGCCTGGATGCAGGCGAGGATGCCCGGCTCGTCGCCGGGGCGGGCTGGACGAAGGAGGGCACCGTCTGCAAGAGCTCGATCGATCACGTTCTCGAGGATAGGGGGTGGCCGAGTTTTCCGGGACACCTCGCACGCGCGAGGCGGGTGTGGTGGTATGGGCGGCGATGGACACGTCGCCGGTTCACGGGGGATCGCGGCGCGCCGGGGGCGTCGCGGCGCTCGCGTTCGCGCTGGCCGCGATGGCATGCGCCCTCTCGACGGGGTCCGCCGTCGCCGCCGTCGACGACGACGAGGAGGCGGGGCCCGACGCGCCGGCGGCCTGGGCCGCGCCCGCGACGATCGACCGCTTCCTCCAGGAGCGCCGCTCCGACCTGCTCCTGGCAGGCCTCGCGGTGGTGGTGATCGCCGACGGCGAGGTGCGCTTCTCCGGCGCCTACGGCGACGGAGGGTCCAACGCGCCCGAGATCATGCTCGACACCCCATTCGTGCTGGGGTCGACGTCCAAGCAGTTCACGGGTCTCGTCGTCCAGCGGCTCATCGTGGACGGGCTGCTCGGGCTGGACGACACCCTCGCCGTCCTCGCCCCCGACCTGCTCGCCGAGGATGCCGGCCCGTTCGGCGCTGTCACGATCTCACAGCTCCTGTCGCACCGCTCCGGCCTCGGCGAGGCGGCGGGGCTCGAGCAGTGGGGCATCGGGGCCGATCCCGGATCGATCCAGCTCGAGGCCGCACGCGTGCTGGCGACCGATCCGGTCTCGGCGCCGGGCGAGGCCTACCGCTACAGCAACGCCAACTACACCGTCCTCGGAGCCGTGATCGAGAAGGTGACGCGCACCTCGTACGAGCGGGCGCTGCAGCACCTCGTGCTGCGTCCCCTCGGGATGACCGTCACCACGAGCGACGTCATCGACGCGCGCGGCCACGGCCTCGCCGCCGGCCACTACACGTGGTTCGGTGTCGCGAACATCGTGACGTCGACCACCCAGTCCGCCGCCGGCGCACCGTCGTCGTCGATCATGTCCTCCGCCAACGACCTCACCCGGCTGCTGCAGGCGCACCTCGGCACGAGCGACGTCGGCGACCTCGAGGTCGCTCTCGCGGCCGCGCGCGAGCCGATCGACGTCATCGACACGGATGCCGCCTACGCCAGCGGCTGGGTCGTCCGGCCGTTCACGGAACTCGCCGACGCCGGCGCCACGACGGATGCCGCGTCGCTGCCGCGCCTGTGGGAGCATCACGGCGACAGCGCCCGATCGGTCAGCTACCTCGCGTTCGCTCCCGACCTCGGCTTAGGCGTCGTCCTGCTCAGCAACACCGGGGACGGCATCGATCAGTCCCGCCTTCCGGCGCTCACCTCCGACCTGCTGCACACGATCGCGGGCACCCCGCCGCCCGAGCGCACCGCCGACCCGCTGATCGCGGCCGCCCCGGTGCTGATGATCGCGATTCCTGCGATCCAGCTGCTCGCCATCGGGTGGCTGCTGGTCACGCTGATGCTGCGCGCACGGGCGGGCATCGCCCGGTGGGCGCCCGTCGGCTTCGGCGCCGTGGTCGTCCTCGTGACGATCGTCCTGGCGTTCATCGTCGTGCCGGCGCAGACCGGCGCCGCCCCGTTCGATTCGCGCTGGTGGGCTTCGGTGCCCGATCTGGTCGTCGCGGTCGCTGCGATGCTCATCCTGTCGCTCGTGATGATCGCACTCATGATCGCGGTGGTCCGCCGCACGCCGCAGCCGGCGCGCATGCCGGCCATCGACGCGCATCCGCTGCGCGGCTAGCGTGAACGCGTGAGCTCCGACACCGCGAAGGCGAAGGAATCCACCGCCGCCCAGATGCCGCCCCTGACGGACGCGCAGTGGGCGCGCCTGATCTCGTACGGCCGCCCCGAGGACGTCGCCGTCGGCGACCACCTGTTCCGGTCCGGCGATCCGGGATACGACCTCATGCTCATCGACACCGGCGAGGTCGAGATCGTGCGCGATGCGCTGGCCTGGCTCGACGAAGAGGTCCTCGTCCGCATGCGGCCGCGCACGTTCGTCGGGGAGCTCGGCCTGCTCAACGGGCAGGCGCCGTTCCTGTCGGCACGCGTGAGCGCCCCCGGCCGCGTGTACCGCGTCGACGACGCGCACCGCCGCAAGCTCATGGGCGAGGACGACGAGCTGTGCGACATCCTGCTCCACGCCTTCTGGGCGCGGCGCGAGCACCTGCGCACCGGCTCGGCCGCGTGGACCCTGAAGTTCGTGGGGCGCTCGTCGTCCCGCGACTTCCTGGCCCTCCGGCGCTTCGCCGAGCGCACGGACCTCGTCCACACCGCCGTCGAGGCGGACGAAGCCGCGATGCGGCATCTGCGGGAGGTGGGCGCGACCGAGGACGATCTGCCCATCGCGTTCATCCAGGGCGAGCCGGTCGCGCGGGCGACGCCCGGCCTCGTGGCCGACCGGCTGGGGCTGAGCTACCAGGGACGCACAGACGACGCGGTCGCCGATCTCGTCGTCATCGGCGGCGGGCCGGCCGGCCTCGCCGCCGCCATCTACGGCGCGTCCGAGGGGCTCAGCACCGTGCTGCTGGACGCCGTCGCCCCGGGCGGGCAGGCGGCCGCGACGTCGCGGATCGAGAACTTCCTCGGGTTCCCGTTCGGCGTCAGCGGCGGCGCGCTCATCGGACAGGCGTCGCTGCAGGCGCTCAAGTTCGGCGTGCGCCTGTACGCGCCGTGCGAGGCGGTGAAGCTCGAGACCGTCGACGACGCGCTCGAGGTGACGCTGCGCGACGGGCGCGTCGTGCGGGCCCGCACGGCGATCGTGACGTCTGGTGCCGCCTATCGCACCCTCGACCTCGACCGGTGGTCGCAGTTCGAGGGCGCGGGCATCTACTATGCGGCGACGCCGCTCGAACTGCGTCAGGTGCAGGATTCGCCCGTCGTCGTGGTGGGCGGGGCGAACTCCGCCGGTCAGGCGGCGCTGTACCTCGCCGCCGGCGGCTGCCCGGTGACGCTCGTCGCGCGCGGCGAGGATCTGTCGGCGCGCATGTCGTCGTACCTCGTGGACCGCCTGCTGGAGGACCCGCGCGTGCAGGTGCGGACGCGCGCGCAGGTCACCGGTCTCGACGGCGACCGCACGCTCGAGCGCGTCCGCATCGACACCGTCGGAGAGGTCGACGCCCGGGGGCTGTTCTGCTTCATCGGCGCGCAGCCCGCGACGGCGTGGCTGCCGGCGCTGCACCGCGACCGCGACGGGTTCCTGTCGACCGGGGCGGATGTGCCCGGCGACGCGCTCGACGAACGGTGGCGCGCGCTCGGGCGCGAGCCCCTGCCGTTCGAGACGTCACTGCCGCGCGTCTTCGCCGCGGGCGATGTGCGCCGCGGATCGATGAAGCGCGTCGCCGCCGCCGTCGGCGAGGGCTCGAGCGCCGTCGCATCCGTCCACCGCGCGCTCGCGGTGTGAGCGCACGGCCGCCCGGCGTCTGTCAGTAGCCGCCCGAGGTCTCGCCGTCGGCGAGGATCGTGCGCGTGGCCGACAGTCCCAGGCGCGTCGCGCCGGCGGCGAGCATCGCCTCGGCGTCGGCGCGGGTGCGGATGCCGCCGGACGCCTTCACCTCGAGACGGTCGCCGACGGTCTGCTTCATGAGCGACACCGCGTGCACGGATGCGCCGCCCGACGGGTGGAAGCCGGTCGAGGTCTTGACGAAGTCGGCGCCCGCGGCCTCGGCGGCGCGGCACACGCCGACGATCTGCTCGTCGGTCAGCGCGGCCGACTCGATGATGACCTTCAGGACCACGGGGCTCGGCGCGGCTTCGCGCACCGCGCGGATGTCGGCCTCGACGTCGCCGAAGCGTCCCTCCCGCGCGATGCCGACGTCGATGACCATGTCGATCTCGTCGGCTCCCTGCGAGGCGGACAGCGCGGCCTCGGCCGCCTTGATCTCGGAGTGGTGCTTGCCGCTGGGGAAGCCGCAGACGACCGCGAGCTTGAGACCTTCGGGCACGGTCACCGGCAGCGCCGACGGCGACAGGCACACGCTGTACGCGCCGAGGTCGGCCGCCTCGGCGATCGTCGCCTCGATGTCGGCGGTCGTCGCCTCGGGCTTGAGCAGGGTGTGGTCGACGGTGCGCGCGAGTTCGGCGGAGTTCATGGGTCAATTCTGCCCGAGCGTCGGGGATCCCGGATAGGCGGATGCCGTGGGCCCTACGACCCCTGACATCGCACGGCAGGACGCCTAGCCTCGTCGCATGGCCACCGGGACCGATGCCTCCCTGCCCGCGGCGGGGGCGGAACCGCACACGCGACGCGAGCGGCTGAGTGCGCTGCGCGACGACCTGCGCGACCTGCGCCTCAACGCAGAGCGGCGCGAGGAGCGGCTGGCGGATGCGATCGACGCGGTCCACCCGAGCCACCGCCGCTGCGCCGCGAACCTCGCCCACTACCTGGCGCTGCGCGCGCACGACCTGCGCCCGGTTCAGGAGCGGCTGTCGGCCGAGGGGCTGTCGTCGCTCGGGCGCATGGAGGCGGATGTGCTGGGCAACCTCGACGCCGTCCTCGGCATCCTCGGCGACGTCCTCGACGGCGGGGTGGCACCGGTCGGCCGCACTGTGAACGTGTGCGACACCGACGCGCTCGGACTCGCCGCCGCGGCGCTGCTCGGCGGGGAGCCCGAGGATCGCACGACCCGGATCATGGTGACGCTCCCGAGCGAAGCGGCCGACGACTGCGCGCTCGTCGGGGGTTTCGCCGACGCGGGCATGGACGTGGCGCGCATCAACTGCGCGCACGACGACCCCGAGGCGTGGGCGCGCATGGCGGATCACGTGCGCGCCGTCGGCTCCGGCATCCCCATCGCGATGGATCTGGCCGGCCCCAAGGTTCGCACCGGACCCATCCAGCCCATGACCGGCAGGAAGGCCGCGAAGAAGCCGCGTCTGGTCGTCCACCCCGGCGACCTCATCACGCTCACCGCGTCCCCGGACGCCGTGCAGGCGACCGTCGGCCCCCGTCACCGGATCGGCTGCACGCTGCCCGAGGCGGTCGACGCCGTGGAGGTCGGCCATCGCGTCGCGTTCGACGACGGCGACATCGAGGGGGTCGTCGAGCTCACCCGACCAGGCGAGGCCGACGTGCGTGTGACCCTCGCGGCTCCCGGTGGCGCGAAGCTGCGGGCGAAGAAGGGCATCAACCTTCCGAACACCGAACTGCCCGTCGCCGCCCTCACCGCCGAGGACCGCGCCGCCCTGCCGCACGTCGTCGCGATCGGCGACATGGTGCAGCTGTCGTTCACGCGCAGCGTCGAGGACGTGCGCGACCTGTTCGACGCCCTCGACGAGCTCGGGGCGGACGACCTGGGTGTCGTGGTGAAGATCGAGACGCCGTCCGGGTTCGTGGCCCTGCCCGAGATCCTCTTCGAACTGATGCGGCGCGAGCGCGTGGGGGTCATGATCGCGCGCGGCGACCTGGGCGTCGAGGTGGGCTTCGCGCGCCTCGCCGAAGTGCAGGAAGAGATCCTGTGGCTGTGCGAGGCGGCGCGCCTCCCCGTCATCTGGGCGACCGAGGTGCTCGACAACCTCGCGGCCACGGGCATCCCGACACGAGCCGAGGTGACCGATGCCGCGGCCGGCGACCGCGCCGAATGCGTGATGCTCAACAAGGGGCCGCACATCCCCGAGGCCATCCGCGCGCTCGACGACATCCTCACGCGCATGAACCAGCACCTGCGCAAGAAGCGCCCACTGCTGCGCAAGCTCCAGTCCTGGGAGCGGGAGGAGTAGAGACCGAGCGGATGCCGCGACGCGGAGTCAGCCGAGCTCCCGCAGCCACGTCAGCACGAGCTCGTTGGAGCGAAGACCGTAGTCGAGCGTCGCCCGCTGGTACCGGAAGACCTCGGCGTACTGCTCCGGGATCCGCTGCGCGTCCAGTCCTCGCGCGAGATCCTGCAGCTCGCGGAGCGCCGCTTCGGCGCTCGCCCGCAGCACCGCGAGTGCCTCGTCGCGCTCGGAGCCGGCGGGCAGCAGGCCCAGCAGATAGACCTTGGCGAGCATCGCCGTGTCGGCGTTCGCGCCGCTGAGCGGCTCGCGCATCCAGGAGCGCCACGCGGACAGCCCTTCCGCCGTCACGGAGTGCACCTTGCGGCGCCGGGCCGTGTCGGGATCGTCCTCGGCGATGACGAGGCCCGATTCCACGAGCTGGCGGAGCGCGCGCTGCAGGCTGCCGAAGCTCGCGCTGTAGAACAGCGACGGCCCAGCCTGGAACTGCTTGTGCAGGTCGTAGAGCGACATCGGCGCGAGCATGAGCAGCCCCAGGATCAGGAATTGCATCTGGACCTCCCGGCGGATCCGTGGTTATATACCCCTTAGATATATCTCAAGGGAGTATCAATCATGAACCGACACGCCGCCATCGCCGACATCCGCCCCTCGATCGCCGACCCGGACCGCACCGCGACCGCGCTCGAGAAGATCGCAGCCCGCGCCGCGCGCGCCCGTCGCGATCTGCCCCCGCAGCAGATCCTCGTCCGCGCCCCCGGCCTCGAGTTCGCCGCGGGCGACCGCGCGCAGCGGTTCCACGCCGCGAGCGTCGGCAAGATGATGACCGCCACCCTCGCGTTCCAGCTCGCCGAGCGCGGTGCCCTCGACCTCGACGCACCGCTCCCCTCGCTCCTCCCGTCCGCGGACCTCTCGGGCCTGTTCGCACGGGACGGCCGGGATGCGGCATCCGAGGTCACGGCGCGGCACCTGCTCACCCACACCAGCGGCGCCGCCGACTACTTCGAGGACCCGACCGACACGGGGACCACGTTCGACGGGACGCTCGCTGAGAACCTCGAGCGGTCGTACACCCCCGAGGACCTGGTCGCCTTCTCGCGCGAGCACCAGCAGCCCGTCGGCGCTCCCGGCGAGCGCTTCTCGTACTCCGACACCGGCTTCATCCTGCTCGGACGCGTCATCGAGGAGGCCGGCGGCGCGACGCTCGGCGCACAGCTCCACGAGCGCGTCTTCGCCCCCGCCGGGATGGCCGACTCGTGCCTCATGTTCCACACGATGCCCGGCGGGTCCCCCTCGGTTGCCGAGCCCGGCGCGGCCCTGGACATCGCGCCGCTGGTCGTCCACGGCGTCGACATCAGCCGCGCACCGGTGCTCAGCAGCGACTGGGCGGGCGGCGGCGTGGTGTCGACCGTCGACGACCTCGCCCGCTTCGCCGACGCGTGGCACGGCGGAGAGCTCGTGAGCGCGGACTCGCGGGCACGGATGTCGCACCCGCAGAACCGCTTCCGCCGCGGCATCCACTACGGCGCCGGCGTCATGCAGCTGCGCTACAGCGAGTTCTTCCCGCTGCTGCGCGGCCTGCCGAACACCGTCGGGCACCTCGGCGTGACCGGGGCGCACCTGTTCAGCGACCCCGAGCGCGACATCACGATCGTGCTGAACGCCCACTCGACGCGCGAGATGAACCGCAGCTTCCAGCTGCACATCCGCCTGCTGCAGACGGTGCTGCGCGGCCTGCGCTGACCGCGGCGGTCACAGCATCCAGGGCTCGATGTCGTCGAGCGACGCCATCCACTCACGGGGCGGGTCGGCGATGACCGGCGGCGGGGTCCGCTCGCGGCGGACCCGCCTCACGAACCAGTCCGCCGCGAGGCCACGCGCGCCGGGGCGACCCACCCGCACGCGCGTCAGCTCGCGCGCCCGCGGCCCGGTCGGGATGTCGCGAGGCAGCTCCGCCGCCGCGACGAGCCAGTCCGGCATCGCGAGCAGGCGCAGCACGTCGCGCAGCCGCTCGGACTCGAACACGCTCCACGGGTACTGGAATCGCTCGCCGAGCAGCTCGGTCAGCGGTGCGATCGCCTCGGGGCGCCCCGCCACCTGTCCGAACGCACCCGCGGCGCCGATCCCGACCGGCTCGGCGAGGATGTCCGTGTCGGCGTCCGGCTCGCGCGACGGATCGCTGCAGAACCTGCCGACCTCGGCACCGAGACTCCACGCGACGATGCCCAGCTGGCGATCCTGGCGAACGCGGAACGCGAAGACGGGGCCGGCCACGCGCGCCGCCAGCTCCTCGCCGACCTCGATGATCCCGCGGCGCCGGCTGGCGACGACGCCGGCGCCGGGCGTGCCCAGCACGATGAGCCACCCGTCGCGCGGCGGCACGACCCAGCCGGTGAAGCGGATCGCCCGTAGCGCCTCCTCGACCTCGGGCACGGCATCCGCCCCTCCCGCGAGCGCAACGGCGCCGTAGGAGTATCCGCTGGGCCCCCCGACCGAACCGGAGAAGCCCCCCATGGGAGGTATCGCCATGGCACGATTGTGCCGCACCTGCGGGGCCCCGGCGCGGGGCGTTGGACCCATGGGCACGCAAGGCGACGCGGATGCCGCCGCGACGGCGCCGCGCGCCGCGGGTCTCAGACGCGCTCGGCGACCGGTGCCGGGTCGGCGGCGCACTCCTCGGCGGGCGCCGGGTCGGCCGCGCACGCGCCGTCCGGGACGGGGTCGGCCGCGCACGCCGCGGCGCCGCTGACGGTCACGGCGAGGCGCCGATCGGGGTCGAGCTTGGCGAGGATCGCGTACGACAGCGATGCGAGCTGATCCACCCCGTCGTCATCGAGCCCGTCGAGGATCATGCGGCGGACGGCGTCGGCGTACAGCGGCCGCGACTCCTCGTACGCGGTCTCGCCCTCGTCGGTCAGCACGGCGTTGGTGGCGCGACCGTCCTCGGCGCACGGCATCCGCGCCACGAGCTTCTTGCGCTCGAGGCCCGTCACCACGCGCGAGAGGCGGGCCAGGGTGGCGTTGGTGCGCGACGCGAGCGCGCTCAGGCGCAGGCGATGCCCGTCCGCCTCGTGCAGCGCCTCGAGCAGGGTGAACTCGAAGGACGTCAGGCCCGCCGGGGCCAGCTCCTTGTCGAGCGCGGTGGGCAGCAGCTCGAGCAGCGCGTGCAGGCGCGCGATCGCCACGCGCTCGTCGTACTGGAGATCCGCCATGCCCTCCATCCTAGCCGATGGTTGCATCTACAACAATCACGCGCTATCGTGTTGGTTGTACCTACAAGCAACACCGCGCGATCCGCTCCCGGACCGCCCGATCACAAGGAGAACCTCGTGGCACACATCACGATCATCGGCACCGGCAACATGGCGAACGCGATCGGCGGCCTGTTCGCCGACGGCGGCAGCAGCGTCACCTACATCGCCCGCGAGGCCGTCGGCACCGCGGCCGTCGAGGGCGACATCGTCGTCCTCGCCGTCCCCTACCCCGCCGTCGACGGCATCCTCGCCGCGTACGAGGGCCAGCTCGCCGGCAAGACCGTCGTCGACATCACCAACCCGCTGAACTTCGAGACCTTCGACGAGCTCGTGGTGCCCGCCGGCAGCTCGGCCGCCGCGCTCATCCAGCACAAGCTCCCCGCCAGCCACGTCGTGAAGGCCTTCAACACCAACTTCGCCGCGACCCTCGCCTCGAAGAAGGTCGGCGACCTCGACACCACGGTGCTCCTCGCCGGCGACGACGCGAACGCCAAGGCGCAGCTCGCCGCCGCGATCGAGGCCGGCGGCGTGTCCGCGATCGACGCGGGCGCACTCAGCCGCGCGCACGAGCTCGAGGCCCTCGGCTTCCTGCAGCTGACCGCCGCGGTCGGTGAGAAGCTGCCGTGGACCGGCGGCTTCGCCGTCGCGCGCTGACACCCGCGCCGACACTCCTCCCGGACCCCCGGTCGGGCGATCGCACATCGCCGGACCGGGGGTCTTTCGTCCCCCGAGGGTGGATACCCCCTGGGGTACCCTCGAACCCATGAGCGCGCCCGCCGAGACGACATCCCCCGACCGCACCCCGAGCCGCATCGAGACCCTGCATCCGGCGTGGGGCGCGACCCTCATGAGCCTGAGCGGGGCCGCGCTCATCACACTGCGCGACCCGCTCGCCGGGACCGGCGCCGACGAGGTGCTGGGGCTGGCGATCCTCGGCATCGCGGCGGTCGTCGGCATCCTGCTCACCGTCGCGGGGCTCGCACGCATGATCGCGTACCCGTCGGCGTTCCGCGGGGATCTCGCCCACCCCGGCATGGGCGCCATGATCGCGTCGTGGCCGGCGGGCCTGCAGATCCTCGCCCTCGCGATCCTCCAGGCCGGTGTCGTCGGGGCCCTGCCGGCGGACGCCGCGCTCATCGCCGGCATGTCGGTCTTCGTGCCGGGCCTGATCGGCACACTCGCGGCGGGATATGCGTTCTACACGCGCATCATCGGGCTGGCAGAGGTCCCCCACGCGGCCGTCTCGGGGCAGTGGTTCATCCCGGTGGTCCCGCTCGTGCTGACCCCGAGCATCCTGTACCGCGCGATCGTCCTGGACATGGGCGGCGACCCCGTGCTGTGGGCGTTCCTCGCGGTGCTCGGGTGGGGCATCGGCTTCACCCTCTTCCTGCTGCTGGCGTCGATCGTGGGCAGCCGACTGCTGGTCGCGCCTCCCCCGGCCGCGCACCAGGCGCCCGCGTGGTGGGCATGGCTCGCGCCGCTCGGCGCGGGCGGCATGGGCCTGATCGCGACGACGCACATGGTGACGGATGCCGGCATTCTCGCCGACATCGAGGGCATGACGGCCCTGATCGTCACGGCGATGTGGGGCTTCTCGGTGTGGTGGCTGCTGCTGGCGGTGCGCGTCATCGCGAAGGAATGGGGCAGGCTCAGCTTCCACCCCGGCTGGTGGGGCTTCGGATTCCCCACGGCCGCATTCGTCGGGCTCACCGGCGAGATCGCCCACGTGTGGGGCTTCGAATGGCTGTCCGCGGCCATGCCGGTGCTGTGGATCGTGGTGCTCGCGGTCGTGACCTGGCTGACGGTCCTCACGATCGGGGCGATGCGCAGCGGAGCGGCGTGGGAGAGGTGAGCCGCCCTCGCCTCCCCGCGAGGTCGTAGCGTTGTCCCGAGAGGGGGCGCCGTGTCGGATTTCAACGAGAAGGTCATCGACGAGTTCCGCGCGAACGCGGGGCGCGTGCAGGGGTTCGGACGCGCGCTGGTGCTGTTGCACCACGTCGGCGCCCGCAGTGGCACGACGCGCACATCGCCCGTCATGGCGATCAGCCCCGATGACGACACGTGGCTGATCGCGGCTTCGATGGGCGGTGCGCCGACGCATCCTGCCTGGTTCCACAACCTCCGCGCGCACCCCGACGTCTCCATCGAGACCCCTGAGGGAACCGTGGACGTGCACGCCGAGGTCCTCGGCCCCGAGGAGCGCGATGCCGCCTGGCCGCTGTTCACGCAGCGCAGCGACGGCTTCCGGACGTACCAGGAGCGCACGGAGCGCACGATCCCGATCGTGCGGCTGACGCGACGATGACGACCCGGGTAGCCTGACGCGAACGGAAGGACCGGACTGAGGCGTCCGGCTACGAGGCAAGGGAGCCGCCATGCGAGCAACCCGCGTTCCCGCGCGGCGATTCATCGGCATGGTGCGTCGCGACGGCTTTCTCGATGCGACGGGTGACCTGTGGCGTGCACACGGGGATGCCTTCGACGTGCGGATCGGCTCGCAGCGGCTCATGTTCCTGATGCACCCGGACGCCGTCACGCAGGTGAACATGACTGCGCGCGACAGCTTCACCAAGGGCAAGAGCTACGACGGCGTCCGGGCCTTCTTGATCGGCGAGGGACTCGTCGGCAGCACGGGCGACCTCTGGAAGAGACAGCGCAAACTCATGGCACCGTTCTTCACGCCTCGGGGCGTGCGGGCCTACTCCGAGATCATGCTTCAGGACGCGATTCGCCTCTCCGAGCGATGGGATGCCCTGGCCGACTCCGACGGCGGCGTGGACATGTCCGACGAGATGACACTCGTCACCGCGTCGATCATCCTCACGTCGATGTTCAGCACGGCGACGACGGACTCGATCGTCGAGATCAAGGACGCGGTCGCCGAGATGATCCGGTTCTCCGGCGACACGGTGAAGGTCATCCGGGTGCCGCTGCCCGTCCCGACACCGCGGAATCGTCGATACCTCGCTGCTCGGGCCCTGGTGCACGGAACGATCGCCGACGTGATCGCGACGCGCCGCAGCATCGACGAAGCGGACTGGCCCGATGATCTGCTCTCGCGACTCATGCTCGCGCGCGACCCGGCCACGGGCGAACCGATGAGCGAGACGCTTCTGCGCGATGAATCGATCACGACGTTCTTCGCCGGACATGAGACGACAGCCCGCACGCTGACATTCGCGTGGTACGCACTGGCAGCGAATCCCGAGGCACGCGCACGCCTGCACGCCGAGCTGGACGCGGTGCTCGGCGGTCGCCCCCCGACCGCCGACGACCTCCACGATCTGCCCTACACGCTCCAGGTGGTCAAGGAGGTGCTGCGCCTGTTCCCGGCAGCGCCGTTCTATGCGCGCGACGCGATCTCGGATGCAGAGGTCGCCGGCATCACCGTGCCGGAACGGACGACGGTGATGCTCTCGCCGTACTGGACTCATCGACATCCCGAATTCTGGGACCATCCTGATCGATTCGATCCGGATCGGTGGGGTGGTCGGCAAGAGGCCGACATGCACAGCCACCAGTACCACCCATTCGCGGCAGGACCGAGGATATGCATCGGCAACAGCTTCTCGCTGCTCGAATCGCATCTGCTGCTCGCTGTCCTCGCCCAGCGATTCTCGCCCCGCCTCGCCGAGGGAGCCCGGCCGCGGTGGCACATGCACGGCACGCTGAGCTTCGAATCAGGACTTCCGATGCGCATCGAACGCCGCTGACACGAGCGCGGACACGGCTCAGCGTCGCGCGCCGGCCTCGGTGCGGCGATGCGTCCGCATCAGCACGACGGCGACCGCGAGGATCGCGACGGCGAGCATCTGCAGCAGGATCGTGATGGCGACCAGCCACGGGATCGAGATGTCGTAGAGCCATCCGGCGAGCGCACCGCCGATCGCGGCGGCGACGCCCGCGATCGCGCCGAACACGCCGTAGGCGGTGCCGCGACGGCGGGAGTCGACCACGTCGGCGACGACCGCGCGCATCGTCGACTCCTGCACGCCGAGCGCGGCGCCCCACAGGAGCGCGCCGACGATGAAGGCGGCTGTCTCGTACGAGAACGCCAGCGCCGGCACGATCGCCGCGATCACGGGCAGCAGCACCAGCACGCCCGCGCCGACCCGGTCGTAGAGCCACCCGACGCCGAGCGCCACGAGGGCGTCGACCACCATGACCGCCGCGTACAGCACGGGGATCCACGGCGTCGCGACGACGCCCCACTGCACGGCGTGGAACGACACCAGACCGAAGGTCGCGAAGCCCGCGAGCGTCACGGCCACGAAGATCGCGTACGCCCAGAACACCGCGGGCAGACGCGTCACGGGAGTCTGCCCGCGCGCGACCTCCACATGGTGCGCCTCTTCGAACTGCGCCGGCTGCGGCGCGCGCGCCCGCAGCCACAGCAGGAGGACGATGACGGCGATCCCGGGGATCGCCAGCACCGCCAGGCTCGGGCCGTAGTCGCCGCCGGTCAGCGCCAGCATGCCGGCCACGGCGAGCGGGCCCAGCACGGCGCCGAACTGGTCGATCGCCTCGTGCACGGCGAAGCCGCGCCCGCGGCCGATCCGCGACGTCGCGAACGACAGCATGGCGTCCTTGGCCGGCGAGCGGACCGCCTTGCCGACGCGCTCGGCGATGATGAGCGCCGCCGCGACCCACAGCACCGAGGCGTATCCGAGCAGCGGGACGCTGATGATCGTGATCGCGTAGCCGGTGATCGCCCACGCCCAGAACCGCCGCGTGCGATCGGTGAGCGGGCCAGACACGAACCGCAGCAGCAGCGCCGCGGACTCCCCGATGCCCGTCACGACGCCGACTACGACGGCGCTCGCGCCGACGGCGGCGAGGATCGGCCCGGTGACCGCCCGTGCGCCTTCGTACACGACATCGGCGAGCAGGCTCACGACGCCGAACGTGACGATGAACCGCCAGGGCGAGATCAGCGGGCGTCGCCG
The DNA here is from genome assembly GCF_014208045.1 of Microbacterium thalassium. NCBI lineage: Bacteria > Bacillati > Actinomycetota > Actinomycetes > Micrococcales > Microbacteriaceae > Microbacterium > Microbacterium thalassium. The sequence continues at coordinate 3,341,577 of NZ_JACHML010000001.1, forward strand.
AGGCGCGTCGACCTCGGGCCGCGCGTGATCGCCGGGCGAGACGTTCATCGGGCGTTCCCCTCTCCACCTGCGGCCAGGCTACGCCCACGGCCGCCGGCCCCGCGTCACGCATCCACAGGTGACGACGTCGGCAGCCCTCCGTACACTCCGAGCATGGAGATCCAGTTCGTCGCGGGCTTCGGGCCCATCACGCGCGGCACGCCCGACGAGGCGCTCGGCTTCTGGTCGCACTCGTTCGGGATCGGGTTCGAGGAGCTCGCCCCGGGCTACTTCCACTCGCACGATCTCGGGGGAACGAAGGCGTTCGCCCTGTGGCCCCTCTCGCAGGCCGCCGAGGCGACCTTCGGCACGTCGCAGTGGCCCGCGGACCATCCCGTCCCGCAGGCGTGGATCGAGTTCGAGGTCGCATCGCCGGATGCCGTCGGCGACGGCGTCGACGAGCTCCGCGCGCAAGGGCACGACATCCTCGTCGACGCGCACGAGGAACCGTGGGGGCAGACGGCGGCGCGCCTGCAGAGCCCCGAGGGACTGCTCGTCGGGCTCTCGTACCTGCCCTCGTACCACTGACCGGCGCCCTCGACCGGGCCGCCCCTGGCGGCACGCGGGACCATCGGCCCGGCCCCTCGGCGGCGTCGCGCTGTACCGTGGCGGCGGGAGGAGCCATGGGCACCGACGCGAAGAAGCTCTCCGACACGATCCGAACCGGCCGGTTCTCGACCGGCCTCTCGTACGACGCCATGGGCGACGGCGACACCACCGTGCTGTTCCTGCCCGGCGGGCCGGGCGTCGTGCGCAGGATCTGGAAGAAGGTCACCAAGGGCCTGCTGCGCCCGCTCGCGGAGGGAGGCTGCAGCGTGTGGCGGCTGGGCAGACGCCGCGACATGCCGACCGGCTACACGATCGCCGACATGGCCGACGACGTCGCGGCCGTGATCGAGCAGGACTTCGACGGACACGTCGACGCCGTCGTGTCGGTGTCGCTCGGCGGACTCATCGCGCTGGAGCTCGCGGCGCGGCATCCGGACGCCGTCGGCTGCGTCGTGCTCATCGGATCCGCCGCGCGGCCGTCACCGGCCGCGGCCGAGGCCGTGCAGCGGTACGGCGCGGCCCTCGCCGCGGGAAGATTCGCCGACGCCGCCGCGATCATGCTCGAGGACTTCCTCCCCGGGGACGACCTGGTGTTCCTCCGCCGCCGCCTCGGCCGCGTCTACAGCCGCGAGCTCGCCGCATCCGGCAACAACCGCCCCGACGTGCTCGTCGAGGCCGACGCCGTCGCCGGGTTCGACGCCCGGCCCGACCTGCCGCGGATCACCGCGCCGGTCCTGATCATCGCCGGCGACGACGATCACGAGTTCCCCCTCGATGTCGTCGAGGACACCGCGCGGCGCATTCCCGACAGCTGGCTCATCCGGTACTCGAGCCACGACCACAGCGGCATCATCTTCGACCGGCGCAACGTCGGCAACATCCTCGCCTTCGTCTCGTCGTCGACGGCGGAAGCCTGACTCGCCCACCGAGCCCGCGCCGCTGCCCGCACAGCCTTCGCCGCGCACGGAAGCGGCGCGGGGCGGCTGATCGCGCTCAGATCAGCCAGCGGAGCTTCTGCACGAAGGGCAGCTTCTTCCACCAGGCGCCCAGACCCCACGTGTCACCGGCGGCCAGCACGGCGATGGCGATCGCGGCGAGGGCGTAGATGATGTGGTAGTCCACGAGCGGGTTCGTCGAGCCGGCGTTCGCGGCGAAGGGCCACTCGGCGAAGTACATCAGCAGCATCATCGCGGTGGTCGCGACGGCCGCCACGCGCAGCCCGATGCCGAGCATGAGCGCCACGCCGATGCCGAGGAGGCCCAGCATGAAGAGTGCGTCCACGAGCGGGTTCGCGAGGGCCTGGAAGAAGGGCTGCAGCGGTCCGACGACGGCGTTGTTGAGGAAGCCCTGGGCCGGCGTCCCGCCGTTGATCCAGGCGCGCTCGACGGGGGTCGAGAACCCGAGTCCGAACGTCTTGTCGAGGAACGCCCAGAGGAAGATGAAGCCGGTCGAAAGGCGCAGCACCGCGAGAGCGCGGCGGCCGGCGACGGTGGTGACGATGTCGCGCTCGAGCGCGACAGGCTTCGCCGCGGCGGCGGCACGGTCGGTCGCGACGGCGCCGGTCGAGGGGACAGCGTGCGTGGTCATGGGGGGATCTCCTTTGCCATGGGAGGCCGTGCTTGCGCCGGGTGGGCATCGGCTCGGTCTCGGTGTTCGCTTGTGGTCTGACCACACAAGAATCCGCCACGATCGATGCATCCGCATAGGACCTTCGTCCCATGCGCGTTCAGGAACCTCTCAGGCTCCCGCGCCGTCACTCCGGCGCACTCCCGGTGAGCAGGCGGACCGCCGGGAGGTCGGGCGTCGCCCAGTCCATCCCGGCCAGCGACGCCGGCTCGAGCCAGACGAGACGATCGTGGTCGGTGCTGGCGACCGGCCCCGCACCCTCGAGCTCGGCGCGGAAGCACGTCAGGCGGATCACGCGGTCGCCCGCATCCGTCTCATCCGTCGTGAGGTGGCCGGTGATGCGGATGCCGACGCCGAGCTCCTCCTCGATCTCGCGGACGAGCGCCTCCTCGGGATCTTCGCCCGCCTCGACCTTGCCGCCGGGGAACTCCCACCGCCCGCCGGCTGTCTTCTCGGGCCGGCGCCGGCAGGCGAGGATCCAGCCGTCCCGTTCGATGACCGCGGCGACGACGACCAGCGGCTGGGTCATGAGCCCTCCTTCGCCGACGGCGGTGCCGGGACACCGCACACCGCCTCGATCGCGCGTGCGGCCTCGAGGGCGATCCGGTCACCCTGCGGCGGACCGATCACCTGGACGCCGGTCGGCATCCCCGACGCGTCGAGGCCGGCCGGGACGGCGACCGCCGGCAGGCCGAGGGCGTTGACGGCCACCGTGAGGCGCAGATCGCGCCACGCCATCGTCGCCGCGTCGCCGCCGCTGGTGCGATCGCCCACGCCGCGACCGGCCAGGTCGTAGTCCGGCGGGCCGATGCGCGACGCCGACACCGGACCCAGGATCAGGGGGACGTCGCGCTGCAGCCGGCGCCACGCCGCACCGATGACGGCACGGCGCGCCCACGCGTCGGCGTACTCGTGCGCCGATTCGTACGGCACTGCCGCCGCCGTGCTGTCGCGCAGGAACCGCGACGCCGAGCGTCCGAGCGGCAGCGGCAGCACATCCGGGCCGAGGCTGAACAGCATGTCGGTGCACGCCAGGCGCCGCCACAGCACGATGGTCTCCTCCAGGTGCGGCAGGTCGACGTCGACGAGCTCCCAACCGTCGTCCATCAGCGCCCGGGCGGCGCGCTCGACGGATGCCGCGACCTCGGGGTCGACGCCCCAGCCGAGCGGATCGGCGACGACACCCACGCGCCGTGGCACCAGCACCGGATCGGTGAGCGCGGCAGAGACCGGGTCGTCGGCATCCGGGCCCTCGAGGACGTCGAGGGCGAGCGCGAGATCGTCGACGGAGCGCGCGAGCGGCCCGTTCACCGAAAACTGCTGCAGTGTCAGAGCGACCGGCACCTCGCGCACCGCGGCCCGCGGCACGCGCCCGAACGAGGGCCGCAGTCCGCAGATCCCCACCGCGGAGGCGGGGATGCGCACCGACCCGCCGAAGTCGTTGCCGAGCCCGAGCGTGGACATGCCCGTCGCGACGGCCACGGCGTCGCCGCCGCTGGAGCCTCCCGCGCTGCGTTCGGGATCCCACGGGTTCAGCGTGCGCCCGAACATGTCGTTGTCGGTGTCCCACCGCATGCCGAAATCGGGCATGTTGCCGCGCCCGATCGGGATGGCGCCCGCGTCGCGCAGGCGCCGCACGACGACGGCATCCGTCGCCGGCACGGCGTCTTCGGCGCCGTGCCACGCGTTCGTGGTCGCCGACCACGTGAGGTCGATGTTCTCCTTGACCGTGAACGGCACGCCCGCGAGAGGCCCGGCGTCACGCCCCGCGGCCAGGTCGTGGTCGAGGGATGCCGCTTCGGCGCGCGCCCGGTCGGCGAACGCGACCGTGACGGCGCCCAGGCGCGGATTGAGGTCCTCGAGACGGGCCAGGTGCGCCTCGACCACCTCGCGCGCGGACACGGCTCGCGACGCGACGACCGCGGCGATACGCCGCGCGGTCGGCAGACCCGGCGCCGGCTCGTTCTGCATCCGCACCCCCTGTCGATCAAACCACGCCGCGCCGCCGCCCCACGAGGGGCTTCGAACGTCGGGCGAGAGCGGATGCCGCGAGCTGCGGCGACCGGAGGCCACGACGCACCGGCCGCCGGACGTGCGGGGCTTCCCCGGGCCGCGGGCGGCGGCTAGCGTCGGGTCCATGCAGCGGCCCGCGGGAGCCTCGTCGGCCCGCGACGCCCTGCGGCGCGCGGCCTCGGGCATCGCGCTGATCGACCACCACGCGCACAGCGTGCTGCGGACAGGTCCCGACCGCGCCGGTTTCGAAGACGCGATGACCGAGGCGCACGAGCGTCCGCCGGCGCCGGCGACGGCCTTCGACAGCCAGCTCGGGTTCGCCCTGCGCCGCCACTGCGCGCCCGTGCTGGGTCTCGAGCCCTTCGCGCCGGCCCAGGCGTACCTCGCGCGCCGGGCCGAGCTCGGGGCCGCCGAGGCGACGCGTCGGCTCCTGGCGGCATCCGGCATCGGGCTCGTGCTCCTCGATCACGGCTACGCCGCCGAGCGGCTGCTCACGCCGGCCGAGTTCACGACGGTGACGGGCGTGCCCACCCGTCCCGTCGTGCGCCTCGAGGCCGTCGCCGAGGAGGCGTTCGAGGCTTCCCGCGACGCGCACGAGCTGGTGCGCGCGATCGACGCGCGACTGGAGGCGGCGAGCGCGACCGCGACCGCCTGGAAGACGATCGCCGCCTACCGCACCGGCCTCGCCCTCGACCCCGCACCGCCCGGCGACGGAGAGGTCCGGGCGGCGGCCGCGGACTGGATCGCGACCGGCGACCGGCGGCTGCGGCATCCGGTGCTCGTCCGCCATCTGATCTGGTGGGCCCTCTCGCGCGGCGGCGCGCTGCAGGTGCACACGGGATTCGGCGACCCCGACCTGCTCCTCGCCGACGCGAACCCGCTGCACCTGCAGCCGCTCATCGCCCGCGCCACCTCGACCGGCTCCCGCATCGCCCTGCTGCACTGCCATCCGTTCGAACGCGAAGCGGCGTTCCTGTGCCACGCGTTCGGGCACGTCGTCATGGACGTCGGGCTGGCCGTGCCGCACCTCGGCGCCCAGGCGCCGGGCAGCATCCGGCAGGCGCTCGGCCTGGCACCGCTGCACGCGGTGCTGTTCTCGACCGACGCGTGGGGCCTGCCCGAGCTGTACCTGCTCGGCTCGAGGCTGTGGCGCGACGCGATCGTCGACGTGCTCGGCGCGCACGTCGAGGCGGGCGAATGGACGCTCGACGACGCGGTGCGCGTCATCGGGATGATCGGCCGAGGCAACGCCGAGCGCACCTACGGACTCTCCACGGAAGGCGAACGACCATGACCGAACCCGCCCCCGTCGAACCGCTCGTGTTCGGCTCGATCGTCGACCCCGGCGGCGTCACGCGCGCCAAGGCGGTGCCCGCCGACCGGCTCGACGAGTTCGCCCGCGTCGGCATGGGCGCCTCCCCCAGCTGGAACGTGTTCTGCGTCGACGACCAGCTGGCCTTCACCGACCGTTTCAACGTCGCGGGAGACCTGCGGCTGCGCATCGACCCCGAAGCGCTGCGCAGCCTCGGCGACGGCGTGCAGTGGGCCCCGGCGACGATCCACACGCAGGACGGCGCGACCTCGCCGGCGTGCACGCGGTCCGCACTCGAGCGGACGGTGGACCGGCTCGCCGCCGACGGCATCACGGCGCGCATCGGGCACGAGCTGGAATTCACGCTGTTCGAGGGAGTCCCGGTGCCGCAGTGGTCGGCGTACGGACTCGGCGCGGCGCTGGATCAGCGGGAGTTCCTGCAGAGCGTGCTCGCGCGCGCGTGGATCGCCGACCTCGGGATCGCACAGGTGCACGCCGAGTTCGGCGCGAACCAGTTCGAGATCTCGCTTCCGGCGCTGCCCCCGGTCGAGGCGGCGGACGCTCTCGTGCTGGCGCGCACCGTCATCTCGCAGGCCGCGCGCGAGCATTCGATGGCGGCGTCGTTCTCGCCGCTGCCCGCCGAGGGCGGCGCGGGCAACGGCGCGCACCTGCACCTGTCGCTGACGACCGGGGACGCGCCGGTGTTCGAGGGAGGCGACCGCGAGCACGGGCTGACGGATGCCGGAGCCGCGGCGATCGGCGGGATCCTGGCCGCGCTCCCCGACCTGATGGGCGCGCTCGCGTCGTCGGCGCTGTCGGCGACGCGCATGCAGCCGGGCATGTGGTCGGGAGCGTGGTGCTGCTGGGGAACGGAGAACCGCGAGGCCGCTGTGCGGCTCATCGAGGGCGGCCCGGGGGCCGCGGGCGGAGCGAACGTCGAGGTGAAGTGCATGGACGCGTCGGCGAACCCGTACGCCGCCACCGCGGTGCTGCTCGAGGCCGCACGCGCCGGCATCCGCGACGGAGCAGCCCTCCCGCCGGAGGTGACGGTCAACCCGGCTTCAGCGGACCCCGCGCCCGCGCTCCTGCCGACCGACGGCCCCGATCAGCTCGTGCGGCTCGCGCGGTCGCCGATCGCCGGGACGGCCCTCGGCGCGTGGATCGTCGAGGCGGTCGGCGCCGTGCGCTCGCTCGAGCACGCGACGTACGCGGACACGCCGCTCGCCGAGACCGCCGAGCGGCTGCGGTACGCCTGGACGAACTGACCCCCGCGGCCGGCGCCGTCAGCCGGCCGGACGGACCACGAGCTTGCCGGCGACGTGCCCGGCCTCGAGCAGACCCAGCGCCTCGAGAGCCTGGCCGAGGTCGAACGTCTGCTGCACGGCGGGCGCGAGCGAGCCGTCGGAGAGCCACCCGGCGAGCGCGGTCAGGTCGTCGGCGCGCACCTTCGCCATCATCCGCCGGTGATCCACGCCGCGCACGCGGGCGGCGACCGCGCGCCGCATCGTCGCCGCGAGCGGCCCGAGGAGGCGCCCGCCGCCCACCGCGCCGACCAGCACGACCCGCCCGCCGGGGGCGAGCAGCGCCGTGAGCGCCGAGACGGATGCCGTCCCCACTGTGTCGAGGACGACGTCGTAGGGACCTGCGGGGGTCGCGCCCGCCGTGTAGTCGAAGACCTCGTCCGCACCGAGTCCTCGCACCAGCTCGACATTGCGCCCCGAGCACACCGCGTCGACGCGGCTCGCACCGAGGATGCGCGCGAGCTGCACCGCGAGATGGCCGACGCCGCCCGACGCGCCCCACACCAGCACGCGCTCGCCCGCCGCGAGCCCCGCCGTCTCGCGCAGCGCCTGCAGCGCGGTCATGCCGGCCATCGCCACGGCGGCTCCTGCGTCGAACGACACCCCGTCGGGGAGGGTTGCGACCGATGCCGGGCCGGCCAGGGCGTGTTCGGCCAGCGCCCCGCGACCGATCGTGCCGAACACGCGGTCACCGACGGCGACGCCCTCGACCTCGTCGCCGACGGCGTCGACGACGCCGGCGACGTCCGCCCCGACGCCGCGGGGCTCGCGCACGCGCAGCCCGGTCTGCAGGCGCATGATCCAGGGGTCGCCGCGGTACAGGTGCCAGTCGAACGGGTTGAGCGCGGCCGCCTCGACACGGATGCGGATGCGATCGGGGCCCGGCTCCGGCCGGGGCACGTCGCCCAGCACCAGGCCCGCGGCATCCGTGTACCGATCGTGTGTGACGGCCTTCATGACAGCTCCTCGCGATGCAAATGAAACTTACACTGTATGTCTGCGTGGAAGACTATACTTACGCCGTAAGCATGTCAAGGGAGGGGTGATGGCCAGAGCCGGTCTGACACGCGACGGCGTGCTCGCGGCGGCGCTCGCGCTCGCCGACCGCGACGGGCTGAGGTCGCTGTCGATGCGGCGCGTCGCGGCCGAACTCGGCGTCGAGGCGATGTCGCTGTACAACCACGTCCGCAACAAGGCCGATCTGGAGCGCGGCCTCATCGACAGCGTGTGGAGCGAGATCGACCTCGCCCGCGACGAACCGGACTGGCGCGCCGCGCTGCACCGGCTCGCCGGCTCCGCGCATGCGGCGCTGCGGTCGCACCCCTGGTTCTTCTCCCTCCCCCTCGCCGACGCCGGCTCGGCGCGACTCGCCGTCATCGACGCGACGCTCGCGCACCTGGCCGCCGGCGGCGTCCCGGACCACGTGGCGTTCCACGCTCTGCACATCCTCGACGGCCACGTGTACGGCTACACGTGGCAGGCCCTGCAGTTCGCCCCCGTCGACATCCCGACCCGCGTCGACGAGCTCCCCGACGAGATCCGCGCGTATCCGCATCTGTACGCGCACGCTCTCCAGCATCTCGAGGACCGGCCGCCCGGCGACGGATTCACGATCGGGCTCGACCTGATCCTCGACGGGCTGGAACGCTCGACCGCCGCGGCCGCATCCGGCCCCGCGTAGCACTCAGCGCACACCGAGGCAATCCCCCCGCGGCGGTCAGCCTCCGCGCGTATCGTCGGGCCCGCTCGCCGAGACGAGCACACCGTCGACCGACCGGGAGGAGCCCCGATGGCCACCACGACCGCGAAGAAGACCACCTCGACCCCCGCGCGAAACCGCCGCCGCGCCGCCCGCGGCGGCATGGGCGCCGCGCTGACGGGCGAGCAGAACGCCGAGACCGGTTTCTCGGCCTCCGCCGCCCTCAGCGAGAGCATGCAGAAGGTCCTCGTCGATCTGATCGAGCTGTCTCTGCAGGGCAAGCAGGCGCACTGGAACGTCGTGGGACGCAACTTCCGCGACACGCACCTGCAGCTCGACGAGATCATCGACGCCGCCCGCGAATTCGGCGACAGCGTCGCCGAGCGCATGCGCGCCCTGCATGCCCTGCCCGACGGGCGCAGCGACGTCGTCGCCGAGACCACGACCCTGCCGGAGTTCCCCCAGGGCGAGCTCGACACGAGCGAGGTCGTCGACCTCATGACCGAGCGGCTGGACGCCGTGGCGCACACGTGCCGCGAGGTCCACGACGCCGTCGACGACGAAGACCCCACGAGCGCCGACATCCTCCACGGAATCCTGGAGCGCGTCGAGCAGCTGTCGTGGATGGTGAGCGCGGAGAACCGCACGCCGAAGCGGTGATCCCCGGCGCTCACACGGCGCCGCCCGCGCTCCCCAGCCGCGGGCGGCGCCGCGTCATGTCCGGCCCGTCCACTGGCTAGAGTTGTGGGCATGCCCAACGAGCGCGAAGAGATGTCCGGCGGAATCATCGGCGGCGGGGGAAGCCCGACGCTGTGGGGGTTCCTCGTCGGCCTGATCGTGGCGGCCTTCATCGCCGTCCCCCTGTCGGCCACCGTCGCCTTCGCGACGCACCCGGGCACCCAGCAGCTGTTCGCCGGACGCCTCGAGGACGCGACCACGGGCGGCTACATGGCCTTCTGGTGGGTCGTGTCGATCTTCCTCGTCGCGCTGCCGTTCCTGGTCGGCTGGGGCGTCGCGACGCTGTCGCGCCGCACGATCTCGATCATCGCCGCGATCGTGGCCCTCTTCGTCCTGGCGATCGTGATCCTCGGGCAGCTGTTCGTCTTCTGACCCGCCGAGGCGGGTGCCACGGGCATCCGAGGATCAGCGGTTGCGCAGCGCGCGCGAATCCACCCAGACCACCTGCGACCCGTAGCGGATCTTGTACCAGACCCGACTCGCGGTCGTGACCTCGACGTTCCGGCCGCCCGGCAGGGTGCCGACCACGGCCCCGCCCGGCGACGAGCGCATGGGCGTCGAGCGCGTCGAGCGCATCTGCTGCAGGGGATAGCTGGCCGCGCTCCCGAACGAACCGAAGAAGTGCGTGTACGCCGTGCGCGCGAGCGCGCTGAGCGCGGACTTGGGCACGCCCCCCGTCGCGATGATCGAGATCACGAACGACGTCTGCGGTCCGCGCACGATCGCCGTGTCGCCCTGCAGCAGCCCCGACGAGATCCACAGGGCACCGGGCTTGCTCGCCTGGTACACGCCGGGCGGGATCCCCGAGGCGATACGTGTGCGGAAGATCTGGGAGTGCATGTAGTCCCGGAGGATGCGCGTGTACTTCGGCGAAAGCAGCTCGCCCCGCTCGAGCTTGCGGACGAACGCCGCGAGGTCGTTCGTGGTCGAGCGATTGCCCGCGTAGAGGATCGAGCCGCTCGCGGGCAGGCTGCCGTAGAACGTGTTCGACATGCCCAGGCTCTGGGCGATGCGCGTGAGCCTGGCCGAGCCCAGCCACGCGACGATGTCGTCGTGGCAGTGGTTGTCGGAAGCGTGGATCATCACGCGCAGGCACGTGCGCAGCGTGGTGCTGCGCGGTTTGGTGTTCCACGTCGAGGTGCCGTCCTGGATGCGCTTGAGCGCAGCGTAGGCGGCGACCAGCTTCATCATGCTCGCCGGATCGAGCCGCGTCGAGCCGCGCAGAGCGGTGCGCTCCTGCAGGCGCCCCAGTTCGATCACCGTGAAGGAGAAGGTCCCGTCGTACTTGCTCGCCGTCTGCTTCAGCGCCGACAGGAGCGAGGCCTGGAGCCGCGGCTTCTCGTCGCGGCACGCGGTGTTGTCATCCACGGCGGTGCGCAGCCAGCTGATCTTGCCGACGCCGATCACGCGCGAGCCCTGCGCCTCGATGTGGTCGGAGGTGCGGCTGAACATGCACTGGTACAAGGTGAAGACCATCGGCTGCCCGGTCGCAGCCGACAGCGCGGCTCCGAGTGCGACGTCCCACACGACGTCCGGATTGACGGCGTAGAACGCCTCCGGGGCGTCGGGTGCGAGGCGCGCCAGCTGCAGCGAGAACTCCAGCGGGTCGCTGTGACTGCGCCGCGAGACCGCGAAACCGGCGGCCTCCAGCCCGTCGGCGTAGGCGGAGCTCACCTCGGAGGTGCCGCCGACGACGACGATCGACGTCGCTCCGGTGCGCTGGAGCGCCTCCAGCGTGAGAGAAGCCACGGACGAGCCCTTCCCGTTGACCAGCAGCGCTGCACCCGAGGTCGTTCCCGCAAGAGAGATCGCCAGGGCATGCGACCGCAGATCCGACCCCGACAGGTACACGGTGTCCACCGGCTCGGATCGGGAGTCCAGTGCCAGGCGAGAGGCCTGCGGGCGGGACGAGAACATGATCCGCTCGACGGGGGCGATCGCCGCCAGCGCGTCGATCCCGCCGCGGTCGAAGTCGGCATCCGTGCCGAAGGCCACGATCGTCTTCGGCGCCAGACGCATCAGTTCCGTGCGCACCGTCGATGAGATCCCGTCCGCGCGGACGAACAGCAGCGGCGCGCTGCGATCGGCGGCGAGCGAGGCGGCGAGCACGGGACCGACCGTCGCATCGCCGTTCGCCACGATGACGGTCGTCGCGCCGTCCGGGAACGCCGCGCGCGACGCCAGCACCGCGCGCCCGAAGCGCGAGTTTCCGCCGAGGCGGGGCCCCGTCGGGACGACGGCCGACACGCCCGGCGCGGGCTCTTCGGGCTCCTCGCTGTCGGCCTCGGGCACCTCCGGCGCCGGGGTCGGCGTCGCGGTCGGCGTCGGGGTCGGCGTCGGGGTCGGCGTGGGCGACGGCGTCGCGGTGGCGGTCGGCGTCGGAGTGGGAGTGGGCGTCGGCGAAGCCGTGGCGGTCGGCGTGGGCTGCTCGACGGCGGCCGGGCGCGACTGGCCGGCCGCCCCGTCGACCGGCACGACGACGAGCGCCGCGACCACCGCAGTGGTGATCAGACGCGAGATCGACTCCGCCAGTGAGCGTCGAGGACGTGCTTTCACGGTGTTCCGACCATACCGATCGGCGGCACCGCCCGAGGTGAGGATCGTCTCATCTCGGGGACGCGTCACGTCACGCTCTGCGGCACCGCCACGCGCTCCGCGCCGGTGTAGACGTTCATCGAGTCACCGCGCAGGAATCCGACGAGCGTCAGGTCGGATGCCGCGGCCAGCTCGACCGCGAGCGACGACGGCGCCGACACCGCCGTGAGGATCGGGATGCCGGCCATGACGGCCTTCTGCACCAGCTCGAAGCTCGCGCGCCCAGACACCTGCAGCACCGTGCCCGTCAGCGGCAGGCGGTCCTCGAGCACCGCCCAGCCGACGACCTTGTCGACGGCGTTGTGGCGCCCGACATCCTCGCGCACGACGAGGAGTTCACCGGTAGCCGCGTCGAAGAGGGCCGCGGCGTGCAGGCCCCCGGTCTTCTCGAACACCACCTGCTCCTCGCGGAGCCGGTCGGGGAAGGTCACGAGCATCTCGGCGCCCACGACGGCGGCATCCGTCGACAGATCGAAGCGCGACACCGTCTCGACGGCATCGATCGACGCCTTGCCGCACACGCCGCACGACGACGTCGTGTAGAAGTTGCGCGAGAGCGACGACGCCGGCAGCTCCACGCCCGGCGCGAGGGTGACGTCGAGGACGTTGTAGGTGTTCTCGGTGTTGCCGGCGAGCGGGCCGCCGGTGCCGGGGCCGCCGCAGTGGATCGCCGAGCGGAACTCGCCGGCATGGCCGATGACGCCCTCCGACACGAGGAAGCCGGCGGCGAGCTCGACGTCGTGGCCCGGCGTGCGCATCGTGACGGCGAGCGGCTCGCCGCCGACGCGGATCTCGAGCGGCTCCTCGACCGCGAGCGTGTCGGGGCGCCTGGTCGGCGAGCCGCCGACCGTGATCTTCACGACGGGACGGCGTGCGGTGATGCGGCCCATGGTGAGAGCGTAGTCGCGTTCCCGGGCGCCGGCTCAGGCGCGGCGACGGCGGCCGGTCAGGTCGACCACCGCGATGATGAACGCCAGCGACAGGAAGAGCCCCACGGCCATGAGCCCGTACGCGTAGGCGTCGTGGAAGGCGGTGTACGTGCCGTTCTCCCCCTCCTCGCGGAAGATCGTCGCGTAGAACAGCGACAGGCCGACGGCGGTGCCCACGGCCGTGCCCATGCGCTGGCCGAGCTGTCCCACCGAGCCCGCGGTGCCGCCCTGCCGGACCGGGACGTCGGCCAGCGCCAGCGTCTGGTTGGGCGCGAGGACGAAGCCGCCCCCGGCCCCGCCCAGCATCAGCACGCCCGCCATCACCCACGGAATGGCCTCGGGAGCGAGGAACGTGGCGCTCGCCGCCAGCAGCCCCACCGAGACGAGCATCGCGATCAGTCCCCAGATCACGACCGGCCGCCCGTACGTCGACACGATGTTGCCGCCGATCCACGACGTCACGGCGCTCACCAGGGCGAAGCCGATCGTGACCGCCCCCGCCCACACCGGCTCGAGCCCCACCCCGCCCTGGAGGTAGAGCGTCGTCAGCAGGAACATGGCCGGGAGCGCCGCGAAGTAGACCACCTGCAGCAGCGTGCCGTTGCGGTACGACGCGATGCGGAACAGCCGGAACGGCACGAGGGGGACGCGTCCGCCGCGCTCGTAGCGGCGCTCCCACGCGACGAACGCCGCCGCGAAGAGCACGAACACCGCCAGCAGCCACCAGCGCATCGGATTGTCGTCCGGCGACCCCGTCGTGAACAGGAACGGCCACAGGAAGGCGAGGACGGTGGCGCCGAAGAGGATGACGCCGACGGGGTCGAGGTCGAGGGGCTTCTTCGTCCGCGCCCGCGTGCTGGGGAGCACCCAGATCGCCGCCCCGATCGCGATCAGTCCCAGGGGGACGTTCATCCAGAACGTCCAGCGCCATCCGTCGGACGGTCCGCCGAGGGCGATGAGCAGACCGCCCAGCGTCGGTCCGATCGCCGTGGCGATGCCGACCGTCGCGCCGAACAGCCCGAACGCGCGCCCCCGCTCGGCGCCGTGGAACAGCTGCTGGATCAGCCCGAGCACCTGGGGCATCTGCAGACCGGCCGCGGCGCCCTGCAGCAGGCGACCGATCATGAGCACGGTGGTCGTCGGCGCGACGGCGCAGAGCAGACTCGTCGCCGTGAACAGGGTCAGGCCGGTGATGAACAGAGCGCGCCGCGACCGCTGGTCGCCGAGTCTGCCGGCCGGCACCAGGACGAGCCCGAAGGTGAGGACGTAGCCCGAGACGATGAGCTGGAGCTCCGTGGAGCCCGACCCCAGCGCCGCCTCGATCGAGGGCAGTGCGACGTTGACCTTCGACAGGTCGAGGATCGTGATGGCGGCCACCCCGACCCCGACCCAGTACGCCCGCCAGCGCTGGAACGGCGTGAGCGGGATGGACCCGGTGGGAGGAGAAGGCGGCATCGGGTCAACTCTGCCGTGAAATCCGGATTCCGGGGTCGATCCTTCCGTCAGCCGCCAATCGCATTCATGCCGCGGGCCGGCTGGAGGAACGACGGATCGTTGATGGCGTGCCCCGGGAGCTTGCCGCGCACGCACGCGCGCAGCATCCGATCCACGTCCGCGTCGCCGTGGCCGGTTCGCAGGACCGGCAGCAGGTCGTACTCGGTCGTGGAGAACAGGCAGTTGCGCAGCTGCCCGTCCGCGGTGAGCCGCAGCCGGTCGCAGTCGCCGCAGAACGGTGCGGTCACGGACGCGATGACGCCGACCGTGTGGGGTCCGCCGTCGATGCTCCAGCGCTCGGCGGGCGCTCCCCCGCGCCCGGGCACGGCGGTGAGGTCCCACCGCTCCGACAGCGCGTGCAGGATCTCGTCGCGCGTGACCATGCTCGACCGGTCCCACGTGTGCCCGGCGTCCAGCGGCATCTGCTCGATGAAGCGCAGCTGCGCGCCGTGCCCGATGGCGAACTCGACGAGCTCGACGAGCTCGTCGTCGTTGACGCCGCGCATCGCGACGGCGTTGAGCTTGAGGGGGCGAAGACCGGATGCCGCGGCCGCGGCGATGCCGTCGAGCACGTCGTCGAGGCGGTCGCGGCGCGTCAGCTCGCGGAACCGGTCGCGGCGGAGCGTGTCGATGGAGATGTTGAGGCGCTGCAGCCCCGCGTCGATGAGACCGGGGAGGAACTCCGGAAGGCGGATGCCGTTGGTGGTCATGGCGATCTCGACCGGGGCGCCGTCGGGCCCGCTGATCCGCGCGAGGCGCCGGACCACGTCGACGATGTCGGCGCGCAGCAGCGGCTCGCCGCCGGTGAGGCGGAACGTGGTGATGCCGGCGGATGCCGCCACGCGGGCCACCTCGACGATCTCGTCGAGCGTGAGGATGCTGCTGCGCGCGAGCCACTCGTTGCCCTGCTCGGGCATGCAGTAGGTGCAGCGCAGCGAGCAGCGGTCGGTGAGCGAGATCCGCAGGTCGCGGTGCACGCGCCCGTGCGTGTCGACGAGCGCTCCCCCGACCTCGTCGCGGGCGACGTCCGGGGGACGCACGCCGATCATCACCGGGACGGCGGTCACGATGCCGCCTCCCGGCGCATGCCGTACTGGTGCGCCATCCTCCGAGGCTACCGGCCGCGGATCGGCCCGGCGCCGGCGTCGACCTTACGTTGCGGAGAACTCCGGCGCGGCCCTAGCACGCCGCGATGGGACCTAGGTCCCGGGAAATGGGTGGTGAGCGTTCGAACCACCTGCGATTCTGGGAACCACCTGGGAGCACGACCCCTGCGCCCATTGTGGTCAGACCACTGTTAGAGTGGCCCAGACCTCGCCGACCTCATCACCTGCGATCGGAGTCTTCACCGTGGAGTTCCTCGACCCGCTGCTGCTGGCACGCTGGCAGTTCGGCCTGACGACGCTGTACCACTTCATCTTCGTGCCGCTCACGCTCGGCATGTCGCTGTTCGTGGCGATCTT
Organism: Microbacterium thalassium; assembly: GCF_014208045.1. Taxonomy (NCBI): domain Bacteria; kingdom Bacillati; phylum Actinomycetota; class Actinomycetes; order Micrococcales; family Microbacteriaceae; genus Microbacterium; species Microbacterium thalassium. Next base: position 3,357,335 of record NZ_JACHML010000001.1, read on the forward strand.
CCAGAGCGCCTGGTACCGGACCGCCGACGTGAAGTACCTGATGCTCACGCGGTTCTTCGGCAAGATCTTCCTGATCAACTTCGCGATGGGCATCGTCACCGGCATCGTGCAGGAGTTCCAGTTCGGCATGAACTGGTCCTCGTACAGCCGCTTCGTCGGCGACGTGTTCGGGGCGCCGCTGGCCTTCGAGGGCCTCATGGCGTTCTTCTTCGAGGCCACGTTCATCGGCCTGTGGATCTTCGGGTGGAACAAGCTGCCCAAGGGCGTCCATCTGGCGACGATCTGGATGACGGTCGTCGGCACGTGGCTGTCGGCGTACTTCATCCTCGCCGCGAACGCCTTCATGCAGAACCCGGTCGGCTACCAGATGTCGCAGGAGGGCGGCCGCGCCGAGATGGCGGACTTCGTGGCCGTGCTGACCAACCCGGTCGCGCTGACGCAGTTCCCGCACACGATCGTCTCGGCCATCATGTTCTCGGCCGGCGTCATGGTCGCCGCGGCGGCCTGGCACCTCGCCCGCAAGCAGAACGTCGAGACGATGCGCCCGGCGCTGAAGTTCGGCCTGTGGACCGTCGTGATCTCGTTCCTGGCCGTCGGCCTCACCGGCGACCAGCTGGGCCTGGTCATGGTCGAGACGCAGCCGATGAAGATGGCCGCGGCCGAGGCGCTGTTCAATTCCGCGTGCGGAGCCGACGCCTCCTTCTCGCTGTTCTCCATCGGCACGCCCGACGGCACGGGCGAGATATGGTCGCTGCGCGTGCCGTATCTGCTGGCATTCCTCTCGACGCACACGCTCGAAGGCTGCGTCGAGGGCATCAACGACCTGAACCTGCTCTACACGCAGGAGCTGTTCCCCCAGTTCGCCGACCAGGTCGACGGCAACTTCGCCCCGATCCTGTGGGTCACCTACTGGTCGTTCCGCTGGATGATGGGCTTCGGCGGCATCGCGGCGCTCATCGCCGTCGTGGGCCTGTGGGTCACCCGCAAGAACGCCAAGCGCGAGCCGGCCGCCTGGATGTGGAAGGTCGCGGTCTGGCAGGCGCCGCTCGCCCTGCTCGGCATCCTCGTCGGGTGGATCTTCACCGAGATGGGCCGCCAGCCGTGGATCGTGTTCGGGCTCATGCTCACCGAGGACGGCGTCTCGCCCAATGTGCCGGGCTGGAACGTGCTCGTCTCGCTCATCGCCTTCACGCTGATCTACGCGATCCTCGCCGTCGTCGAGTTCGGCCTGATCGTCAAGACGGTCAAGAAGGGGCCCGATCCCCTTCCCGGACCGGATGATGAGCATCCATCCGAAACGTCCGTCGAAGACACCCCGACCACGGTGTACTAGGAGCTCGCCATGGATCTCGCATACCTCTGGTTCTTCATCGTCGGCGTCCTGTTCGTCGGCTACTTCGTCCTCGACGGCTTCGACTTCGGCGTCGGCATGTCGCTCCCCTTCCTCGGCAAGAACGAGGTCTCGCGCCGCCAGATCATCAACACGATCGGCCCCGTGTGGGACCTCAACGAGACGTGGGTCATCGTCGCGGGCGCCTGCCTGTTCGCCGCCTTCCCGGAGTGGTACGCGACGCTCTTCAGCGGCTTCTACCTGGCGCTGCTGCTGATCCTGCTCGCCCTCATCGCGCGCGGTGTGTCGTTCGAGTACCGGCACCAGCGCGACGATCCGAAGTGGAAGGCCCGCTTCGACTGGATGATCGTCATCGGCTCGGCGCTGCCGGCTCTGCTGTGGGGCGTCGCGGTCGGCAACATCGTCCAGGGCGTGCCGATCGACGCGGACTTCAACTTCACCGGCACCCTGCTGACGCTGCTGAACCCGTACGGGCTGTGGGTGGGCGTCACGACGCTGCTGCTGTTCTGGCTGCACGGGGTGTACTTCATCGCCCTCAAGACCGACGGCCAGGTGCAGCAGGACGCGAACGCCCTCGCCAAGCGCCTCGCGATCCCCACGGTGGTCTTCGCCGCCGGGACCGTGGTGTGGACGTGGATCATCGCGGGCGGGCGCGAGGCTCCGCTGCTGTGGCTGAGCATCGCCACCGGCGCCATCGCCGCCGTCGCGCTGCTGCTGTCGGTGTGGGCAAACTGGATCAAGCGCGAGGGCTGGGCCTTCGGCTTCGGGGCGCTCACGATCGCGACCGCCGTGCTGTCGCTGTGGACCGCGCTGTTCCCGTACGTCATGCCGTCGTCGACCGACGACGCGTTCAGCCTCACGATCGAGAACGCCTCGAGCACCGAGCTGACGCTGACGATCATGACGTGGGCCGCCGTGATCTTCCTGCCGCTGGTGCTGCTGTACCAGGGCTGGACGTACTGGGTGTTCCGCAAGCGCGTCACGCGCGCTCACATCGAGAAGGCCGAGTCGGCCGTCCACTGAGCGCACCGCAGCGTCGAGCCGCCCCTCTCGCCTCGAGCCGCCCCCGTGGTGGCCGCAGCGAAAGGGGCGGCTCCACGCGGAGGGGGTGGCTCGACGTCGCTTAGGCTCGAACTGCTGTGAACGAACGATCGGATGCCGACGCCGCGGCCCCGCGCCCGCGCGTGCGGCCGGTGGACCCGCGACTGCTCCGCTACGCACGCGCGTCGCGCGTGTTCTTCGCCGCGGTGGCGGTCATCGCCGCCGGACAGGCGGCCGCGATCGTCTCGTTCGCGTGGCTCGTGACGCGCGCCGTCACGGGCGTGATCGACGGGATGCCCGCCGAAGAGGTGACCGCCACCCTCGCGATACTCGCCGCCGTGGTCGCCGTCCGGGCGCTGCTGCTGTGGGCGCGCGAGACCGTCGCGTCGCGCGCGGCCGCGCGCGTGCAGACCGAGCTGCGCACGCACCTCGTCGAGGCCGTCGGCGAGCTCGGGCCCGAGTGGCTGGGGCAGCGCTCCACCGCGAGCCTCGCCGTCACCGCCGGCCGCGGGCTCGACGCGCTCGAGGCGTACTTCGGCCGGTACCTGCCGCAGCTGGTCCAGACGGTCGTGGTGACGCCGCTGATCCTGCTGGTGATGTGGTGGGAGGACTGGCTGTCCGGCCTCACGGTGCTGCTCACCATCCCCCTCATCCCGCTGTTCATGGTGCTGATCGGCCTGGCCACCCGCGCCGTGCAGCAGAAGCAGTGGAAGACCCTTCAGCACCTCGCCGCGCGCTTCTCCGACACGGTGCAGGGACTGTCGACCCTCAAGGTCTACGGACGTCAGCACCGCGCGGCCGACTCCATCGCCGCCGTCACCGAGCGCTACCGCCGCGAGACCATGAAGGTGCTGCGCGTGTCGTTCCTGTCGGGCTTCGCGCTGGAGTTCCTCGCGAGCATCTCGGTCGCGATCGTGGCGGTGTCGATCGGCCTCCGCCTCGTCGACGGCTCGCTCGCGCTCGTCGTCGGCCTGTTCGTCCTCCTGCTGGCCCCCGAGGCGTATCTGCCGCTGCGTCAGGTGGGCGTGCAGTTCCACGCCGCCGCCGAGGGCGTCGCCGCGACCGAGGACGTTTTCGAGGTGCTCGACGCGGCCCGCACCTCGACGCGGCGTCACGCCCCCGGCCCCGCGACCGCGGAGGCTACGACCGTCGCCGCGGCGGCCTCCGAGCCGTCGACGCCCGGCCTCCTCCTCGCGGCAGTCCGCGTGCGGCGCGGGGAGCGCCTCCTCGACGCCGTCGACCTCACCGCCGCGCCCGGCACCGTCACACTCGCCGAGGGGCCGAGCGGCGCCGGCAAGTCCAGCATCCTCGCCGCTCTGCGCGGCGCCGCCGCGTTCGAGGGCACGGCCCGGTGGGACGGCCGCGACGTGCGCTCGCTCGCCCCGTCGGCCTGGCTGGCGTGGGCGGGCCAGCAGCCCGGGCTCGTGACCGGGACCGTCGCGGCGAACGTCGCCATCGGCGACGACGCCCCCGACGCGGAGCTCGTCGAGCGCGCCCTCGCCCTGGCGTGCGCCGACGGCATCCGCCCCGACCTCGCACTCGGCGTGCAGGGCGCGGGGCTCTCGGGCGGGCAGGCGCAGCGCGTCGCGGTCGCCCGCGCGTTCTACCGCCACCTGCGCGGCCGCGCCGGACTCATCGCCCTCGACGAGCCCAGCTCCGCCCTCGACGCCCACACCGAGGACCGTCTGTGGCAGTCGGTGCGCAGCCTCGCCGACGACGGCGCCGCCGTGCTGCTGGTGTCCCATCGCGAGAGCGCGCGGCGCGTCGCCGACGTCGTCGTCCGGATCGGCGCCCGGGAGGTGGTCGCGTGAGCACGGCACAGGTCTCCCCCGCCGGACTCCCGGACACCCCGGCCGGCGTGCTGCGTCAGGCGATCCCGCCCGCCCGCCGCTTCTGGCCCGCCCTCGCGGCGGGGTTCGCCTCGGAGGCGTCGGCCGTCGCCCTCCTCGCGGTGAGCGCGTGGCTGATCGTGCGCGCCAGCGAGATGCCGCCCGTGCTCTACCTGCAGGTCGCCGTCGTCGGCGTGCGGTTCTTCGCGATCTCCCGTGCGACCTTCCGCTACCTCGAGCGCCTCGTCGGGCATGACGCGGCGCTGCGGCAGCTCGCCGTCGCGCGTTCGTCGATCGTCCGCCGGCTCGTCCCGCTCGCTCCGGACGGGCTCGCGCGCACGAGCCGCGGGTCGGTGCTCGGCACCCTCGTCGACGACGTCGACGAGCTGCAGGACCTGCCGCTGCGCGTCGTCCAGCCGCTGGTGTCGTCGGCCCTCGTGGCGATCGGCGCCGTCGTGCTCGTCGCGTTCGTGTCGTGGCCGGCCGCCCTGGCGCTGCTGGTGTGCCTGATCGTCGCGGCCCTGGCGGCGACGGCATGGGGGTGGGCCTCGGGTGCGCGATGGGAGCGCGCGATCGCGCCGCTGCGCGGCCGCCTCGCCGACGCGCTCCTGGACCACTTCTCGAGCCTCGACGTGCTGCAGGCCTACGGAGCCGAGGCCGCCAGCGCTCAGCGCATCCGGGACGCGGACGCCGGACTGCGCCGAGCGGTCGTGCGGCGCGCGGGAGCGCAGGCGGGAACCGCGGCCGTCGTGTCGGTGCTCGCCGGCGTCGCGACGATCGCCGCCGTGCTCACCGCCGGTCCCGGCGTCGGCGACGGGACGATCACCGGGCCGGCGTTCGCCGTGGCGGTGCTGGTTCCGATGGCGGTGTTCGATGTCTTCGCGTCGGTGCCGATGGCGGCCGCGTCGTGGCGCCAGGTGCGCGCCTCGGCGGGCCGCGTGGCGGCATCCGTCCCGTCCGAGATCCCCGCCGAACTCGTCGTCGACCGTGTTCCCGCCACCGGCGACGCACCCGCGCTCGGCGATGGCGTGACGCTGCAGGACGCGACGGTGCGGTGGCCGGGCGCCGAGCGGCCCGCCCTCGAGGGCGCGTCGCTGCGGGTGCACCCCGGAGAGCGCGTGCTGGTGGTCGGCTCCAGCGGCGCCGGCAAGTCCACCCTCGCCCACGCGCTCGTACGGTTCCTCGACGTCGACGGGCGGTACGAGATCGGCGGGGCGGATGCCTCCGTGCTCGCGGCCGACGACGTGCGCCTGACGGTGGGCCTGTGCGAGCAGAGCCCGCAGCTGTTCGACGAGGACATCCGCCAGAACCTGCTGTTCGCGAACGACCACGCCACCGACGCCGACCTCGTCGCGGCGCTCGAGCGCGTGGGTCTCGGGGACTGGCTGCGCGAACGCGGCGGCCTCGACGCCCGCGTCGGCGAACGCGGCGCGCTCGTCTCGGGCGGCCAGGCGCAGCGCATCGCGCTCGCGCGGGCTCTGCTGCGCGGATTCCCGGTGCTCGTGCTCGACGAGCCGACCGCCGGCGTCGACCCGGCCGCCTCCGACGCGCTGCTGCGCGACCTGCTGGGCGCCGTGGACGGTGACCGTGCCGTCGTGCTCATCTCGCACGTCACGGTCCCGGACGAGCTCATCGACCGCGTCGTGCGGATCGATCAGGGTCGCATCGTCGAGGACTGATACCCACCCCGGCACTCCCTCACTCCGGCCGGGTACCGAACGGCGGGGATCCGCGACGACACGCCGGGTTCCGGCCGCGCCCCGCGGCGTGTCGCACAAAGTCCCCGCCGTTCGTGACACCGGATCCCCGCCGTTCGTGACGATGACCGGTCGGCGGGTCGTTCTCGGAACAGTCCTCGGCCAGTATCGTCGGGCCCATGGCCGTCACCATTCGCCGCGCGGTGAAGGCGGATGCCGCGGCGATCTCGCGCATCCGCGTCGACACGTGGCGCGCGGCCTACGCGGGACTCGTGCTGCCCGAGGTGCTCGAGCGCCTCGACGCCGAGCGCGAGGCGGTGCGCCGCGCGGACACGTGGGATCAGCTGCACAGCGACCCGCGGAACATCTCGCTTCTGGCCGAGGACGGGGGCTCTCCGGTCGGGTGGGCGGCCTACGGCCCGTCCCTCGACCCGGAGCGGCCCGGCAGCGGCCAGGTGTACGCGCTGTACGCGATCGCCGAACGCTGGTCGACCGGCGTCGGCCACGCGCTCCTGGCCGCGTGCGAGGACGGGCTCCGCTCCCAGGGCTTCACCGAGGCGCACCTGTGGGTGCTCGAGGGCAACACCCGCGCCGAGGACTTCTACGCGCGCCACGGCTGGAGCGAGGACGGCGCGATCCTCGTCGACGACCGCACCGTCGACGGCATCGTGGCCTACGCGCTCCGCGAGCGGCGTCGCGTGCGCGACCTCACCGAGGTCGCCGCCGACAGGGGCTGACGGGCGGGGAACCGCCGCCGGACGCGATAGGGCGCGCCCGGCGGCGGAAGTCAGGCCCCGGCGCCGGGAGCGGCTCCCTCACCGGCGGAGCCGGCAGCCGGTGTGCCCGCCGCCGCATCCGTCTTGGGCATCGACGCGCGCAGCGAGTCGACCGAGAACGTCGGCGGGTCCAGCGGGAAGTGGCACGCCACGCGCTGGCCGTCGCCGACGTCGCGCAGCCGCGGCTCGACCTCGGCGCACACGCCCTCGGCACGCGAGCAGCGCGTGCGGAAGCGGCAGCCGCTCGGCGGATGCAGCGGCGACGGCGGCTCGCCCTGGATCGGCACGGGGCGTCGCGCCTGTCCCGTCTCGGGATCGAGGCCCGGGATCGAGTCCAGCAGCGCCTTCGTGTACGGATGCCGAGGCGCGGCGTACAGCGCCTCGGCCGGGCCGACCTCGGCGAGCTGGCCGAGGTGCATGACCGCCACCTTGTCGCTGATCTGCTTCACGGTCGCCAGATCGTGCGCGATGAACACGTACGCCAGGCCCAGCTCCTCGCGCAGCTTCTCGAACAGGTTCAGCACCTGCGCCTGGATGAGCACATCCAGCGACGAGATCGCCTCGTCGCAGATGATCAGGGCGGGGTGCAGCGCGATGGCTCGCGCGATCGCGACACGCTGCGCCTGACCTCCCGACAGCTCCAGCGGCCGGCGGCGCATGTACTGGTCGGGGTCGAGGCCGACCATGTCCAGCAGCTCCCGCACGCGCGCATGGCGCTCCGATCGCGACATCGACGCGTGGCCGAGCAGAGGCTCCGCCACGACGTCCTCCACGCGCCAGCGCGGATTCAGCGAGCCGAACGGGTCCTGGTAGACCATCTGCATCTCGGCGCGCGCCTTGCGCAGCTCGCGCTTGGACATGCCCACGAGGCTCCGGCCGCGGAAGACCACATCGCCGGACTTCGGGGGGTCGGCCTGGATGATCGCACGCGCGAGGGTGGACTTTCCCGACCCCGTCTCGCCCACGATCCCGAGGGTCTCGCCACGCCCCAGCTCGAACGACACGTCCGACACGGCATGGACCACACCGGCGCGAACGCCGCCCGGGCCCTTGGTGACGAACTCCTGCACGACGTTGCGCACCTGCAGGATGGGCGCGTCGGCGTCGGCATCCGTCGTCTCGATGGTGGGCTCGACGAGCGTCACAGCGCCTTCTCCTCGTTCAGGTCGTTCAGCGCCTCGATGGGCTCGTGCTCGGGGAGCGAATGCACAGCGTCGAGCGTCCGGTCCTCGTCGTCGACGGGCTCGAGCGTCTCGTCCAGCGGCAGCGCGCGGCCGCCGAAGAGCGCTGAGTCCTCCTTCGCCACGGGGTTCCAGCACGCATACAGGTGGCCGGGCTCGTGCTCCTTCAGCTCCGGCGCCTCATCGCACGCGTCCGTCGCCTTGGGGCAGCGCGGCGCGAACGGGCATCCGGCCGGCAGCGCGCTCAGGTCCGGCGGGTGCCCCCCGATCACCGTCAGCAGCGAGTGCGACGGCGTCGACAGCTGCGGGATCGCGCCCAGCAGCGCCTTCGTGTACGGCATCCGCACGTTCTGGAAGAGCGTCTCGGTCTCAGCGTGCTCGACGGCCTGGCCGGCGTACATGACCATGACCTCGTCGGCGTAGCTCGCGGCCAGGCCCAGGTCGTGGCTGATCATGATGACGGCGGTGCCGAGCCGGTGCTGCAGGTCGGCGAGCAGCTCCATGATCTGGGCCTGCGTCGTCACGTCGAGCGCCGTCGTGGCCTCGTCCGCGATCAGCACTTTCGGATCGGCGGCGAGCGCGATCGCGATCATGACGCGCTGGCGCATGCCGCCCGACAGCTGGTGCGGGTACTCGTGGAAGCGCCGCTCGGCCGCGGGCAGGCGCACGAGCTTGAGCAGCTCGACCGCGCGCGCCTCGGCCTCCTTCTTGCCCAGGTCGGTCTGCGTCCGCAGCGCCTCGGTGATCTGCGCCCCCACGCTCATCGTGGGGTTCAGCGACCGCGACGGGTCCTGGAAGACCATCGCGATGTCGCGTCCGCGGATCGAGCGCATCGACTTGTCGCTCTTGCCGACGAGCTCGACGTCGCCGAGCCGGGCGGAGCCGGTGATGAACGCGCTCGGGGGCAGCAGCCCCATGAGCGCGCGCACGCTGACGGACTTGCCCGAGCCGGACTCGCCGATGATGGCGAGCATGCGGCCGGCCTTCAGCTCGTAGGACAGCCCGTTGACGGCGTGGATCCGGCGGCCGCCTCGCGAGAAGGTGATCCGCAGGTCCTCGACCGTCAGAACGGTCTCGGGCTCGGTGGTGGTCGGGGTCGTCTCTGTCGTCATTCGATCCAGCACCTTCATCGGCCGCTCATCTCGTCTCTCACGTTCTCGCCGAGCAGGTTGAACGCCAGCACGGTCACCAGCAGCGCCAGGCTCGGCCACAGCACCAGCAGCGGCGTGGCCGACAGCGACTGCTGCCCCTCGAAGATCATGTTGCCCCAGCTGGGGTCGGGTGCCGGGATGCCCAGGCCGAGGAAGCTCAGGGCGCCTTCCGTCACGATCACGATCCCCATGCCCAGCAGCGCGAAGTTCAGCATCTGGGGCGTGATGTTCGGCGCGATGTGCCGGAACAGCACCCGCCAGGCGGGGCTCCCGCTCAGCTCGGCGGCCTGGATGAAGGGCATGTTCACCACGCGCAGCGCAGCGGACCGGGCGATACGTGCGACGGCGGGGATGCTGAACGCGCACAGCGCCAGGATCGTGTTCGGGAGGCTGGGGCCGAGGACCTGCGCGATCGCGATCGTCAGCACGAGCGACGGGAACGCGATGAACACGTCGAGGACCCGCATGATGATCATGTCGGCGGTGCCGCCGAGGTAGCCGGACAGGGCGCCCATGCCGCCGCCGATCACCAGGCCGATCACGTTGACGGCGATCGCGACCGTGAGCGACGCGCGTCCGCCGTAGATGAGCCGCGATAGGACGTCGTTGCCGTTGACGTCGGTGCCCAGCGGATGCCCGGGGCTGCCCGGCGGCAGCGCGCTGTCGAGCACGCTCCCGCCCACGGGAGCGGGGATCGGGAAGATGAACGGCCCCACGAAGCAGATGAACAGCAGCAGCGCGACGATGGCCGCGGGGATGCCGACCACCATCCGGCGGCGCCACTTGGCCCACAGGATGCTGCGCGCGGTCGTGTCGACGACCGGGACCAGCACCCGGGAGGTCGTTCCTACATCAGCGACTGCCATAGCGGATCCTCGGGTCTAGAACGGCGTACATGACATCGACGAACAGGTTGGCGAAGACCGCCACCGCCGCGAAGATGAAGACGCAGATCTGCACGACGGCCACGTCGCGCGACATCGCGCCCTGGAGCATCAGCATGCCCATGCCGGGCATCGCGAAGATCTGCTCGATGATGATGGTTCCGCCCACGAGCCCGCCGATGTTCAGGCCCACCAGGGTCAGCAGGCCGAACGAGGAGTTGCGGAACGCGTGGCTCCACAGGATCTTCCAGGGGGCGACGCCCTTCGCGCGGGCGGTGTCGATGTAGTCGGCGGAGTTGAGCTGCTCGACGAGGTCTCCGCGCAGGAACCTCGTGTAGAAGCACGCGATCGGGACACCGAGTGCGAGCACCGGGAGGATCACCGATCTGAGGTTGGCCCACAGCCCTTCGTCGATCGGCACGTAGCCGATGGCCGGGAGCGTGCGCAGCATCACCGCGAACACGAGCACCAGGAGGAGGGCGAGCACGTAGTTGGGAACGGCCAGCAGCGTCATCGACAGCACCATCACGATGCGGTCGAAGAAGCCGCCGGGCTTGCGGGCGGCCAGCAGCGCGATCGGGACCGCGATCACCAGCGACACGAGGAAGGCGAGCAGGACGAGCTCCATCGTGACGGCCATCCGCTCGGCCAGCAGGGTCGAGACCTGCTGGCCGCTCACCGACGACCGGCCGAGGTCGCCGGTGACGAACCCGCCCAGCCACGACAGGTACCGCTCCACCGGAGGACGGTCGAGGCCGAGCCGCTTGCGGACGGCCTCGACCTCCTCCGGGGTGGCGTCCATGCCGGCCTGCTGCTGGGCGACGTCGCCGGGCATCGCCTCGAGAAGGGCGAAGACCAGGATGCTGATCGCGAACAGCAGCGGGATGGCGATGAGGACGCGCCGCGCGATGAGGCGCAGGAGGGGCGACGCGGCCACCCGGCCGAGGAGCCCTGCGGGCGCCTCGGTCCGGATGGACGTCGTCGTCTCTTCGACGGTGCGGGTGTCAGTCACTCTCGACCCAGACCCGGTCGTACAGCACACCCTCGTTCACGGCGAGAGCCGGGATGGGGGTGCTCAGACCCGGACCGTACACGCCCTCACGGACGACCTGGGCCGGGGTGAACGCCATGCCGAACGGGGCGAGGGCCTCGTCGGAGATGTACTTGGCGATCTCGTCGTAGTACATCTTGCGCTCGTCGTCGTCGATCGTGCTGACCGCAGCGGCCAGCAGGTCGTCGAGCTCGGTGGTCGCGCCCTCCTCGGCCGGCAGCGGTGCACCGCTGAACGGAGACGTCGAGCCGAAGCGGACGCTCACGCCGATGCCCACCGAGGGGTCCCACGCTCCCGCGGTCTGCAGCATCGCCTGCCACTGACCGCCGAGGAAGTCGTTGATCACGTCGCCCAGGGGCTGCGCGGTGATCTCGACGTCGATGCCGGCTTCCTTCCACTGCGTCTGCAGGGCGGTGTTGACCGAGCGGGCGGTGACGATGTCGGTCGTGCCGAGGGTGACCGTCAGGCCTCCCAGCTCTTCGACGAGCGCCTTGGCCTTGTCGAGGTCGTACTCGCGGTAGCCGTCGACCTCGGGGTTCCAGAACAGACCGCCGGATGCGGTGAACGACTGGCTCATCTCACCGTCGCCCTTGAACAGACCCTCGTTGATGGCCGCGAAGTCGGTGGCGTAGTAGACCGCCTCGCGCGCCTTGATGTCGTCGAACGGAGCGACCCGCGTGTTGAGCTGGACCACGTACGGCGACGTCGGGACGCCGGGGTAGACCGCCACGTCGGGGTTGTTCTGCGCCTCCTGGATCAGCGTGACCGCCGACAGGCCCTCGATGACGTCTCCCTGGCCGGCGAGCAGCGTCTGGTACGCGACCTGGTCGCCGCCGACCGACTGGAAGTTGATCGCGTCGAGATAGGGCAGCCCGTCCTTGAAGTAGTCGGGGTTCTTCTCGAGCTCGAGGCGGTCGCTCATGCTGTCGGACGTGATGATGAACGGTCCCGCGCCCACCGGCATGAGGCTGAAGTCCTCGGCGCCCATCTCGGCGTAGGCCGAGGGCGAGGCGATGAGGTTCAGGGCGCTCGCCGGGAACCCGTTGACGAGCGAGCCGTCCACGGCCGTGAGCTTCATCTGCACGGTGAGGTCGTCGACGGCCTGGATGGCGGCGAGGTGACCCATCACGGTCGCCTCGTCGACGTCCGCGGGCAGTGCCGCCCACAGGCTGTCCATGAACTCGTCGCTCAGGTCGGGAGCCTCCCCGGTGGTGTCCAGCTGCAGGCGCGGGGCGCCGGTGCTGCCGGAGTTGAGCAGGCGGATCCAGTTCCACACCACCGCGTCGGCGTCCATCGCCGTGCCGTCGGTGAACGTGATGCCGTCGCGCAGCGTGACCGTCAGCGTCAGGCCCTCGTCGGTCCACTCGTAGCCCTCGGCCTGGTTGGACTCGATGCGGGCGTTGAGCCCGTCATCGTCGGCTTCGAGGGTGAACAGGCCGCCGAAGATGGCCGCGTTCTGGGGCAGGTTCGCCCCTGTCGTGTTGCTGGTGGCGGGGTCGAGGCCCGTGGCCCAACCGCCGGCGAAGCCGGAGTCGAGCAGGACCGTGATCTCGCCGCCGGACTGCGGTTCGCCGCTGGAGGTTCCTCCGTCGGTGCCTCCGCCGTCCGATGTGCATGCCGCCGTCGAGATGCCGAGGCCCACGACGATCGCGAGCGATGTGATCAGCCGCGCCGCTGACCTTCCGCCCTTCCGAATACTCTTCATGTGACGCTCCCCTTGGACTGAGGGTTGTTGGTCGCGACCGCGGGTGCGAGTCGCCGAGTCCCTCGTTGGACTCTCTGCCCGTCGCCGGGCTTCCTGGGAAGTCTCGTCCAGTGCCAGGGCGCCTTCCATGCGGTTTCCGCCCGACGAAAGAACGCCCGGGGACCGGCGATCCGGCGCCGCACGCGACGACGCTCCACCCCCTCTCGGGAAGGGGATGGAGCGTCGTGACAGGCTCGGCGAACGCGCCTCTCAGGCCGTCGCGACCGCCTCGGCGAGCGGCAGATCCGCGGCCTCGCGGCCGAGCCACCGCATCGCGTTGCGCCAGGCGATGTCCTGCCACTGGTCGTCGGGCAGGTCCATCGACTTCAGCGTCTTGGCCGCCGGCTCCTCGCGGAGCATGGCTGGGAAGTCGGACCCGACCAGCAGCCGGTCGGCGCCGAGCAGATCGACCAGGTACTGGATCGTACGGCGGTCGAACACCATCGAGTCGTAGTAGAACCGGCGCGCGTACTCCAGCGGCGACGGGCCGTCATCGGGCATGACGGCGCGCCCGAGGTCGCGGGGCTCCTCGTTCCAGGATCCGCCCCAGAAGTAGTTGGCGCGCGGCAGCATCATGGCGAAGCCGCCGGCGGCGTGGCTGAACGAGATCTTCAGGTTCGGGCACGCGGCCGCGGTGCCGCCGAGGATGAGCGACGCCGCCGCGTACATGCCCTCGATTCCGACCACGTACGTGCCCATCGCGCTGAACGGCAGCCGGTCGCTGGGTGAGGGCATCGCGTGGACGAACAGCGGCAGGTCGAGCCGCTCGAGCTCCTGGAAGAACGGCAGGAACTTCTCGTCGCCGATGGAGCTGCCGAGGATGTTGGAGGCGATCTCGACGCCGGCGAGACCCTGCTCCTTGATCGCCGCCAGTTCGGCGGTCGCGGCATCCGGATCCTGCATCGGGACCATGCCGAGCGCGATGATCCGGTCGGGTGCGTGCGAGCTGAGCTCGGCGGCGACGTCGTTCACGTGCCGCGAGAGCGCGAGTCCGTCCGCCGCCGGCAGGTCGTAGCGCAGCAGCGGGGGCATGGGGCTGACGACCTCGGCGTCGACGCCGGAGGCGTCCATCGCCTCGAGGCGGCGCTCCGCCTGCCAGAAGACCTCCTTGGCGGGGAAGCGCATCTGATCGAAGACGAGGAGGCGATCGGTGCTGCCCTCGATGGGCTCCATGTGCGGGAAGCACGCCGGGGCGTCCTCGGGGTAGTCGTGGGGCAGAAGATGCGCGTGGGCGTCGATGATCACAGGCGGGGCCTTTCTTCGGTCAGGCGAAGCTGGGGTGGACGGAGACGTGGATCGCGGACTTGTCCTCGGTCTCGCCGGCGAGGGTCTCGATGGCGAGACCCACGTCGTCGAGGCCGAACGTGTGCGTGTGCAGCTTCTCGAGCGGGAAGCGGCCCGACTCCAGCAGCGCGATGGCCTTCTTGTTCGCCGTCGCGTCGACGCCGAAGGCGCCCTTGACCGTGATCGCGCGGTTGATGATGAGGTCGGTGACGAGCGGGATCTCGCGCTGACCCTTGAGACCCGCGAGCACGACGCGCCCGCCGTGGCGCACGCTCTTGAGGGCGTCGGTGATGGGTCCCCCCGCCATCGGGGTGAGGTCGAGCGCGACGTCGACGCCGCGGCCGCCGGTGAGCTCCATGACCGCGTCGGCGGTGTCGGGCGCATCCTCGCCGCCGACCGTCAGCGTGTGGTCGGCGCCCAGCTCCCGCGCGATCGCGAGCTTGTGCGCATCCGATTCCAGTCCGGTGACGATGACCTGTCCGGCGCCCGCCGCCTTCGCCGCGATCACCGCGGCGAGGCCCCGCTGACCGGAGCCGAGCACGAGCATCGTGTCGCCGAGCCCCACCTCGCCGAGGTCGACGGCCCACCGCACTCCGGCGCCGAGCGGGTTGTACATCGCCGCGATCTCGGCCGGCAGGTTCTTGTCGATCTTGTGGACGACCGAGTTCGGCGAGATGTAGAGGTAC